>NZ_JAQWOO010000092.1 GCF_029245835.1 Algibacter sp. | reverse complement strand
GCCTGCATTTGTTGAGATGATCATCACATAATTTACGTCAACCTCAACATCTGCAATCGTGATGCGTTTTGGATTTTCATTAAAAAATTCGTCCGCTTTAATAAACTCATAAAAAATACCTGAATTAAGCTGAAGCAACATCCCTTTCTCATTCTGTTTGTCTTGAAAAGCAAAAAACCCTTCGCTTGCAGGATATAACTCAATACTATCTACTTTTCTGCCAATTAAGTTTTCGAATTTTGCTCGGTAAGGCTCATAATTAACCCCTCCAAAAATGAATAGATTGAAATTTTTGAAGACATCGCCTACTTGCTTTCCTGTTTTTTGCTGCAATTTCTCAAAATACATTTGTACCCAGGATGGAATTCCAGAAATAATCGTCATATTCTCTGGTAAGGTTTCTTCAACTATAGCATCTACTTTAGTTTCCCAATCTTCAATACAGTTGGTCTCCCAAGAAGGCAATCTGTTTTTTTGTAAATACTTAGGCACGTAATGCGCTACAATGCCCGAAAGCCGCCCTAATTGAACGCCATTTTGTTCTTTTAAAATAGGACTTCCTTGTAAAAAAATCATTTTACCATTTACAAATTTACTATGGCCTGTTTCATGAATGTACATCAAAATAGCATTTCTTGCTGCTTCCACATGACTTGGCATACTTTCCTTAGTAATAGGGATGTATTTTGACCCCGAAGTAGTTCCAGAGGTTTTTGCAAAATAAACGGGTTTTCCCTTCCAAAGGATGTCTTTTTCGCCAGCAACCACCTTTTCAACGTAGGGTTTTAAGGCTTCATAATCTCTTACAGGAACACGTTTTATAAAATCTTTATGGTTATTTATACTAATAAAATCATGATCTTGTCCAAACTGCGTTCGGGTTGCGACAGCAATTAATTCTTGAAACACTTTATTTTGAGTTTCAATAGGATTGTTTGCCCATTTTTGAACTTTTTTATAAATACGTTTTGCAAAAGGTTTTGCTAAAGCAGATTTTAGTGATAACATGTTAACTTGATATTGACAAATGTCTGGTCGAGCGCAGTCGAGACCTTTTTATTCCTTTTTATTTTCAACCTCCCGAGAACTGCGTTCGTATCTTCAATCAAAATATATTTTGATTTCGATAATGCTTGAGGAGGCCATGTCTTATTTAAAATCTATAAAATTTGTTGGGTTTATTGGGTAGCCGTCATTCCATAATTCAAAATGTAAATGTGGCCCTGTTGATAGTTCGCCTGTGCTGCCTGCAGTGGCAATAACTTCGCCGGCTTTAACTAAATCGCCTTGGGTTTTTGTTAAAGCCGCATTGTGTTTATATATAGAAATTAACCCATGACTATGCTCAATAATAATCACATAGCCTGTACTAGCTGTCCATTCAGCAAAAATTACAATCCCATCAGCAGTGGCTTTTATAGGAGTGTCTTTGACTACAACAATATCTACAGCATAGTGCTTTTCTTTGGCATTGTAAGGTTCGCTAATGGTACCATTTACTGGCGGAAACAACACAAAACTTGTTGCTGAGGTTGCCGATTCAAATAGATTATACTTATCCTCTTTATCTACTTTTTCTCGAAGTAAAGAATCTTCAGCTGTCGGTTTTAAATCGACTTCACTTGCCTCTAGCTTTACCACTTGAATAATAGAGTCTTTATTAAAATCTTCGGCATTCAAATCGCCTGTAAGTACTTTTTTAATAGATTCGTAGTAACGCTCATTCATAAAAATAACACGTTGTAAAGAATCGGTTTTATAACTCAACTCTGTAGCTTTCTTTTTTAATGCTGTTGATGAATACCCAGGAATATATTCCCGGAGTGGCGTAAGTGCAATTAATAAGTACGTCAGGGTGATTAAAAATATAATTAATAACGAGCTTAAAACAAAGACATTTAGTCGCGTGAGCTTAAAAGATAAACGCTCTTCAAAAGTGTTTTCGTTAAGTATCATTAACCGATACTTATCTAATAATTTTCGTTTTATCTTTTTCTTTTTTTTATCTGCCATGTTGAAACAAAAATAAATAAATTTATTACAAGACTTGATGCTCGGTATGCTAAAGTTAAACTTATACCAATTTAGATATATAATTTAGCGGTAAATCATTTGTTTTTCTACTTCTCTTCGTAAAAAAATAAAACCGTACCTAAGACTATGCTTTGATTTTTTGCCTTGATAAATAAAAAAATATTCTAATTTACTTTCACGACATTATATATCTAAATTCGTATTAAAACGTTTTTATTAAAGTTTAATTATTAACTTTGTACTTTAAAATCATTATTATGAGCTTATATATATTACCATTAGCAATAGGACCTTGGCAAATAGCATTAATTGTTGTGGTTGTTTTACTTTTATTTGGAGGTAAAAAAATACCTGAATTAATGCGTGGATTAGGTAGCGGTATTAAAGAATTTAAAGATGCCAGTAAAGAAGAAGAATCTGCCGAAGACAAAAAAGAATAGACGCTTTTATTTTTATAAAAAAAGACCAATATTACTGAGTAATGTTGGTCTTTTTTGTTTATTTCGCTAGCGCTTTTATTAGTCTATTTTAACAGATTTAATAATCGCCTCTAGTTCTAGCATATAATTTCGTTTCTCTACAGATGGTGCAAAAACGAAGCCCTCAATACCTATCCATCTTTTATTTACTTTATCTTCAATCGTATAATTAATAAATGGTCCACCCATAAAATCATTTGTTAATTCCCATAAGCCTTTCGTTTCAAGCGCAGGTTTATTATCTAAAATAGTTTCACCATAAAAAGGCGTGTAAGCATCCTCTGTTACCATAAAAGAAGATACTGTACTTCCGTCGGCATTTATAGTACCATCCAATCGTCCTTTAAAATACTGCTTCCCAATAGAGTCTCTAATTTTAATTATTTGAGTTACTGTACTATCGTTTCTCTGTATAGCATCAAAGGGTAATTCATAAATCATGATATGAGAATGACCAGTCGTAATATCTTTTCTAAACCAGAAGAAATTGTCTGTTTCTTTTGCAGATTCATAAATAGATGCAAACTGAATGGTTAAACCTAGTTTTTCCTTTATAGATGTAAAACGATGCGGTGATTTTGCCATTTGTCGCATTCTTTCAGCTAACTCTTCATTTCTAAACGTATTAATAATTTTGGATGCATTCAATTTAAGAACCTCAATAATAGCATCCTTTGTTTTCCCAGATATCACAATAACTTTTTGAGGCTTTGCATACACATCCTCAGAAATCGTGATTCCTGATTTTTTACCCGTTTCAATTTTTAAAACCGTTCTGTTTTTAGTAACAAAACCAGAAAAAACTGCTGGTGGAATTTGACTAACGGTAAACGTTGGCTCGTCTTGTGGTAAGCCGTAAATGGGTGTTCCAAGCACTTGTCTTATAGCTTCACCA
>NZ_JAQWOO010000089.1 GCF_029245835.1 Algibacter sp. | reverse complement strand
CATAAAATTAAAGGAAAATATCTCCAATTATACTTAAATGAATTCGTCTATAAACTAAATCGTAGATATTTTGGAGACCAACTCTTCGATAGGCTTGTTATTGCTAATATCACAGGATTATGACTTATAAAGGATATTCAATAAATAAATTATTTGGTGGTTCATCTGAACCAAAAGAAGAAAAAGTTTTGCCTTGGCTGCCTTTAAATGAATTAGGGCAACTAGATGTAATAAGCGAAAAATCAAAAACAAAAACTCAGGTTATATTTAAACATTCTACACGATGTGGTATTAGTTCTATGGTAATGAGGCAGTTTGTTGATGCTTATGATTTAACCAAAAATGATTTAGATTTATACTATTTAGATTTGTTAAACTACAGAGATGTTTCCAATGAAGTAGGCTATAAGTTCCAAGTCATTCATCAATCACCACAGCTTTTGGTTATAAAAAACGGCGTAGCAGTGGCTCATGATTCTCATGGTGCAATTAACGAGATTGATTTGAGTCGGTTTTAGATAAGCCTTTACTAGTCCTTTTATTTTTTTTAATATGAAGTAAGCTGTATATTTAGAATATTATTATTTTAATAACTTAAATATGCGCCATTATTTATTACTAATATTATTACTATTTATTTCTTTTTCAACAACGCACTGTGCTAAATCAAATACAAAATTTGAAACATTAGTTTGGTCGGATGAGTTTAATGAAAATGGCTCTATAGATTCTACAAAATGGTTCCACCAAACCCAATTGCCAGCAGGAGGCGATTGGTATGGAGGTTTAATTAATCATTATACTAATCGTATAGAAAACTCATTTATAAAAGATGGGTTTTTAAATATTGTTGCTAAGAAAGAACTATTTAATGACCAGGGAGAAATTAAACAATATACATCGGCTAGATTAAATTCAAAATTTGCTTTTACTTATGGACGGGTAGAGGTTAGGGCAAAACTACCCATTGGTGTTGGTACTTGGCCAGCCATTTGGATGCTTAATAAAAATATAGACGAACCCGGAGCTTATTGGCAAAAACAAGGCTTTGGTACCACGTATTGGCCAGTTTGTGGTGAGATTGATATTTTAGAGCATTGGGGAAAAAAACAAAATCATATTCAAAGTGCTGTACATACGGCGTCTAGTGCTGGAGATGATGTCGTGAATCTTGGTGGTAAAATTCTAGAAAACGTTTCAAATGAATTTCATACGTATAGTCTTGAATGGTATGAAGATAAAATGGTATTTAGTGTTGATGGAGTTGAATATTATGTGTATGAGCCTTCTGTAAAAGATTCAGAAACTTGGCCATTTACAACGGATCAATATATTTTATTGAACATTGCAATTGAACCAGAAATAGACCCTTCTTTTGAAGAAAGTACTATGGTAGTTGATTATATAAGAGTTTACCAATAAAGCTTCATGAAAACTAAAATAGGTATACATAAGAGCATATATCTAGTATATTTTGTTTTCTTTTTTCTTTTTTTCAGTTGCGAAAAAGCTTCCATAAAAAAAAATGAAGCTATTGAGACGAATAATAATAAATGGGATTTAGAAAAGATTAAAGCCTCAGGCACTTTAAGAGCTTTAACAGTATATAGTGGAACAACTTATTATTTGTATAAAGGACGCCCAATGGGGTATGAATTTGAATTACTCGAACGATTAGCAGAGTATTTAGATGTCACTTTAGAAATGATTGTGGTTAATAATGTAGATGCTCTTTTTGAAAAGTTAAATAATGGCGAAGGCGATATTGTAGCCCATGGTTTAACAATTACTACAGATAGAAAAGATGATGTTTCGTTTACCGATCATTTGTATTTAACCAAGCAAGTTTTGGTTCAAAAAAAACCAGATAATTGGAGAAATATGGGTTGGAGAAGTTTAAAAAAAGCTTTAGTGGACGACCCTATTGACTTATTAGGAGACACCATTTCTGTTAGAGATAAGACAGCTTATAAAGAACGCATATATAATTTATCAGAAGAGTTAGGCGGCACCATATATATTGATATCCTACCGGGAGAGTTGTCTACGGATGAAGTCATCGAAAAAGTTGTTGTTGAAGAGATTAAGTATACCGTCGCAGATAATAATATTGCCGGTATCATGTCAACATACTACCCCATTTTAGATGTCAAGGTTCCTGTTAGTTTTTCTCAAAGAATAGCCTGGGCTACTAGACATGGCTCTCAAGACTTATTAAAAGCTACTAATAATTGGTTAAAACAAATAAAACGAAAAACAGACTTTAATGTTATTTATAATAAATATTTCAAAAACAAGAAATATTATAGAAGACGTATAAAAAGTAATTTTTATAGTTTAAACAAGCAACAAATAAGCCCTTTTGATGGTTTAATAAAAAAATATTCCAAACCTTTAAATTGGGATTGGAGACTTGTGGCTTCTCAGGTTTATCAAGAGTCGAAATTTGACCCCAGAGTCAGTTCCTGGGCAAAAGCATCTGGATTAATGCAATTAATGCCAGAAACAGCTATAGAATTGGGTGTAACCAATAGATCAGATCCAGAACAAAGTATAAAAGGCGGCACTAAATATTTGAAACAAATATGGGAAAATTTTGAAAAGATACCTGACTCTATTCAACGTATTAAATTCACAATGGCATCCTATAATTGTGGTATGGGGCATGTTTTTGATGCTCAGAGGTTAGCCGAAACTAGAGGTTTAAAGAAAGATGTCTGGGATGATCATGTGGAAACCATGATTTTAATGCTAAGTGAGCCTAAGAATTACAATCATTCTGTTGTGAAATATGGCTATGTTCGCGGATTAGAGCCCTATAATTATGTTCGGCAAATTTTTGAAAGACATAAGCACTACGTTCAGTTTATAAGTGAATGATTACTAATTAGAACACCCTAAAGTAAAAAAAACTCCTAATTGAGAGGCTTTTTAATGTATTATCTAACCGCATAAGAATTAATAATACTCTTGAGCTGTAACTTTAAATCTTCACCAGTATCATAAACCATTTGTTCATTACTAGGGAAGGGAATACGTCTGTTATTTAATAATGCAATATCATTGGCATTTAAAGCACGTTTATCACCTCTGTATCTTGCAAAAACATATTCAAATACAAATTCGCTATCAATAGGGAAGGCGTCTAGGAGTTGATTTAATTTTAAATCTAAATACACCACATCACCAACAACATGGGAAGATTTTGTCTGAATCGTTTCTATAAATCGAGCTTTAACATCAACAAGTTTATCAACTTTAATATATTTACCTAAACTGTCTTTTACAGCATTACCAGCTTTATCTTTTTTGTACTCCCAACCATCAACAACTTGTTTCTCTCTTATAAACTCGCGTTCGCTTATACGTTCTGGAGATACATCAATACCTTTTAAGTTAAGTTGCATAGCATAATCATAATTTAGGTTTTCTAATTTATTGACATGGTATTCACTCCAAAATTTATTTAATCCATAGGTGTTAAAATTAAGTAAATCATCTTCTAAACGGCTAGGGATTATTTGTTGTGTATCATTATTTAATGTTACTAAAATATAATCTTTACCACGCTGATGTGCCTCATCTAAAAGCTCACGAGTATTTTCATAATTAGGGTTTATACGTTCTAAATAACTTAATGCATTGTAGGCTTCTCGAATGATTTGTTTATCATCAGATTCTAAAAGTTCAAGACCTTTTTCATAAGTATAATCAGATACCTTGTTTTTAGAATCTAGAATATCATCACTATAATTATTAAATTCGAAAGCTATTTTTTTACCATTA
This sequence comes from Algibacter sp., assembly GCF_029245835.1. Classification (GTDB taxonomy): domain Bacteria; phylum Bacteroidota; class Bacteroidia; order Flavobacteriales; family Flavobacteriaceae; genus Algibacter_B. Next base: position 16,695 of record NZ_JAQWOO010000089.1, on the reverse strand, counting down.
ACTTTAAGAGGTAAAATAGGTTTGATAGCATTTTGTCGTGCATCTAAATCTAAATACATTTCATAAATTTTTCTGAAAGTTTCAGGATTATTGTCTTTTTTAAGATGTGCAATATTTTCTAAATCGCGTTCTACAACTTTATAATAGGCGCCTTGAAGCATGATAGCATAATCGTAATTACGCTTTTTATCCTTATTCTTTCTTAGTTTATCAAGAGCTGTGTTTATAGCACGGTCATAATTACCAGAATTAACTGCAATTTCAACTTGCTTTTTTGTGTTACAAGCTATAAGTAATAAAAATACAACTGAAAGGCGTAGTAATTTTTTCATAGGGTTACATGTTTTGGTTATTTGGGTTGCTATTTCAATAGTGGTGCCAAAATACGAACATTAGTTATGAAATGCTAATATATCGGATAAAGTGTATTTGTTATTCTAATAATATAAATTTTATCTTACAATATTTTATGAATCGCTGTATTTTCCTTTTTTAAAATAACAGACATAAACAGATAAAATAAAATTATAGGATTTGGAATTGAATTTTGCTGATAAATACGCGTTAGGGATTGCAGCGGCATCCTTTTTTTTTAAAGAGGTGAAATACTTTTGTTTTGAGAACATATTTAGCAGATTGCCGCAGTCGTTCCTCCTTCGCAATGATGTTAAAAAAAGATATAGCGGAAAGCCCGACCCGATAGGGGAACGCCCAAAAATTAAACGCACTTAAACAGAAGCTTAAGGACGTTTTTAATACTATTGAATTAAGATTATTTTTTCTTATAAACAGGCAATAATTTAGTTGAAACTTGACCAAAACCAATACGTGTTCCATCTTTTTCGCAGTAACCTCTCATAATCACGGTATCGTTATCATTGATGAATTTCCGTTCTGTACCGTCCTTCATTTTTATTGGTTTTTCACCTCTCCATGTCAATTCTAGCATGGAGCCATAACTATCTTCTGTGGGGCCAGAAATAGTACCGCTTCCCATCATATCACCAGAATTCACAGGGCAGCCATTAACGGTATGATGCGCCAATTGCTGTACCATATTCCAATACATGTATTTAAAGTTAGAGTTGCTAACAACATTTTCCTTGGCACCTTGAGGTTGAATGGCTACTTCTAAATTAATATCATAACTCTTTTTACCTTTGTATTTAAGGTAGTCTAATTGTTTTTTAAGTGGTTTTGGACTTTCAACACGATAAGGTTCTAAGGCATCCAAAGTCACAATCCATGGCGAAATAGTTGATGCAAAGCTTTTGGCTAAAAATGGTCCTAAAGGCACATATTCCCATTTTTGAATATCTCTTGCGCTCCAATCATTCAGTAATACCAAACCAAAAATATATTCTTCAGCTTCATCAATAGGAATTGGTTCTCCCAAATCGTTAGCATCAGTGGTAATAAAAGCCATTTCTAATTCAAAATCTACAAGTCTACTTGGTCCAAAAACAGGTTCAGAAGCTCCGTTTGGTAAAGTTTGCCCTTGCGGTCTGTGTACTGGTATTCCAGAGGGTATAATTGACGAGCTTCTACCATGATAACCAACAGGAATGTGTAACCAGTTTGGTAATAGGGCATTATCTGGGTCTCTGAACATGGTACCTACATTGGTTGCATGTTCTATACTTGAGTAAAAATCAGTAAAATCACCAATTTGAACAGGCAACTTCATTTCAATTTCGTCTAAACGAAACAAAATAGTTTCTTTGTGCTTGGTATTTTTCTTTAAAGTATCATTGTTTGCGTCAAAAACTTGAGCAATTCTATTTCTAACGGCACGCCATGTTTTTCTGCCATCAGCAATAAAATCGTTTAATGTGTCTTGAAGAAAAATATCATCGGTTAGAGGAATCCCTTCAAAATACCCTAATTGATGCAAAGCACCAAGGTCAATAGCAGTATCGCCAATACGTGTACCAATGGTAATAATATCATCACGCGTTAAAAACACACCAAACGGGATGTTTTGAATTGGGAAATCTGAATTTTTGTCAACGTGTAACCACGATGTTCTATCTGGATTGTTAGCGGATAATGGCATAACTTATTTTTAATTTTAATTATTGAATTCTAATCAAACCTACACATTTTTTTTATTTAAATATGAAAAATAATCTAAAAAGTACGTTAAATTTAATGGTTAATAAACCGTTGAAAACTTAAAAGTAAATCTGTTTTTTTTATTAATAATAACTAATCTATTCCTTATTTTTGCAAAACATTTAACTAGAACTAGATTTCCATCTTCGTGGAAATAAAAAAAATATATGTTTATGCAACGCGACGAACAAATTTTTGAACTTATTAATGCTGAAAAAGAACGCCAGCTTCACGGTATTGAGCTTATTGCATCAGAGAATTTTGTAAGCAACCAAGTTATGGAAGCTGCAGGCTCTGTATTAACAAATAAATATGCTGAGGGCTATCCGGGTAAGCGTTACTACGGCGGTTGCGAAGTTGTTGATGAAGTAGAGCAAATAGCTATCGATAGAGCAAAAGCCTTATTTGGTGCTGCTTATGTAAATGTACAACCCCATTCAGGGAGTCAAGCAAATACAGCAGTTTATCATGCGTGTTTAAATCCAGGCGATAAAATATTGGGATTCGATTTGTCTCATGGTGGTCATTTAACACATGGATCGCCAGTAAATTTTTCGGGTAAACTCTATAAGCCTTCTTTTTATGGTGTAGAAAAGGAAACAGGTGTTTTAAATTACGATAAAATACAAGAGATAGCAACAAAAGAGCAGCCAAAGCTTATTATTGCTGGCGCTTCAGCCTATTCTCGTGATATTGATTTTAAACGTTTTAGAATCATTGCAGATAGCGTTGGTGCTATTTTACTAGCAGATATTTCGCATCCAGCAGGTATGATAGCAAAAGGTATTTTAAACGATCCATTACCACATTGCCACATTGTAACAACAACAACACATAAAACACTAAGAGGCCCAAGAGGAGGGATGATTATGATGGGGCAAGATTTTGAAAACCCATTTGGAATCACACTTAAAAACGGAAACTTACGTAAAATGTCGTCTTTATTAGATTCAGCGGTATTCCCAGGAAATCAAGGCGGACCATTAGAGCATATTATTGCAGCAAAAGCCATTGCTTTTGGAGAAGCGTTAACCGATGATTTTTTACATTACCAATTGCAAGTAAAAGAAAACGCGTCTGCTATGGCCGATGCTTTGGTTGCTAAAGGTTATAAAATTATTTCTGGTGGTACTGATAATCACTGTATGCTAATTGACTTGCGTAACAAAAATCTTTCTGGTAAGGATGCAGAAAATGCTTTAGTTAAAGCTGATATTACGGTAAATAAAAACATGGTACCGTTTGACGATAAATCGCCATTTGTAACCTCAGGAATCCGTTTAGGTACTGCTGCCATAACAACACGTGGTTTAAAAGAAACGGATATGGAGGTTATTGTAGATTTGATTGACGAAGTAGTTACAAACTTTGAAGATGAAGCTATTCTAGAAGCTGTTAAGTCCAAAGTAAATGGGATGATGAAGGATAAACCACTTTTCGTATAAGCCTTAAATCGAATTAAGTGTTAATTATAAAAATCCTGCTTTTGCAGGATTTTTATATTTTGGGTGTTACCGCAAAGGGTGGACTTTATTCGTTGTTTATTATTTTAAAATTAAGGAACGTATTAATATAAATAATATAGTACTCAAACTTTTGGCGAAAGGTAAATTCAATTTGAAATATATCGCTTACCGTACACGTAGTTTATTTGCTCTATTTTTTAGGTTTACTCTATTATATTTATAATTTCAAAGTAGTGTTTATTTTGGAACGATTCGTTTAGCTCCATACACAATGTTCCGTTTCAAAAAACTTTATCGGTAGTTAAACGAACATTATTTTTCCTATAATGTCAAGTTTCTGTTTTGAGTTAAAACGGAATTTATGATCTTCATGATTTAAGAGAATTTCTGAAATTATACAAGCCTGAGTTTTTTTTAAATCTTAAAAATCTTATTCTGTCGTTATTTTTTAGAATTAATTAACCCTCCTCAGGAAAAGTAATATGCTGATAAGCACCAATATCTGGAGAACTGGTTCTGTTTATATTTAAAATATCTAATGGTACTTGAGTAGCAAAAGCAGCTAATCCTTTTCCATTAGCTGCAGAATCATCGCCAATAATAAATTCATTTAAATCTTTATCTTTAAAATTAGGATCTCTATTAAATATAATGCCTTCGTATTTATTGGTATCACTAAAATCGTAATTAGGACCTGTAAATTGATTATTACTATCATCAAAGCGAATCAAACAATTTGTAAATTTAAAATTAAAAACAACTGCTTCATCTTCAATTTCATCAAGTAAAATCTCAGGATTATCATTTCCGTAGATAATACAGTTATTAAAATTAGCTTCTGTTAAATCAGCTAGCGTAGCATTGTTATCTTCATCTACAACAAAATTATTCAAAAGAACTGCCGGAAATTGTCTAAAGCCATCACCCCAGTAATTTACAAGTGTGGCGTGGGTGAAATTATACTTTCCGCCAAGAGTTCCAGCAAAAGACGATAAACCAGAATTATTAATTACTACATTTTCTCCTGTTATTGAGGTATTTCTACCTAATACACCAAAACTACTCGAGTTATAAATCTGTGTATTGGATAAAGTCAATTTATCGTTTGTTTCATTCGGATTACCATCAGATAAAATACCAATAGTTGCATTTTTTATAGTTGCGTAATTTATAGTATTGTTAATACTTCCATCTAATAACCAAATAGTTCCCCATTGCCCAGGAACTTCAGAGAAGTTAGTTTCTAAGCGATCACCTTCAAAAATCACCTCGTTTTCGAGTAATTCTTGATCGTTACTATATGCACCATTAATATTAATAGATGCACCATTGGAAACAATAATGCCTGAGTTTTCATGAAAATGTAAACGCGAACCAGCATCAATGGTTAAGGTCTCTCCACTTGGTACAGCTGCAAATCCATAAATTACATAGGGTTTGCCGTTTGTAAAATTGAGTTCATCGGGTAATAATTCTCTACCTTGTAAATCGGTTATTACTATTTCTCCACCAATATCAAGCGTTAATGTATCAATAATTTTAGTCGTATTATTTCTCTCTGGAAAAATGAAAATAGCGTCTTGTATTAGTGTAACCAATTCAACTTTTTGTAGATTTGAACCTGTATCAAATTCAATAGCATCTGTGTATAAAAATTGATTTCCTGTAGCTGGCTGATTTTCAATATCTACAGTTGTTTCAATAAAAATAAACAAACTATCTTTAGCTAATATTTCTACATTCTCAAATACTTTTCCTTCAGAACCTTCAGAACCATTATTTTCACCTAACGTACCATCTATACTCATTCTGTAAAGTGAATTAAAGCCTTCTGTAAGACTTACGTTTGGGATAACAATATCATTATCACTTCTATTATATACTTTTAGATTATAGGTGCTTGACCCAATATTGGTAAAAACAGTATCTAAATAAACAGTGTCTTTTGAAAATTGTAAACTTCCTGTACTTGGCGAGAATTCAAAATCTTTACGACATGAGCTCCAAAGTATTAAAAAACCTAGGGTAATTATAAAGTATATATAGCGTTTCATTAAAAACTTGAGTTAAAAGGCTAAAAATATAACTTTTGAAATTATGATTTAGTATGTAGACGAGAATTAATCAAATAAATCAACAATTTCATCTGGAATTCTTGTTGGACGCTCCGTTTTTGCATTCATAAAACACCATATTGTTTCGGATTTGGCCAGTAGTTTGTTAGTAGTTGCATTGTACATCTCTACAATACGGGTGTATTTAACACCTTCCGCTTTGGCGATATACGTTTTTAAATTAATGGCATCGTTTAAAAAAGCAGCACTCTTGTACTCAATAAAATGAGATAATAAAAACCAGCTATATTTAGTTTGCAATTCTTCAGAGGCCTTAGATTGCCAATGCGCTTTAGCTATGTCTTGAACCCATTGCACATAATGTACATTATTTACATGGTTTAAATCGTCAATATGTGCTTTAGTTACAACTAAAGTAGTTTTGTATGTATTCATTATATGTTAAAAGACTTTCTAAAAACACAAAAATAGGGCATTCTGATTAGGTAAACCCCTTTTGATTTTTAGAAAGTCTTAAATTTTTTATTCAGACTATAGTCTATAATAATTCGCGAATCATTTTTACTGCTGTTTCCGCTGTTATATCTCGCTGTGGCGAACCAAACATTTCATAACCAACCATAAATTTCTTAACCGAAGCACTTCTTAATAGAGGCGGATAGAAGCTCATGTGCCAATGCCAATGTTTGTTTTCATTACCATCGGTTGGTGCTTGATGAATACCAGCAGAATAAGGGAATGACGTATTAAACAGTTTATCATAAGCTTTAGTAATCACAGATATAGCTTCTCCGTATTGTAAAGTTTCTTCATCATTCATATCTAAAATATTAGGCATTTGTCTTTTTGGAACAATCATAGTTTCAAATGGCCATATTGCCCAAAACGGGATGATAACTGCAAAACCATCATTTTCAAAAATGATACGTTCTTGTTTTTCCAATTCTTGAGCTAGATAATCTCCTAATAAACTACTATTATTTTTGTTGTAGTAGTTTAATTGTTGCGTGTTTTTCTTATCAACTTCGTTTGGAAGTGTTGACTGACTCCAGATTTGCCCATGTGGATGCGGGTTACTACATCCCATTACAGCACCTTTGTTTTCAAAGATTTGAACGTAATTAATTTTTGGGTTGTCTGCTAATTCTTTAAATTCTATCTGCCAAGCGTAAACTACTTTTTGAATTTCACTTGCAGACATATCAGCTAGACTTTTTGAGTGATCTGGACTAAAACAAATCACTTTGCAAATGCCCGTTTCGCTTTCAGCAATTAAAAGGCCATCGTTAACATTGAATGTTGGAGAATCACTTTGAAGTGCTGCAAAATCATTAGTAAAAACAAATACATCTGTATATTTTGGATTTACTTCTCCATTAATTCTTGTATTGCCTGCACATAAATAACAGGTTTCATCATAAGCAGGTCGCTTTTCATTGTTTACTGCTTCATTTTGTCCTTGCCATGGTCTTTTCGCTCTATGTGGAGATACTAAAACCCATTCGCCAGTTAAGATATTAAAACGCTTATGCGAATAATCTTGTAAATCTGTATTTTTCATTGTTTAGTTTTATTGTCGTTGGTTGTTATTTCACTAGATGTGTTCCATCAGAAAGTTCAATAAAATACACTGAACACTCTTTATCAAATTTCTCCTTATACGCTTTTGATGCGGTTTCACCAAACGCTTTAGCTTCGCTTTTAGCAACTAAATTAATAGTGCATCCACCAAAACCGCCACCCATCATTCTTGCTCCTAAAACGTGTTTGTTCTTTTTAGCTTGATCAACTAGAAAATCTAATTCATCACAGCTTACTTTATATTGATTTGAAAGTCCTGCGTGCGATTGATAGATTAAAGAACCTAATTTTTCTAAATCGTTATCCTCTATCGCTTTACCAGCCTTTATCGTCCTTGTATTTTCTTGAATCACATATAATGCTTTTTGGTAATTAGCAGGTGTTACTTTATCAACTATTTTTTCTAAATCTGCTTCTGTTGCATCTCTTAGTGCTTTTACACCTAATAATTTTGAAATGCTTTCGCAAGCAGAACGTCTATCATTATAGGCGCTATCAGATAAACTATGCTTCACATTGGTATTGATTAGCATTAATTGATGATCCTTAAAGTTGATTTCGTAAGGTTTAGATTCCACAGTTCTGCAATCTAAATGTAGGGCGTTATTTTTTATGCCAAACATACTGGCATACTGATCCATGATACCGCATTTAACACCAACATAATTATGTTCTGCTTTTTGTGATATTAAAATCATATCATGTTTAGATAGTCCTAAATCAAATAATTCATTTAAACCAAAAACTACGCTATTTTCTAAAGCGGCTGATGACGACATGCCTGCACCTCCAGGAATATTACCTTTAAAAATGATATTAAAATCACCAACTACTTTATTTCTATTTTGTATTTCTGCAACGACACCTAACACATAATTTTCCCAAGAACCTTCTTTAGATGGTTTTAATTTGTCTAATTCAAATTCAATGGTACTATCTAGGTCTAAGGCTATTGCTGTAGAGTGTCCAGAATCACTTTTTTGAATCGCGGCTGCAATACCTTTATCAACTGCAGCTGGAAATACAAACCCATCATTATAATCAGTATGCTCACCAATTATGTTTATTCTACCAGGAGAAAAAATAAGTAAAGGGTCTCCTTTAAATGTTTCAATAAACGTATTTTTTACATCTTTTATTAATGTTGCACTCATTTTGTTTAGATTTTAGTTGTTGTTTATAATCAAATTCCAGGTCACTTCATAAGTCTCATTTGGTTTTAAAGTTTGCAAACCAATTTTATTATTAAAACTATCCGAAACTCCTGTTGTAGGTTCAATGGCGATATTGTTAGCTTTTGGTGGGGTATAAACTTGTAAAAAGTTGTTTTCAGCAGAGGAGGTTATGGTTAAATTATATTTTGGTGTTTTGAAGATAACTTCATTCGAGTCTAATACCCAGCAGTCATCTAATTGCTGATCTTTAATTTCAAAATCTTTAACAGGTTCAATGTCTTTAAAACCATCAGTTATATTTCGGTTTTTCATTAAAATTTTTTTTGTAGAGTCAAAACATAAAATACTTTCATACAAATTGTCACTTAAAAAATAAGGATGCCAACCTAGCGTGAAAGGAAAGGTTTTTTCCGATGTGTTTTTTGCAGTAACGACCAATGATACTGTATTTTGGGTAAAAATATATTTTAATTGAAGATTGTAAGTGTATGGAAAGCCAATAGATACATTGGTCTCATTATACTCTATAATTACCGTAGCAGAAGTATCACTTGTATTTTTTTCTATAACCTGAAAATGCTTATTGTAAACTAATCCATGAAGTGCATTGTTTTCTTCTTTTTGATTAGTCTCAAATTGGTGTTTTTCACCTTGATATCTGTATGTACCATCTTTTATTCTATTTGCAAAAGGGAATAAAATGGATGATGCGTAAGTCACATCATAAGTTAAAGGTGCTAAATTTTCAATTATAAGTTGACCGTTTAAAGAAAGTTCTTGTAAAGTACCACCATAATTGCTATAAATTTTAGCATAAAGTTTACTTTTTGAATGTTCAACCTCTATAATATTTAGGTCTTTGTTATGTTTTATTTTGTACACGCTATATCAGTTTGTTTTAGTTATAAAGAATTTCTAATAATAAGGTTATTAGGGTTTTCTATTTTAAGTTGTTCTTTGTTTAATATCATTTCTGCTAGGCGTTTACCCATCAAATTAAAATCTGTTGAAATCGTAGTAATTCCGCCTTCTACAATTTCTTTAAGCAGTGTATCATTATAAGAAATAATACCTATGTCTATAGCAAGTTTTAATTCCTCACTTTTGATTTTTTTAATAATTCGAAGTAAGCTTTTGTCATCAGGAATAATATATAATTCACCCTTTTTTAGCATTCTATCTTTTAGAGACTGGATAACCTCAAAATTTAATGTATTTGATGCACAAAAGAGTTCGAAACCTTTTAGCATGCCCTCTGGTTGCTTAGCTTCAGAAAATACTAAAATCAATTTATTATATCTGACAATAAGATGTAATGCATTGGTAAGATTATTAAAAATGTCTTTCTCGAAATTCTGATAAATAGATGGGTAGTCTAATAAATCATCATGGACTTGGTCTAGTATATAAACTTTTTCTTGTAGAAGTAATGCTATAAATTCACTAGTACCTTTTAAATTTGCAGGCATAATCACGTAGTAGTTATAGTCTCCTGAATTATCATGAATGAGCTTGCTGAAAATATTTTTGTTGAAATGATGAAAAAAAATATCAACCTGAATATTTTCTCCTAAATGTTCTAAGAAAGCATTATATAAATCTTCTTTAAAAGAATTAAGTTCGTCAAAGAGTAAGAATATTTTTTGAGTAACATTTACATTTTCGCTAGAAACGTAATATCCTTTCCCAACAATAGAATGTATAATACCTCTGCTTTTTAGTTCGTTAAAGGCAGTTAAAACTGTATCTCTTGAGAGATTATTATTATCTTTAACAGTATTAATTGATGGTATTTGGTCTCCTTTTTTTAAAGTTCCTGAAACTATGGCATCTTCAATTGAATTGATGATTTGCTTATATTTTGGAACCCCTATTTTTTTTTTAATTGTTATCATAATCTATTTTACAAATATATAAAAAAAAACACAAAAACCTACTAGACCCTACTAGTTTGGTTTTTTTTATTGAAAAAGCATCTTTTTTTTAAATTAAATTTCTATATTTGACTTCTTAATACTAACTAAACTAAATACTTTTACTATGACAGCAGGATTTGAAATGTGGGACTATGTGGTCTTTATCGCTTATGCCATATTGATTTTAGGTGTAGGATTGTGGGTTTCTCGTGATAAAGAGGGGCATCAAAAAAATGCCGAAGATTATTTTTTGGCAAGTAAATCGTTGCCTTGGTGGGCTATTGGTACATCATTAATTGCAGCAAATATATCAGCAGAACAATTTATTGGTATGTCTGGCTCTGGGTTTGCACTAGGTATCGCAATTGCATCTTATGAATGGATGGCTGCTTTAACCTTAATTATTGTTGGTAAATATTTCTTGCCTATTTTTATAGAAAAGGGACTGTATACCATTCCTGAATTTGTTGAAAAACGATTTTCTACTAACTTAAAAACGATTTTAGCTGTTTTTTGGTTGGGACTTTACATTTTTGTTAATCTTGCATCGGTATTATACTTAGGCGGATTAGCTATTGAAACGATTATGGGTGTAGATATGATTTATGCCATTGTTGGACTAGCGCTATTTGCAGCAGCATATTCACTTTATGGTGGTTTATCGGCTGTCGCTTGGACCGATGTTATTCAAGTTGTGTTTTTGGTTTTAGGTGGTTTGGTAACTACTTATTTAGCTTTAAATACAGTGTCTGGGGGAGAAGGCGTGTTAGCTGGTTTTTCTAAAGTTTGGGAAGCTGCTCCAGAAAAATTCCACATGATTCTTGAAGAATCTAACGATAACTATATAAACCTGCCTGGTATTTGGGTATTAGTAGGTGGTTTATGGGTTGCAAATTTATACTATTGGGGTTTTAACCAATATATTATTCAAAGAACTTTGGCAGCTAAATCATTGAAAGAATCTCAAAAAGGTATTTTATTGGCCGCTTTTCTAAAACTTATCATTCCTTTAATAGTTGTAATACCTGGTATTGCAGCTTATGTTATGGTAAATGATCCATCAATTATGGCAAATTTAGGAGAAGTAGGTATGTTAAATATGCCATCTGCAGAACAAGCAGATAAGGCTTACCCTTGGTTATTACAATTTTTACCAACAGGTCTTAAAGGTGTTGCCTTTGCAGCATTAGCAGCGGCTGTTGTTTCTTCTTTAGCTTCGATGTTAAATTCAACATCTACCATATTTACTATGGATATTTATAAGCAGTATATTAATAAAAATGCTGATGATAAAACAACGGTAAATGTAGGACGTATTTCTGCAGCAGTATCTTTAATTATAGCTGTAATTGTTGCACCGCTTTTAGGTGGTATTGATCAAGCATTTCAATTTATACAAGAATACACAGGGATTGTTAGTCCTGGTATTTTAGCAGTATTTATTTTAGGTTTGTTTTATAAGAAAACTACAAATAATGCCGCTATATGGGGAGCAATATTGTCAATCCCTATTGCATTGGCTCTGAAGTTTATCCCTATCCCAGTATTTGAGCCTTGGATGCATCAAATGGGAATTACGGCAGTTTTAACACTTATTATTATTATGGTAATGAGTAATATTCAAAACAAAGGAGCTGATGATCCAAAAGGGATTCACTTTGGAACAGATTTATTTAAAACCTCACCTTTATTTAATATTGGTTCAATTACTGTTTGTATTTTATTAGCAGTATTGTATGCTTTATTTTGGTAGAAATAAATTAAATATTTAAACAAAATAGGCATCACTTAGTGGTGCCTATTTTAATTGAAAAATTATAAACATTTCTTTTGGTTAGATATATAGTTAATTTTATATTTGCACACCAGAAAACAGAAAATGTTTTTTTATGAGGGCTCTTAGCTCAGCTGGATAGAGCACCTCCCTTCTAAGGAGGCGGTCGAAGGTTCGAATCCTTCAGGGCTCACAAAAAGCTTCACTAGAAATAGTGAGGCTTTTTTGTTATATAAAAAATACCTACATATTATATTCTCAATCTATACAAATCATAAAAGATATACTGGAAAAACTAATGATTGAGTTGTCGTTTATTTTGAAACTTACAATTCTAAAACGGAAGCTTATGAAAGAGAGCCAGACATAAAGTCTAAAAAATCTAAATCATATATAGAAAGCTTAGTTTATTCCGCTGGATAGAGCATTTCGTTAAAAGTGTAATGGTAGAAGGTTTGAATATTTAAGACCTCACTAAACGAAACAAATTCTTAATATAAGAATTGTTCCGTTTTGTAATTTTCTAAAACCCTTATCAATACTAGATTATTTTGAAAGTTGTGGTTTGATATCGGAGGTTTGATTTTTTTCATTTATTGAAAGACAAAAACCAATAACTATATGATATTTTATTAAAGAATTCTATTTACTAAATTTAATTCTTCATCTGTAAATTTTAAATTATCAAGGGCCTTTACGTTTTCTTTCAATTGTTCTGGAGAACTAGAGCCTATTAATACAGAAGTCACTTCTTGACGCCTTAAAATCCATGCAATCGCCATTTGCGATAATTTTTGATTACGATTTTGAGCTATCTCATTTAACAATTTGATTTTTTCAATATTATTATTTACGGTCTCAATCGTTAAATGCGTTAAACTTTTTGCCGCTCTCGAACTCGAGGGAATCCCATTCAAATATTTATCTGTAAGCATGCCTTGTGCTAAAGGAGAAAAGGCAATACAACCAACCCCGTTATTTTTTAAAGTACCTAACAAGTCTTTTTCAACCCAACGATCAAACATTGAATAGCGTGCTTGATGCAATATAAAAGGAACATTCAGTTGTTTTAAAATTTTGGCGGCCTTTTGAGTTTCTTCCGCTTTATAATTGGAAATCCCAACATACAGCGCTTTTCCTTGCTTTACAATGTCTGCAAGTGCATGCATCGTTTCTTCAAGTGGTGTTTCAGGATCTGGCCTATGATGATAAAAAATATCTACATAATCGAGTCCCATGCGCTTTAAGCTTTGATCTAAACTTGCTACTAAGTATTTTTTAGATCCCCAATTTCCATAGGGTCCTGGCCACATATCATATCCAGCCTTAGTTGCAATAAACAGTTCATCTCTATGTGCACTAAAATCTGCTTTTAAAATTTTTCCGAAATTTTCTTCTGCTGAACCATAAGGTGGGCCATAATTATTAGCTAAATCTAAATGGGTAATACCTAAATCGAAGGCAGTACGTAAAACACTCCTTGCGTTTTGAATATTGTCAACAAATCCAAAATTATGCCACAAACCAAGTGATAGAGCCGGCAATAGTATGCCACTATTTCCTGATCGATTGTAAGTCATACTGTCATAACGCTCCTTGGATGCTTGGTAAGCTATGTTTTCACTTTTGTCATTTATTTGCATAATAAGAATTTTAACCTTTAATAAATATCTGATAAATCAATGCGTGTAAGACCCAAAATCAAATACTAAGTTCATTTTTAATTTTTCACCATAAAAGTGTTTTTTGCTAAATGAATTTAAGGTTGATTGTGGTCCTAATTTCGATGTTGTTTTGAATTTAGTGCCAATAGCATTAATACCGTGCAAGAAAGAAATATTACCTGATGGAAATTTTACTATGGTATGTTTACCATCACTCGGTTGCTCAGGCGTCAGTAATCTTATAAAAATGTCATTTGATTTACTATAAACCTTGAACCCCTGTTTTTCAATTCCTTGAATTTCCGCCCAATACATGTCTGCATAATAGCCTTTAAATTCCGGATAATTATACTCTGAATATCCAGTAACTGATTGATTATAAATCTTATTCCAAACTCCAAAGCTAGATTCTTGTTTTCTGTTTTTCCATACCCGGTAAGGCCCTTGCCCCATCCATTTTATATGCGATACCTTATCTTCTGGATATGAAAAAGTAATGCCTTCATATTCTCCACTATTTGAAGGTTGATAAGAAACTTTAAGGTCAAACAATCCATTCCCCTTTATATTCCAAACAATAGAATCTGAGGTTTTAGTATATATTGTAACAATAGAAACCGAACCGTCTTTGTGTTTTAGAGCTTTTACATCCTTAACTTGTTTTTTACTACCCACTAGTATAGGCCCATTATTTAAAGGCACCCGTTTGTTCTTCACAGCAAGAGATGAAAGCAATCCGCTATTCTTGTTGAACTTCCCTGCGATGTCTCCAACTTGAACAGTGTATTGGTTTGAGTCTTCCGTTAGAATTACTTTTGAAGTACTTCTAGCTACTTTTATAGTGGACGACACTTCATTTGCTGTTTGCAGGGGATAAGACCAAGTGTTTATGCTCTTTCCAAATTTATCTGTTGCAGTTAATTTTAAAATATGATGTTTTCTCCAATCTACTGGAAGCTTAACATTAAGTTTTCCTTTTTGATTTGGATTGAGTTTTACTTTAATCGCCTCACTACTAGCTATGTTGAGAACTCCACTTTCGTAACTCATCCAATCCGCTGTGAAGCGACATTCTTCTAGATTGGTAAAATGATACCGATTTTCAATGTTAAACACCCCATTAAAATTTGGTGTGATGTAACGTTTTTCAATAAAAACAGGACTCCAAACCTCCTTAATTTTGTAAAAGCTTGCTTCTTTTTCATAATAAGGATCAACAATGCCATCTGGTGCATGGTTACCATCAACATCAATGTCGCCATTCCTATCACTTCTTGCAATGCCTTCATCTGCAAATACCCATAAAAAACCTCCTGCAGCTAGCGGATGATTCCAAATGCGTAACCAATAATCCTCTAATCCAGCAGCATGTCCTCCATCATATAATCCATGAAGAAACTCTGTAGGTAAAAATATTTTGCGTTTACCGTAATTATCTAAAGCAAGATAATCGTAATCAAAATAATGTCTGGTGTTAAATTTGCCATAATTCTGCCAGGGATGAAGGACTTCTCTTTTTTGTATATCTAATTTTGTAAAATCATCATTAAGCGTATTGTTCCAACCTCCTTCGTTTCCATTATCCCATAAAATAATACTAGGGTGATTTACATCTCTGCTAATCATTTCGTTTAATAACTTTAAACCAACGACATCATCATAAGCTGGTTTTTGCCATCCAGCCAATTCGTCCAAAACAAATAACCCAATAGAGTCACAGGCGCTCAAAAAATGCTTGTCCGGAGGATAGTGAGACATTCTAACGGCATTCATATTCATTTCTTTAATCAATTCAACCGCTTTTATGCTTAATTGTTTTGATGATGTTCTTCCAAAATCCGGATGAAAGGTATGTTTATTTACCCCTTTTAGTTTTACTTTTACGTCATTAATGTATACCCCATCACTTGCTCTTATTTCTACAGTTCGAAATCCGAATGTTTCGGTATGTTGATGTGTAACCTTACTACCAGATTTTAATTTAAAAACCGCTTGATATAAAAATGGAGATTCTGGGTTCCATAATTTTGGACTATTACAAATACCAGAAATATATGTTTTATTTTTTTCAGAATTCGTGGTAAAACTATATTTTGAAGTACCATCTAAAGTTTGTATGTCAACTTCTATTTGGTCTACTTTTTTTAAATCTGAAGTATGCACGAGTGCCTCAAACGAACCATCTGCTTTTGCGTTAATCGCTACTTTTTGTATGTTTTCTTTAGATTTTGCTTCTAAGTATACAGGACGAAAAATACCGCCAAAAACCCAATAATCTGCTTTTCTTTCAGCATAATTTACAGATTCATTTCCTGAAAATTTCTTTACTACAACCCGAATTAAATTTTCCTCACCAAAATTCAAAAATTTCGTGATATCGTATTTAAATTCATAAAAGGCGCCTTGGTGAATTGGGCCAACAGTTTTTCCATTAATCGAAACTTCTGCATCAGTCATTACGCCTTCAAATACAATATTGACTTGTTTGGATTTCCATGCTTTAGGTACCTGAAATTGATGCTTGTATGTACCTGTTTCTTTCAAACGATTTTCAAAAGGAACTAAGCCGTAATTATACGCCCCAAAACCTTGCTGCTCCCAACAAGAAGGGACTTCAATCGTCGTCCAGTTTTTGCTATTCATACCGTCAGAGCAATAAAATTCCCAAGGCACAGTATCTTCTGCGCCCGTGCCAGAAAGGTATTGGATTTGTGTTTCCTGAGCATGAGTTGTCATACAAATAGCAATAAAAATAATAAGATACTTAATCATTCTAGTTATGTGTTATTTTTTTTAGTACATGACAAAAATATAATTCATTGATTTTCAATAAATTAAGCATTGATTAATTAGGTTAAAGCATTGATTTTCAGTATATTAGATGAATAATTCCACTTATTTTTCTAATGAAGAAAACCAATGCTGTCAC
>NZ_JAQWOO010000088.1 GCF_029245835.1 Algibacter sp. | reverse complement strand
CAAAATAAATCTGTAATTTTAGAGTAACAAAACATAGATAGGTTTTTAGATTAATAAATTGAATTTCAGTACTTTAATTTACTAAAAATCTATCTTTTTTACTATTAAAACTTATCTAAATATTAATCGAACTCAGGTTTAGAGGGTCGCTTTTATAGCTGCTTGTGCAGAAGCTAATCGAGCAATTGGTACTCTATAAGGCGAACAACTTACATAATTCAATCCTGTTCTATAACAGAATTCAACGGAACTCGGCTCGCCACCATGTTCTCCACAAATTCCAACTTTTAAGTTAGGTTTTGTACTTCTTCCGCGTTCGGTAGCCATTTCTACTAACTGCCCAATACCTTCTTGATCTAAAACCTCAAACGGATCGACTGTTAAAATGCCCTTTTCTATATAAATAGGCAAAAATTTACTTGCATCATCTCTGGAATAACCAAATGCCATTTGTGTTAAATCGTTTGTTCCAAATGAGAAGAAATCGGCATACTGAGCAATTTTATCAGCAATTAAAGCAGCTCTTGGAATTTCTATCATAGTACCAACAGCATACTCAATAGTATCATTTCTTTCTTCAAAAACTTTATTTGCTGTTTCTCTAATGGCAGCCTCCTGACTTTCAAATTCAGTAAGCGTACCCACTAAAGGTATCATTATTTCTGGTTTAGCAACGATACCTTTTTCTTTTAAGTTTAATGCGGCTTCAATAATAGCTCTTGCTTGCATTTCGGTAATTTCTGGATACGTAATTCCTAATCTACACCCCCTGTGGCCTAACATTGGATTAAACTCTTCTAATTCAGCTACTTTTATTTTTACTGCCTCTAAAGTAATATGCATTTCCTCAGCTAAACTACGTTGCGTTTCCAATTGATGCGGAACGAATTCATGTAAAGGCGGATCTAATAAACGAACCGTTACAGGAAGCCCTTGCATAGCCTCAAAAATACCTTCAAAATCGCTACGCTGCATTGGCAGTAGTTTTTCTAAAGCACGTTGTCTACCTATTAGAGTATCTGATAAAATCATTTCGCGCATCGCTTTTATACGGTCTACTTCAAAAAACATATGTTCTGTACGTGTTAATCCAATACCTTGAGCACCAAAATTACGAGCTACACTTGCATCGTTAGGCGTATCAGCATTAGTTCTAACTTGCATTGTGGCATATTTCTCTGATAATTTCATGATTTCGGCAAACTCTCCACTTAATTCAGGTTCGCTAGTAGCTACTTTGCCTTCAATAATATTACCTGTAGAACCGTTTAAAGACATCCAATCGCCTTCATGATAAACTTTATCATTAACCTTTAAAGTTCTTGTTTTATAATTAATTTTTAAGGCGCCAGCTCCAGAAATACAACATTTACCCATGCCACGAGCAACCACTGCCGCATGCGATGTCATGCCGCCTCGAGCAGTTAAAATTCCTCGAGCAATATTCATACCTTCTAAATCTTCAGGAGATGTTTCAATTCGCGCTAAGATGGTGTACTTGTATTTGTTGGCTTCGTCTGCGAAGAACACTATTTGACCTGTTGCAGCCCCCGGAGAAGCGGGTAAACCTTGAGCTATTACATGAGCTTGTTTAAGAGCTTTAGGGTCAAAAATAGGGTGTAATAATTCATCTAATTTACTAGGCTCTATTCGCAAAATCGCTTCTTTTTCGGTAATAAAACCTTGTTTAAACATGTCCATGGCAATTTTAACCATAGCAGCACCAGTACGTTTTCCATTTCTAGTTTGTAGAATCCAAAGTTTCCCATCTTGAATGGTAAACTCCATATCTTGCATATCCTTATAATGGTTTTCTAATTTTTCTTGATAACCATTCAGTTCTTTATAAATGTTTGGCATGAGTTCTTCTAAAGAAGGATAGTTTTCAGCTCTATCTACTTCTTCAACTTTTGCCAATTCTGCCCAACGAATAGAACCTAATTTTGTTATTTGTTGTGGTGTTCTCGTTCCTGCGACTACATCTTCACCTTGTGCATTAATTAAATATTCACCGTTAAAAACATCTTCACCAGTACCAGCATCACGCGTAAAGCAGACCCCTGTTCCAGAGTTGTCGCCCATATTTCCATAAACCATGGCTTGTACATTAACGGCTGTACCCCAATTAGATGGATAACCGTGCATTTTTCTGTAATACATAGCTCTATCGCCATTCCAACTATTAAACACCGCCATTACAGCACCCCAAAGCTGATCCCATGGGTTTGTTGGAAAATCGTGCCCGGTTCTTTTTTTAACAGCATCTTTAAAATCGTAAACTAAATCTTTTAAATCTTGAATACTAAACTCCGTATCTAATTTTATACGTCGTTTATATTTGAGGTGTTCCATTATTTCTTCAAAAGGATCAATGTCCTCTTTAGCTTCAGGTTTCATACCTAAAACAACGCCACCATACATTTGAATGAAACGACGATACGAATCCCAAGCGAAACGTTCGTTACCTGTTCTAGTTGCTAAACCAATTACAGCGTCGTCATTCAAGCCAAGATTTAATACGGTGTCCATCATTCCGGGCATAGACACTCTAGCCCCCGATCGTACGGATATTAATAATGGATTTTCTTTATCTCCAAATGTTGTGCCCATTTGGGTTTCTATATTTGCTATTGAAGTTTCAACTTCTTCTTTGATAAGTTTAACTACCGCATCTTTTCCTAATAAATTATATTCGGTACAAACTTCGGTTGTAATTGTAAACCCTGGAGGAACAGGAATACCAATAGAACTCATTTCTGCTAAATTAGCACCTTTACCACCCAAAAGGTTTTTCATTGTACTGTTTCCGTCAGCTGTACTGTCTCCAAATTTGAAAACTCGAGCCTTTACATTTTCAAGTATTTCCATAATAATTAATAATTTATTTACTGTTATAAAACTCAATAAAAGTAGAATTAATTACAGGAAAAAATCATGATAAAAATCATGATAAGCCAATAATTTATAAGATATTATTAATACATGATTTAAATTATTTCTATTTAATAATATCACGACACAAAACATGTTTACTAACCCCAAAAAAAACATAAAAAAAGCACTTCCATTTTCATGAAAGTGCTTTTAAACTAATTCAAGTACTAAAGTCTATGCGAACTTTAATTTTTTAGTGGCTTGTTTATCCATTTTCTTGTATGCCTTTGTTACGGTTCTTTTCATTAATAATGAAACTATAAACGCTACAACAAATAATCCAGCAAAGACTTTTAATGTCGTGTCTAGTGAGCCTGTTGAATTTTTAACAACATCATAAATAGTTGGTCCAACAACACCGGCAAGACCCCAAGCTGCCAATACCATACCATGTATAGCACCCAACTGTTTTGTTCCGAATAAATCTCCTAAAAATGCTGGAAGTGTTGCAAATCCTCCACCATACATAGTTATTACTGTAAACAGTACGATTAAAAATGCTAATTCCATTGTCATTTGCGGTAGAAAAAAGAATGCTAAAATTTGAAATCCAAAAAAGATAATATATGTATTGGCTCTTCCGAGATAATCAGATAACGTTGACCACATAATTCTGCCTAATCCGTTAAACACCCCAATTAAACCGACTATACCTGCAGCTTCCATAGGTGTATAATTAAGCTTCTCTTGCATCATAGGGCTTGCTGCCGATATAATGGCAATACCACAAGAAATATTAATAAACATCATAATCCAGATATAATAAAAACGCCATGTTTTTAGAGATGCATTAGCATCAATATTAGCCATATCTGCCTTTATCTTTTTACCTTCTCCAGGTTTAAACCCATCTGGCATATAACCTTCTGGTGGTCTTTCAATATATCTTGCAGAAGATAAAATAAGTACCATATAAATTAACCCTAAAATGTAGAACGCATTGGAAACTCCAACGGAGTCGAAAAGGGATTGCATTACAGGACCAAATATTAAGGCTGCAAAACCAAACCCCATAATAGCCATCCCTGTGGCTAACCCACGTCTGTCTGGGAACCATTTCACTAAAGTACTTACTGGTGTAATGTATCCTAAACCTAGACCAATACCACCGATAACACCATAGCATAAATAGAATAGCCATAATGACTCTAACTGCACTGCTAGACCAGAACCTAAAATACCCACACCGTAAAATATACCTGCCGTGGTTCCACTAATTTTGGGCCCAACTTTTTCTACCCATCTACCTAAAAATGCTGCTGATAAACCGAGTAATAAAATAGCAATTTTAAATGCCCATTTTATAACACTGCCATCAACATCAAATATATCCTTAACAGGGTTGGTCATTACTGAATATGCATATACTGATCCTATTGAAATATGGATTCCTACTGCCGAAGCAGCTATGAGCCATCGGTTTTTTAGTTTTTGTGTTTTCATAATCTATACAATTTGAATGTGCTCTGTAGCAACATCTCTTAGTTTGTTTTTACTTCTTTGAAATATTTTTGCAGTATACTTACTGCAGATTGTATTTCCTCTTTTGTATTTTCTCTTGCGTCTTTCAATTCATACTCCCATCCTAAAGCTTTCCATTTATGAACCCCTAACTTATGATAAGGTTGAAGTTCAATTTTTTCAATGGTTTTATAATCCTTAAAATACTCGCCCATAGCATGTAATAATTCAGGGGTATTTGTAATACCTGGTATTAAAACATATCTCAGCCACATTTTTTTTCCAGAGGCTTCTCTGTGTTTTGCAAAATTGAATGTGGTTTCTTTATTTCTTTGTCCGGTTATATATTCATAACCTTCCTCAGTCATATGTTTAATATCTAACATCACCAAATCAGCATACTCATCTAATAATTCTTCAGTAAAATGATTTAATAACCTACCGTTCGTATCAATATTAGTATGAATTCCTTCTTCTTTAAGTCTCTTAAAAAAAGGAATTAAAGCTTTTGATTGCAACAAAGGTTCGCCCCCTGAAACAGTTACGCCACCTTTCTTACCAAAGTAAGGTTTCGTTTTTAAAGCCATGTCTACGAGCTCTTCAATAGGATATAACATTCCTCCAGCAGTATCAATAGTATCTGGGTTATGGCAATACAAACATTTTAATTTGCAGCCTTGAAGAAAAACAACCATTCTCACACCTGGCCCATCATGGGTACCAAATGATTCAATAGAGTGTACGTTTAATATGTTATCTTGTGTTTTGATAAGTCAGTGGTTTAAAAAAAACATCCGAAAAAGAAATATTTAAACTCCTTTTTCAGATGCTTTCAAAATATTAATAGAACTACATAGATTCGTGGAAAGAACGTGTAATAACTTCCATTTGCTGCTCTTTTGTTAATCTTACAAAGTTAACAGCGTAACCTGATACACGGATTGTTAATTGAGGATATTCTCCTGGATTCTCCATAGCATCAAGAAGCATCTCTCTATCCAAAACATTTACATTTAAATGCTGTGCTTTTTTGATAAAATAACCGTCTATGATGCTTGATAAGTTTTCTATTCTTTCATCAGTATCAGCACCTAATGATTTTGGTACTATAGAGAACGTATTTGAAATCCCGTCTAAAGAATCTTTATAATCAATTTTAGCTACTGAACTTAATGACGCTATTGCACCATTACAATCGCGACCATGCATTGGGTTAGCACCAGGAGCGAAAGGAATCCCGCTTTTTCTACCATCAGGTGTTGCTCCAGTTTTCTTACCATAAGATACATTTGATGTGATTGTTAATACAGACATGGTTGGTTCAGCATTTTTATATACTGGTAATTTTTTCAACTCATCATTGAAGTCAGCCACAGCTTTTGCAGCTAATTCATCAACGCCATCCTCATCATTACCAAAGCAAGGGAAATCGCCTTCAATTTCAAAATCTACAGTTAAACCTTCTTCATTTCTAATGGGTTTTACTTGTGCATATTTGATTGCTGAAAGTGAATCTGCTACAATGGATAAACCTGCAATACCGTAAGCAATATTAATGCTTGGATTGGTATCAATTAATGCCATTTGAGCTTTTTCATAATAGTATTTATCGTGCATGTAGTGAATAATGTTCATGGAATCATTATAAACTCTTGCCACTTCCTTCATAGCTATTTTAAAATTAGCCATCACTTTATCGAAGTCTAAATACTCACCATCATATGGCTCAATACCTTCAACCATTAGCTTCCCTGTATTTTCACAACGTCCGCCGTTAATTGCTAATAGTAATGTTTTAGCTAAGTTAGTACGTGCTCCAAAAAATTGAATAGATTTTCCTAAATCTTGGTAAGATACACAACATGCAATACCGTAATCGTCTGATCCACGTTCTGCTCGCATCATATTATCATTTTCAAACTGAATGGAAGAGGTGTCAATGGCTACCTTAGAACAGTAATTCTTAAAATTCTCTGGTAAATCTTTTGACCAAAGTACAGTCATATTAGGTTCTGGTGATGCTCCTAAATTATATAACGTATTTAAGAAACGGAAAGAGGTTTTAGTAACTTTAGTTCTTCCATCATCAAACATACCTCCAATAGCTTCAGTCACCCAAGTAGGATCTCCTGCAAATATTTCATCGTAAGCGCTCATTCTTAAATGACGCACCATTCTCAACTTCATTACCATCTGGTCAATATACTCTTGAGCTTCATCTTCAGTAATTAAACCTGCTTGTAAATCATTTTCAATATAAATATCTAAAAATGTAGACGTATTTCCTAAAGACATAGCAGCACCGTCCTGTTCTTTAACCGCAGCTAAATAACCCATGTATGTCCATTGTACAGCTTCTTTAGCTGTTACAGCTGGTCGTCCTAACTCTAAATTATAGTTATTACCTAGCTCAATAATATCTGCTAACGCTCTAATTTGCTCAGAAACCTCTTCTCGCAAACGAATTACAGCCTCTGTCATTGGTCCTGTAATATTTGCTAAATCTTTTTTCTTCTCTTCTATTAAAAAGTCAATTCCGTAAAGTGCTACACGACGGTAATCACCAATAATTCTGCCTCTAGCATAATTATCAGGCAAACCTGTTAAAAACCCTAAAGAACGGAACTTTCTAATTTCAGCATTATAAACATCAAAAACACCATCATTGTGCGTTTTTACATATTTAGAAAACAATTCAGTTAGAGCATCGTTAGGCTTTACACCGTGTTCTGCTAATGCTTTTTGAACCACTTTAAAACCTCCAAAAGGTTTCATGGCTCTTTTTAATAATTCGTCGGTTTGCAAACCAACTATTACTTCATTTTCTTTATCAATATAACCAGCAGCAAATGAGCTAACTGTTGAAATAGTTTCTGTATCTACTGAGCGTACACCATTGTTTTGTCTTTCTTCTTTGGTTGCCGCTTTACAAACGTCCCATAACTTTTCAGTTTTAGCACTTGGCCCAACTAAAAAATCTTGTGTGCCGTGATATGGAGTAATGTTTTTGATTACAAAATCTCTAACATTGACCTTTTCTGTCCAAATTCCATGTTTAAATTGTTTTACTTCCATCTCTAAATCTATTTTATATTTTGTTTTAATCTAAGTCAATGAATGACACTCCAAAAGTAGATACAGAACTCATACTAAAAGATGACAAATGTCATTAAACGCCATAAATCAAAGGTTTAGACCAAATAGTTTTTAACGAAAACGTTTGAGCTGCGAAACTTAAAAAAAGAAATTTTTAAACCTTTGTTTAAACTACCTAACAAAACGTAATGAAAAAGAGTTTTTATTAAAAAAAATTATAAGTATTTTTTTAGTACATGACAAAAATATAATTCATTGATTTTCAATAAATTAAGCATTGATTAATTAGGTTAAAGCATTGATTTTCAGTATATTAGATGAATAATTCCACTTATTTTTCTAATGAAGAAAACCAATGCTGTCAC
>NZ_JAQWOO010000081.1 GCF_029245835.1 Algibacter sp. | reverse complement strand
AAATTGCTTTAAAAAATCTTCGTTCAATAAATCTTCTGGTTTCATAAATGTGTAAAATTTAAAATTAATAAATAAAAAATCTCAGGCTAAATATTAACCTGAGATTTTAAAACTTACACAGTTTATGAGATACTGCCTATTTGAAACCAATTAAGAGATAACACAAGTTATGGCGTTCTTATGCACACCAAACCTTTGTATGAAGTCATCGATTTATTTAATTTTCTTTAAAAGCGTTCTTCAATTATTTCTTCAGTTGAAAATTTATAACGCATGTTTCTATAGACACAAATATCCGTTATGTCTTCTGGTACACCTAAAGGGACTGCTCTAAAATTAGAAGATACTCTATCCTCTTTTACAGGCATAACCCTATGAAAGCAATGCCCATGTAAAAATATTACAGTACCTTTTTGAGGTCTATAAACCACTTGACCTTCTATATCCTCATGGGGTACCCCTACTGGTAAAACCCCTGCTTTGTGTGCTTCAGGCATAATTACAATAGCGCCTCCTGTGTCTTCAGTAATATCATGCGTATATACTAATCTATTCAAATTGTACATTTTTGAATTTTCTGGCGGACAGTCTTGATGCCAAGCCTGACCTATACTACCTGCTTTGGAAAACATCATCATGCAATATAAATTCTCCCATTTATTATCTAAAATGGCATCAGTTATTTTGTTAAATGTGTCGTCTTTATCAATGTCATCAAAATAAGGCTTACCTTCTTGATATGGGAACCATGGAATAACTTCATTTTGAGATTTAGTGATATAATCATTAGTGTGTTCCCAACCTTTATTCAATCGGAAATGATCTAGATTAATTTGTTGATATTGGTCCATCAGGTCTTCGGGAAAGAACGCTTCAAAAATAACATACCCCTTTTCCCAAAATTCTTGTTTTATTTTTTTGTAATCCATTATTATTAATTTTTAAAAAGTGGAACCTTGCAATCATAACTAATTCATAAAGATACTTATAATTTCAATGATGTAGTTATTGTGCTTTCAAGTTTAGTCTTGAATAGAAATATTTTTTAACAATTTATTTAGATTAACATTAATTTTTTTCAAAAAAATAACATTTATGACCTTATACAATGTTCTATAATATAAACATTCAAAAAAACAAACACAACATTAAAGTATTATACCTATACAATACCACAACATTATATAAAATATTGAAATTTAAATAAGTGTTCTTTAATAAATAATATGGGAATTAAACCCTATTGATATTGCTATTCTGTCAAAAATAGGGGTGTTTTTTAGCAGTGTATGTTTTTTGTTGAGGTATTTTTTATTTAATTCGTAATGTTTTAAGGTATTTTTAACAAAAGTCTTTCCCCAAAGTTTTTACCTAACAAAGCTTACTAATTAAACGAACAACTCAAAATAAGTGAAACTATGAAAAACAATTTTCTAAGATTATTACTCTTATTATTTACAACATTCTCTTTTGCGCAGGCAAATAAAGTAGAAGTTGTAAGTAATGCAGACGGCATGAAATTAGTTGTCAATGGAGAGGATTTTATAATTAATGGTATGAATTGGGATTTTATCCCAATTGGAACAAATACTGTTAATGCCAATTTTTGGAACAAATCAGATGATGTTATCAAGGCAGGACTTGACACAGAAATGTCTTTGTTAAAGAATATGAATGTTAATGTAATACGCCAATACACTGGAGTTCCAGCAAGATGGATTAAGTATATCTACGAAAACTACGGTATCTATACCATGCTTAATCATTCTTTTGGTCGATATGGTTTAACTATTAATGGTGCATGGACGCCCGTTACTATTTATGATGACCCAACTACAAAAGATCAGTTGGTGACAGATATGAAAGATTTGGTAGAAGGGTATAAAGATACACCGGGTTTACTGCTTTATTTATTAGGTAACGAAAACAATTATGGTTTGTTTTGGGCAGGTGCGGAAACTGAGGATTTTCCAGATGATGAAGGAAGAATAAATTTTATAGGAGAAAGTCGTGGACGACCAATGTATAGGTTGATGAACGAAGTTTCTAAAATGATAAAAGAAATGGATCCTTCGCATCCCGTTGCTATATGTAACGGTGACGTTTTGTTTATTGATATTATCGCAGAAGAATGTAAAGATGTAGATATATATGGGGTGAATTCTTATCGTGGAGCGTCGTTTACAGACATGTTTGACGTTGTGAAAGAAAAGCTTAACAAGCCAATTATGTTTACTGAGTTTGGAGCTGATGCTTTTAATGCTATTGAGGGTAAAGAAGACCAAAAAGCTCAGGCCTATTATATGGTTGAGAACTGGAAGGAGATTTATCAAAATGCTGCTGGATTAGGAAAAGCAAATAACTCTTTAGGAGGTTTTACATTTCAGTTTAGTGATGGCTGGTGGAAATTTGGTTTTGATGATAGAGAGAATGCCGATTTGCACGACACGAACGCATCATGGGCTAATGGTGGCTATTCTATTGATTTAGCACCTGGCGAAAACAATATGAACGAAGAGTGGTTTGGTATATGTGCAAAAGGACCAACTAGTTCTAGAGGACTTTACGAATTATATCCACGTGCCGCTTATTACGCCTTAAAAGAAGCACATCAATTAAACCCTTATGCTGAAGGCGTTGATGCAGCGTTTGTTGAAAATCATTTTAGTAACATTCAACTTATGGATGCGGTTTTAAAAGCACGTGGCGATAAAGCAGCTTTAAAAGGAGATGGCTCAGATAAAATTAGACTTAGTAATTTCAGAGCTGAGTTTTCAACATTTAATACAGGGGGAAGTTTAATAACAACTCCAAATACTGCTGATCCAGATACTGAAGACTTTCCAAACCAATTGGGGTTTGATCATATGCAGTCTTATTATATAGGTGTTGAAGGAAACCCAACTTCGAATATGAGGGCAGAAGTTAACTTTAATGTACTTGGTAACGTAGCGCAAAACCCTATTGATCAGATTTTTTACGAAAGTGTTGGCACCCCTATAACGGTAGTAAATGCAAACGGTGAAGAAATTGTTATAACAGATAATAATCGAGTAAGAGTTTATAACGCAGAGTTTGAATGGAACTCAAAACATGCAGATGTAAGAGGTTTTTATAGAACAGGACATTACCATTGGCAGTATGAGGGCGATTTTTTCGGTTTATATCCGGAAGCTAATTATGGCCCTAACTTAGATATCTATAATGGTGAGATATTAGGCATGGAGGTTGATGGAAAAGGGTCTTTAGATGGGTTTAAGGCAGCATTTGGCCCACAATTATGGTGGGGAGCAAATCCAACCGTACTTTTAAAGTATAGAACAAAATTAAATCATTGGGACGTAACTGGTATCTATCATAGAGACTTAGATACAGGCTTAAATTTCGATGCAAACGGACAAAGGATTCTTAATGCTAATCAGGTTCGTAGTGGTGTGATTCCGGGATGGCCTACAGAACGCGCTACTATAGCTCTTGAAAGAGAATTTGGAGCTTTTGATTTTTTAATAGGTGGTATTTGGGGAGGTAGTCCATTAAATGGGAGTTCGTTTCAAGACGTCACTGGCGAATCAGGTAATTATGTGGTTTACCAAGATAAAATAAATTCAGATGACAACTGGGGTGCAAAAGCAAAAATAACGTATCAAAAAGGAAGGTTTAATTGGTACGCTCAAGGTGCTTATATGGGCTTAGTAGCTAATGGAGGTGCTGATGCGACAATGACATTTACAGGGTGGAAACTTAAGGATTCAGGAAGTGGTAACCAAACCAATGTACTTACCGGTTTTACAGTAAGCACAGGAAAATGGCAAATTGCACCAAACTTCCTTTGGCAAAAACCTTTAGTAGCACCAATGCCTAACGATATAGGTGCTCCTGGAAGATTAAGGAACTTTATAAGCGATCCGTTCGCTGTTAGAGGTAACAGAGAAACAACAGCTGGGGAGTTACTTTTAACTTTTGACCCCACACCAGGATCGTTTTTTTATGAGTGGGATAACGACCGTGCGGAGGATGCAAAAATTGCGTTTAACCTAGGTTTTGTGTACCGTCATCATCCTACAGCACAAGATGCAGCCATAGGGTTTTTAGCCAATCGTACTTTTGCTCCGTTCGGACAATCTGCACCACGACAAGACCTTTGGGAAATAAGTTCTCGTGTTGTTTCTAAAGTAAATAGAGATTTAGGAATTATTGCAAACTTTTATGGTGGGAATGCTCAAGCGAATGGTGATAGCGATAGAACTATAGAACGCTTTGGTGGAAACTTTAAAATGATTTATAACAATTGGAAAATTGACTATGGTTTCAAGGTTAACGATTGGGGACCTTTTGATTACCACCGCGATTTTAACCTCACATTTCCAGTTCAAAACATTATTGATATTTCAACATCAATAGGAAAACCAGATTGGTTTATTCTTCCAGATACTAAGATAGGTATCCGTGGCTCGTGGCGATCGTTAGATCAAAATTCACCTAGGTATTCACCTATTGCAGCTCCAGCTGGCGCAGTTCCAGCAATTCCTCTAGCAAGTCCAGTTGGATTTGGTAACGGAAGCGAATGGGAGATTAGAACCTATGTACACATCAATATTGGTAAATAAAATAAGATGAAAATGAAAAACATAAAATTTACATATACAAAAATAACAGCTATTCTTGGCTGCATACTCACTATGGTAGTGAGTTGTGATAGAGAACTATCTGATGAAGCGGTTTTTGCTACATTTCCAAGCAATGCCGAAATATTTACTGATAATCCTGTTGGACTTACCGATCAATTCTTTGTGTCGTTTGATCCTGCAACGGGCGCTAATACGGAAGGCTTTGGTGTGAGTAATAAGGATATTTATGCAGGCACAACATCTATCAGAATTGCTGTTCCTTCGGATACAGATCCTGACGGAACTTATATAGGGGGTATTTTTAGAGATCGCGGAGAGTGAAGAGATTTAACTAGGTATAATGCCCTTACGTTTTGGGCAAAAGGCACTACAACAGCAACAGTTGGGGATGTTGGTTTTGGCACAACGTTTGGCGATGATTTTCCAGAAGGTTTTGTTGGAGACAAGTATGCTACGAGCTTGCAAAATATTCAGCTATCTACAACGTGGAAAAAATATGTTATTCCAATTCCTGATCCTTCTAAATTAGTACAAGAAAGAGGGATGTTTCTTTTCTCTGCAGGATCTCAAAGTACTGGTGGTATGGGATTTACCTTTTGGATAGACGAACTTAAATTTGAAAATTTAGGATCGGTGTCTCAACCAAGACCGATTATTTTGGGAGGAGAAGATGCGGAAGTACAAACATTTACAGGAAGTGAAATTAATCTTGCGGCATCGGGCTTACAGCCAAAATATAATATTAATGGACTAGATGTTGTAGTTAACGCTGCTCCTAGGTATTTTGATTTTTCATCATCTAATACCGATGTTGCTATTGTTGATGAGAATGGGATTGTAAGTATTATTGGTGAGGGTACAGCAGAAATAACAGCTGCGCTATCTGGAATTAAAGCAGAGGGCTCATTAACTATCACTTCGAGTGGAGGGTTAGACCTTGCTCCAGTTCCAACCCGACCAGCAATAGATGTTAAGTCTATTTATAGTGATGCCTATACCCCTGCTACTACTAGTAATTTTAGTCCCGGTTTTGGCGGCTCTACAACACAAACAACTGAATTAGGGTCAACTGGTCAACAGGTGCAGGCATATACAAATAATAATTTTACAGGCATTATTTTCGATAGCACAATAGACGCCTCGACGTTAACACATTTGCATATTGATATTTATACAGAAAATGCGGGTACCAATGTTAATATACAAATAAGGGATGTAGGAGCGAATGGCGAAATAGAAACGAATGTTTTTACCGGTAATCCTGATGGTGATGATAAAGATAAAAGGTTTGATGCAAATGGATTAGCAGTTGGATCATGGACATCTATAGATATTCCGTTAGATGCGGGACTTGCTACTCAAAAGAACAATTTGGGAGCACTAATTTTAGCAGGCGGTCCAGACTTCATACTAGATAATATTTACTTCTATAAGGAATAAGTTAGATAATATAAAATTCAAAAAATAAAAAGATGAATAAAACAAAAACATATAAAATAAAGGAAAAAACCTTACTCTTTATGTCTTTTCTATTGGTAGCGGTTTTAGTTATCTATAGTTGTGAAACAGATGAGAAACAAACAGTGACAACTTTTAACGTACTTGTTATGGCAGACGAGTTTGATGTTGATGGTGTTCCAAATCCTGCCATTTGGGGTTACGATACTGGAACGGGTTTTGACGGATGGGGAAATAATGAGCTACAGTCTTATACAGATCGTTCTAAAAATGTATCGGTACAAAATGGGATGTTGCTTATTACGGCACAGAAAGAAGACTTTCAAAATGCCACCTTTACTTCGGCGAGACTTTCTACTAAAGGGTTGTTTGAACAACAGTATGGGCGTTTCGAAGCGCGAATAAAAGTTCCGTCTGGTTCAGGTTTATGGCCAGCCTTTTGGTTACTCGGAGCAGATTGCGAGGATGTTGGAGAGCAACTCGATTCAAATTGGCCGTTATGCGGAGAAATTGACATTATGGAATATAGAAGGGATGAGCCAACGTCTATTAGCGGAACAGTTCATGGCCCGGGGTATTCAGGCTTAACGCTTCCTCAAGGACAAATCACAAAAAGTTACGATTTAGAGGAGCGAATAGATAATGGATTCCACATATTTGGTATTGAATGGGGTCCAGACTATATAAATTTTTATGTAGACGATGTATTATATAATCAAATAACACCTGCCGATCTTAACGTAACACCTGCCAATTTAACTGGAGAGTTAGGCGAATGGGTATTTAATAAGCCTTATTACATTATTCTTAATCTAGCTGTTGGTGGTGCATTTCCTGGAAATCCGGACAGCGACGAAATATTTCCTCAATCCATGCTCGTAGATTATGTAAGAGTATACAAAAGAAGTAACAACTAATAAAAAAACGACAATGAAAAAATTAATCAGAACATTTAAACAGATTTCAATTTTAATCTTGGCTATAACCTTTATAGGTTGCGAAGAGGATGACACGAATTTACCAAAAGTTCTTGCAGGCTTTACGTATACTCTTAATGCAGATACAGGGGTGGTAACTTTTATTAATCTATCAACAGACGCCACAAATTATACTTGGGATTTTGGAGATCAAAGCGGCTCTACACTCATTAACCCTGTTAAGGCTTACCAAAATGGTACTTATACCGTTGTTTTAAAGGCGTCTGCCGTTTCTGGATCTTCAGATACGTTTCAAGATGAGATAACCATTTTAATTCCTGAAATAGCCACATTGCCAATCACTTTTGATGGCGCAAATACCGTATATGAGCCAACGGCTTTTGATGGTACTTCTTTTGCAGTAGTTGATAACCCCGCTCCTGGTGGCTCAAACAGTGTAGCCTCTAAAGTAGGTGCTATAACGAATAGTGGTGCGACCTTTGAAGGTATATTTTTTGAATTAGGTTCAGCTATCAATTTAGCAACAGGAGGAACTATTAAAATGAATTTTTGGGCAGACGCTGCGGTAGATATTTTATTAAAACTAGAGGAAGGATCGTCATCTACTTCAGATGTAATTGTAAGCCATACTGGTAGTGGATGGGAAGAACTTTTGTTTAGTTTTTCTGAAACAACCTCATACTCAAAATTAGTGTTATTTGTTGATGGATTTGGTACAGCATCGGGTACGTTTTATATGGATGATGTGATGCAAATTGAAACTCCTGCTCCACTTTGTACGCCAGAAACAGAAGAGTCTTTAAACGTTGCAGATCTTAACATTACGTTTTTAAGCGATCCGGCAATTGCAGGAGGTGGTATTTCTTCTGTAAGTGAAGACAATGTAACTTATGAATATGCCGATAATCCAGATGGTTCTACGGATGCTAACAGATCTTGTAAAGTTGGTAAAGTAACAAAATCGGGTGTGCAGCCTTGGGATAACTTACAAATTAATTTTGACGACAAATTTACGTTTTCAGATGGAGATAATTTCACAATAAAAGTGTATTCTCCGGTTTCAGGCTATAACGTAACAATGAAGTTAGAAGATAAAACAACCGAAGGCGCTGTTAATTCAGGAGATGTATTATCTACAACTCAGACTACTAAAACTAACGAATGGGAAGAGCTTACAATTCCGTTTAATGCAGTAGATAGCGGTAAATATGATAAAATGGTAATATTCTTTGATTTACAAGGAGATGCAAATACCAACGTGTATTATATTGATGATATAAAATTAAATACTAGCGGCGGCGGTGGCGATAATTGTGTTGCAGATGCACCTCAATCACTAACCGCAGCAGACTTAGACTTAACGTTTGCGACTGACCCTGGTACTATACCTACAAAGGGGACTGATGGTAAATTTTTCCAAGATAATGTAACCTATGAGTATGTGGATAACCCAGATTTTAGTGCAACCGCAAACAATTCATGTAAAGTAGGTAAAGTAACAAAATCGAATGTACAGCCTTGGGATAATCTACAATTAGATTTTGCTGATAAATTTACGTTTGCAGATGGAGATAATTTCACAATAAAAGTATTTTCTCCTCAGTCTGGTTATAAAGTAACTTTAAAACTAGAAGATAAATCAACAGAAGGAGCTGTCAATTCAGGCGATAGAGAATCTACAACAAGTACTACCAAAACAAACGAATGGGAAGAGCTTACGATTCCTTTTGGTGCCGCTGATAGTGGTAAGTATGATAAGATTGTAATATTCTTTGATATTTCAACTGCAAGCACAAACACCTATTATTTCGATGATTTAAAATTAAACAGTGGTACCGGCGGCGGTGGCGGTGGTGGTGGCACTGGCGATTGTCCTGCTCCAGCTGCAGGTGAATTCATTGTTGATGGTGATTTTGAAGCAAATGCAGATTGTTGGGAGCTTATTCAGATTCAGGCTGGCACATCCTCTGAGATTGTAACAGACGTAAACAATGGTGGAAGCAACTCCGTAAGAGTAAAAACTGCTCCAGGAGGTAACCCTGGTATCAAGCAAACACGTTTTGGTGTTGGAGTTATTCAACCAAATACTAATTATGTTGTAACTTTTGATATTAGAGCAGATGTTAATGATCCTGTTGCTAATGGCTCAATATTGAATGCAGCAACCTTTTCTGAATCAGCAGAAAACTCAGGAACTGGGGCGGTGAGGCATAATCTTATAGCTGGAGAAGGTAATGTTTCAAGCGCATGGACAACTAAAACTTTACCTTTCACCTCAGCAGCCAATGTTGATGGAGGTATGTCGCTATTGATAGAGCTAATAGGTGGTGGCTCTACAACTACAGGCACTGTTTACATAGATAATGTATCTCTTAAAGCAGCTCCTTAATCCAACAAGAGGTAATTATATAATTTAAGTAGAATAAAAAGGCTAGCGTGTATTTGTACTAGCTAGCCTTTTTCATAAATTGTGCATTAAGGGTTAAAAAAACCTAATAAAATAAATAGATTAATGAACCAACCAATTTTAAAATCTGAAGAGATAGCTACAGAGCTTTCAGAAAAAATAACGGGAAAACTAGTTACTTTTGATAATGAATCTTTTTATAAGATTTCCAACAGCGATAAAATGCGCCCATTTTTTATGAGCATTGTTAGTGATTCTAATCACTGGATGTTTATATCAAGTAACGGGGGTTTGACTGCAGGACGAAAAAATGCTGAATTTTCATTATTTCCATATTATACGGATGATAAAATAACAGAAATGGCTGAAACTACAGGTAGTAAAGCTATTTTTCAAGTCCATTTAAATGGGAAAACTCAGATTTGGGAACCGTTTTCAATCCGCCAAATGGGAACCTATAAAACACAAACAAACCTTTACAAAAATGTATACGGAAATAAAGTGGTATTTGAAGAAAATAACCTCGATTTAGGTTTAACCTACAGGTATCAATGGAATTCTAGTAGCGAATTTGGCTTTATAAAAAAGGCCACTTTAATAAACAGTACAGATTCTAAAGTTACAGTTACAGTGCTTGATGGTTTACAAAACATATTACCCGCTACAGTAACTTCAGATTTACAAAACAACAGAAGTAACTTGGTTGATGCTTATAAAAAGAATGAGCTACAAGCTGAAGTTGGTTTAGGGATTTACGCTTTAAGTGCTGTTATTGTTGATAAAGCAGAACCAAGTGAATCATTAAAATCTAATATTGTTTGGTCTTCAGGTTTAAAAAACCCAACGTATTTATTATCTTCTTCTCAATTAAATGATTTTAGAAGAGGCGAAAGCGTGTTTCAAGAAGTTGATGTTAAAGCAGAAAAAGGCGCTTATTTCATATCTTCAACTGTAGAACTTGAGGCAGGACATCAAAACAATTGGATGTTTGTGGCCAATTTAAATCAGTCTATTTCAGATGTTGTTCAGATTTCAGAAATTATTAAAAAAGATAAAGATTTATCAAATCGAGTTCAAAAAGATATCGATGCAGGAACAGCAAATTTAATTGATTTAACGGGTGCCTCAGATGGATTACAGCTTACAGCAGATGCGCTTATTAATACAAGACATTTCTCTAATACACTATTTAACATTATGCGTGGTGGTATTTTTGATGATGCCTATACTATTGAAAAATCAGATTTTATTAAGTACATAAGTAAGGCCAATAATCAGGTGTTTGCTCAAAAAGGAGCCGTATTAAATGCTTTAAAAGACACCTTTAGTTTAAAATCACTTAAAGACTTAGCAGAGCAAGATGATAATCTTGACTTTCAACGCTTATGTTTTGAATATTTACCGTTGAAATTTAGTAGAAGACACGGCGATCCTAGTAGACCTTGGAACAAGTTTTCAATTAACACACAAAGTGAAGTTGATGGTTCTAAAATTTTGGATTACGAAGGAAATTGGCGTGATATTTTTCAGAATTGGGAAGCTTTAGCACACGCTTATCCTGAATATATTGAAGGGATGATTCATAAGTTTTTAAACGCAACAACGTTTGATGGTTATAACCCTTATCGTGTAACAAAAGATGGTTTCGATTGGGAAATTATTGAAGAAAACGACCCATGGTCTTATATTGGTTATTGGGGCGACCATCAAATTATTTATCTCTTAAAATTCTTAGAATTTATAGAAGACCACTACCCGAACACTTTAGGGAAACGTTTCAACCAGAATATGTTTGTATACGCTAATGTACCTTACAGAATTAAAAGCTACGCGGATACTTTAAAAAACCCAAAAGATACGATTGATTTTGATCATGATTTAGATCATAAAATTAACGAAAGAAGGGCTAAATTAGGAGCTGATGGTGCCTTATTACTAGACCAAAAATCAAATACCTATAAGGTTAATTTAGTTGAAAAGTTATTGGCAACAGTACTTTCAAAAATTTCAAACTTTATTCCAGAAGGTGGTATTTGGTTAAATACGCAACGCCCAGAATGGAATGACGCTAACAATGCTTTAGTAGGTAATGGTGTATCTATGGTCACATTATATTACATCTACAGGTTTTTAAATTTCTTTGAAGGTATTGTTAAAAAAGCAGAAACTAAAGAGGTTCAGGTTTCTCAAGAATTAGCGATTTTCTTTAATGAGATAGTTGCTACACTTCAAGGTAACGCTAATATTTTAGCAGGAAACATTTCAGATAAAGACCGTAAAACAGTTCTTGATGGTTTAGGAAAAGCTGGAAGCATATACAGAGAAACCATATATAACAATGGGTTTTCTAGTGGTAAATCGGAATTAAAGCTAGAGGCTATTTCTAGTTTCATAGAAGTAACTAAAGCTTATTTAGAACACAGTATTAATGCCAATAAGCGTGAAGATAATATGTATCATGCCTATAACATAATGACTGTTAAAAGTGATGCTGCTGTTTCTATATCTTATTTATCAGAAATGTTAGAAGGTCAAGTAGCGGTGTTAAGCGCCGGCTACCTCTCTCCTATTCAAGCTTTAAATTTATTAGACGGATTAAAAAGTAGTGCGTTGTTTAGAGCGGACCAGTATAGTTATATTTTGTATCCAAATAAAGACTTACCAAGGTTTGATGAAAAGAACAATATTTCTTCAGATAAAGTTAATCAATCAGAACTTCTTAAAAAATTAGTTGCTGCGGGTAACAGGCAAATTATTGAAAAAGATGTTAACGGGAATTATCATTTTAACGGTAATTTTAATAATGCCAATAGTCTAAAAGACGCATTAAGTAATCTAGATGAGTCTTATAAATCTTTAGTTGAATCTGAAACGGAATTATTACTTCAAACCTTTGAAGCTATTTTTGATCATAAATCTTTTACAGGTCGTTCAGGAACATTTTTTGGTTATGAAGGTTTAGGCTCTATTTACTGGCACATGGTATCTAAGTTATTGTTGGCCGTTCAAGAGAATTGTTTGAGAGCCATAAACAGCAATGAAAGCGATGATGTAATAGGTAGATTATTAGACCATTATTACGAAATTAACGCAGGTATTGGGGTTCATAAATCACCAGAATTATATGGCGCAATACCAACCGACCCTTATTCGCATACACCAGCTACCAAAGGCGCACAACAGCCAGGAATGACTGGACAAGTTAAAGAAGATGTGTTAAGCAGATTTGGAGAATTAGGCATATTTGTTCAAGATGGAAAGCTAGGGTTTAAACCAAGTTTATTACAAACTAAGGAGTTTTTACAAACGCCTTCAACATTCCGTTTTACAAATGTAGCTAAGGAAGAGCAAGAGATGGTATTGGACGCAAATTCATTATGTTTTACTTATTGTCAAGTACCAATCATTTATCAATTGTCAGATGCAAACGGTTTGGAAGTTGTTTTTAATGATGGGAAACGAGCAAAATCTGATGCTATAAGTTTGGATACTGAGGTTTCAAAGTCACTTTTTGAGAGAAAAGGCGAAGTAAATAAAATTGTAGTTTCAATAATAAAATAGAAACAAAATCAAATAGAAACGAAGTACAATATACTCACAATATTATTATTAATGCAAGGACGTAACGAAAAGCCAAAAGCCGAAAAACAAATAACAGCTGCCGATATTTTAGGAAACCCTAATTATTTAGCGATGTCCTATGGAGGCTATCGTAAAAAAACGCGTAATGTTCAACCTACTTTAAATGAGCTTAAAGAAGACATGAAAATCTTAGCAGCCATGGGGGTTAAGATTTTAAGAACTTATAATGTACAATTACAACAAGCTCCTAACCTATTGAAGGCTATTAGCGAGTTGAAAAAAGAAGACCCAAACTTTGAAATGTATGTGATGTTAGGTGCTTGGATTGATTGTGAAAACGCATGGACAGACAGAGAGCCAAATCATGAGATTGAAAGTGAGCAAAATAAAGGAGAAATAGCTAGGGCTATAGCTTTAGCAAAACAATATCCAGATATCGTAAAAGTGATTGCCGTTGGTAACGAGGCTATGGTAAAATGGGCAACGAGTTATTTTGTGCAGCCTAGTGTTATTTTAAAATGGGTAACCCATCTACAGGATTTAAAGAAAAAAGGACAGCTTCCTAAGGATTTATGGATAACCAGTTCAGATGATTTTTCATCATGGGGCGGAGGGGATGCAGAATATCACACAGAAGATTTAAATAATCTTATAAGAGCTGTAGATTATATATCTATGCATACCTACGCCATGCATAATTCACACTATAATCCCGCCTTTTGGTTAGTTCCAGATGAAGAGGTCATGCTATCTGATGTTGAAAAAGTAGAGGCTGCAATGCAACGTGCTTTATTGTTTTCTCAACAACAATTTGATGGAGTTGCAAACTATATGAGACGATTAGGCATAAATAAACCAGTTCATATTGGTGAAACAGGGTGGGCAACTATTTCTAATGAACATTATGGTGCTGATGGATCAAAAGCTGCAGATGAATATAAATCTGGTAGATATTATCAATTGATGAGAGAGTGGACTAATAAAGAAATGATTTCCTGTTTTTATTTTGAAGCATTTGATGAACAATGGAAAGATGCAGAAAATCCATTAGGTTCTGAAAATCATTTTGGATTAATTAACCTAATAGGTCAGGCTAAATATGCTATATGGGATCTGGTGGATAAAGGTGTTTTTAAAGGTCTAACTAGAGATGGACAATCAATAACAAAGACCTATAATGGTAATAAAGACGATTTACTGTCTGAAGTTGTTCCTCCTCCTCATAGAATGGAAACTGCTATAAACTTTTAATTATGAAAAACTACGTATCAATTATAAAAAAGGGCATGCTTATTTTTTTAATCTGCTTAGCATGGTCTTGTGATAAAGTTAAAAAGAATACTGTGAATCAAGTAGTTGAAAAAGAGCAATTAACAGCAAAAGATATTTTAGGAAATTCTGAATATTTAGCAATGTCTTATGGGGGCTACAGGTATCCTGACCATAGTATTGAACCAACACTAGAAGAGCTAAAAGAGGATATGAAAATTTTATATGCTTTAGGGATTAGAGTTGTTAGAACCTATAAAGTGCATTTACCACAAGCCGAAAATCTGTTAAAAGCTATTAGTGAGTTAAAACAGAAAGATCCAAGTTTTGAAATGTATGTAATGCTTGGTGCTTGGATAGATTGTAAAAATGCATGGACAGATCAAGAACCTATTCATAATGAAGAAAGTGAGGATAATAAACCGCAAATTGAAAAAACGGTTGCATTAGCAAATCAATATCCAGATATCGTAAAAGTTATTGCCGTAGGTAACGAGGCTATGGTTAAATGGGCTGCCAGTTATTATGTAGAACCATGGATTATTTTAAAATGGGTTAATCATCTTCAAGAATTGAAAAAACAAGACAAACTATCTAAAGATCTATGGATTACAAGTTCAGATAATTTTGCATCCTGGGGCGGCGGTGGCGAAGAATACCATGTGGAAGATTTAAATAAATTAATCAAAACAGTAGATTTTCTTTCGGTTCATACTTACCCTATGCATGACACACATTATCAGCCAGAATTTTGGTTAAATCAAGAAGGTTTGGAAGGTAAAACGGATATGGAAAAAATTGAAATCTGCATGTTGAGAGCCAAGAATTATGCTATGATGCAAACTAATAACGTAAAGAAATATATGGAAAGTCTTGGTGTCAATAAACCAATTCATATTGGAGAAACGGGATGGGCAAGTTTTTCTTCTGGGCACTATGGAACTACTGGATCGAAAGCTTGCGATGAGTATAAAGAAGCACTTTACTATAAACACATGAGAGACTGGACTAACGAAGCTGGAATGTCATGTTTTTACTTCGAAGGATTTGACGAACCTTGGAAAGGTGGTGATAATTCTGGAAATTCTGAAAAGCATTTTGGGTTATTCACTGTTGATGGGAAAGCAAAATATGTACTTTGGGATGAAGTAGATAAAGGAACATTTAAAGGATTAACAAGAAATGGAAATACAATAATAAAAACGTATAATGGCGATAAGGAAGCCTTAATGAAAGACGTTGAAGTGCCCCCAACTACTGAAGAATGGCATGCTAGTCAAAACTAGGAGAACATTAAAATAATCATATGAAGAATTTAGAATATATAATGTTAGTCATAGTAACTGTAATTATGATGAGTTGTAACAATGAGGATAAAACACTCGTGGTTGAAGTTTATGAAACTTCGGCTAGTGGTAATAAGCTTACTAAATTGACGGAGTTTCAAAATTTAGAAGTCAAAACAGCTATAAAGTTAAAACCAGAAGAAACACTACAAACAATAACAGGTTTTGGTGGTGCTTTTACCGAATCGTCTGCTTACTTATTAAACAAGCTAAGTAAAGAAAACAGAGATACCATTTTGAAAGCTTATTTTGCTAAGGATGGCGCAAGATATTCGCTTACAAGAACACATATGAATTCTTGCGATTTTTCCGTTTCAAATTATTCTTATGCACCTGTTGAAGGCGACAAGGATTTAGAACATTTTACCATTCAGGAAGATAAAGACGATCTTATTCCGATGATAAAAGACGCCATGGCCGTTTCTGAAGATGGCTTTAAAATTTTTGCATCACCATGGACAGCTGCGCCTTGGATGAAAGACAATAACAGTTGGGTTGGTGGTAAGTTACTTCCAGAATATTATGATACTTGGGCCTTATTCTTTTCAAAATACCTTGACGCTTATAAAGCAGAAGGCATTGATATATGGGGGTTTACAGTTGAAAATGAGCCTATGGGTAATGGGAATAATTGGGAAAGTATGCATTATACACCCGATGAAATGACAAACTTTGTACAACATCATTTAGGACCAAAGCTTGAGGCAGATGGTAAAGGTGATAAGATCATTTTAGGATTCGATCAAAACCGGGCACATTTAAAAGATTGGGTTGATTCTATGTATAAAAATGAAGCAACTTCAAAGTATTTTGACGGAACAGCCATTCATTGGTATGATAGTACCTTCGAAATTTATCCAAATGAATTGCAAAACGCGCATAATAAAGCGCCGAATAAACTTCTAATTCAAACAGAAGCTTGTGTAGATTCTGAAATACCAAAATGGAAAGAGGATGCTTGGTACTGGAGTAAAGAAGCTACTGATTGGGGTTGGGATTGGGCTCCAGAAGATCAAAAACATTTACATCCCAAATACGCTCCTGTTAATCGCTACGCCAGAGATATTATTGGATGCCTAAATAATTGGGTAGATGGTTGGGTAGATTGGAATATGGTATTAGACAGACAAGGTGGTCCAAACTGGTTTAAAAACTGGTGTGTAGCTCCGATAATAGTAGATCCAGATAAGGATGAAGTTTACTTTACCCCTATTTATTATACGATGGCTCATTTTAGTAAATTTATAAGACCAGGCGCTAAAGTTATTGGGGTAGATAATACCGACGATGACCTTATGGTTACAGCAGCTATTAATCCTGACGGAACAACTGTAGTTGTTGCCTTTAACGAAACAGAAACCCCAAAAACTATAAACCTATCATTAAATGAGAAACAAGTAGAGTTTTCAATAGATGATAAAGCGATTCAAACTATTGTGATTCAATAAATCGAAACTAACTAAAAATTTAAATTATGCCAAATGTAAAAACAACCACAGCAAACAGAGTACCACTTGGTCAAAAAGCAGCTTTTGGAGCGGGCCATTTGGTTTTGAACTTATATCCTGGAGCATTAGGGTTCTTCATGTTTTTCTTGCTAACAGCTTTTGGGATGGATCCATTTCTGGCAGGACTTTTAGGTGGATTACCACGATTCTTTGATGCGGTAACCGACCCAATTATGGGATTTATTTCGGATAATACAAGTTCTAAATGGGGAAGACGTAGACCGTATATCTTAGTTGGAGGTATTTTAAGTGCCATTACGTTTGTACTTCTTTGGCAACTTGATGAAAATAATTCAGCAGATTATAATTTTTGGTACTTTCTAATTATGTCAATGGTTTTTCTTATTGGAAATACCATGTTTGCTACACCTCTGGTTGGCTTAGGCTACGAAATGACTTCTGATTATAATGAAAGAACACGTTTAATGGCATTTTCGCAAACAGTAGGTCTTCTAGCTTGGGTAATTGTCCCTTGGTTTTGGGTAATTATTGCTGATCCAAGTTTTTTCAGCAATCAAGCCGAAGGCGTGAGAACAATGGCGATGTATGTTGGAATCGCTTGTCTATTTCTAGGACTTTTACCAGCTATTTTTTGTAGAGGTATGGATTCTGCTAATATGGGCAATAGAAAGAAATTAAGTTTTAAGACGGTATTTACTAATTTAAAAGATTTATTAGTGAGTATAAAAGAGGCTGTAAAAAACAAACCTTTTATGAAATTATGTGGTGCTACTTTTTTAATATTTAACGGGTATCAAATTGTGGCTTCCTTCAGTTTTTTCATTTTTGTTTTTTATATTTTTAATGGAAGCTATGAAGCCACATCAACATGGCCAGCTTGGTTTAGCTCTATTGGAGCATTGGTTTCAGCGTTTTTAGTGATTCCAATTGTATCAAAAATGGCTGAAAAATGGGGAAAAAAGAAGGCTTTCATTATTTCAACTGCTCTTTCTATAGTTGGCTATGCTATGAAGTGGTGGGCTTTTACTCCAGATAATATTTGGCTTTCTTTTATTCCAATACCTCTAATGTCATTTGGCTTAGGAAGTTTATTTACTCTAATGATGAGTATGACTGCCGATGTTTGTGATTTAGATGAACTCGTTAACGGCATGCCAAGGAAAGAGGGTACTTTTGGTGCATTATACTGGTGGGTTGTAAAACTTGGTCAAGGATTAGCCCTTGTTTTAGGAGGTTTGGTATTAAAGCTTATTGGATTTGACGGGAATGCGGCTACACAGACAGTGGATACCATGACAAAATTAAGAATTGCAGATATAGTTATACCTGTTGTTACAGCTGGTTTGGCTATATGGATTATGTGGAAATACAGTCTCTCTGAAGAAAGAGCAAAAGATATCAAGGCTCAATTAGAAGAAAGAAGAGGCGTGTTATAACAATGATACATAGTTAAATAGATTTAAATAACTAAAAAAAAAGTAAGATGTCAGCCAAAATAATAATATTAATAATAGGAGTTTTATTTATCTTAATTGCACTACTAGCTAGTAAAAAAAGTAGCTCAGGTAAGCTAGTGATACCTTTGGGAATCCTTGGTGTTTTAATGATGATATATGGGAGCTATTCGTCAGATTTTGTTAATTATAATACTCAAATTGAACAAGTTTCAACTGGAAATAAGTTAAAGATTAGCGGACCAGTAAATTCTGTAAAAGTTGTTTCTCCGGTGGATAAAGATTCTGTGGATTGTAGGATTTTAACAATGGGCGTTTACCCTGAGTCCAATGAAAATGATATTTGGGTGTTGATTCGCCCAACAGACGACCGTTATTACCCACAATCAGATCACACCAACACCTCTTACAAAAGAGATGGAGAATGGCAAGTTGTGACACGTTTCGGAGGCGATAAAGGTGAAGCTTATGATTTGATTATTTATGAAGCAAATTCAGAAGCGTCATCATTTTTCAGTAACACTATAGCAAAATGGAAGGAAGAAGAAAACTATCCTGGATTACAACTTGAAGAAATACCAACTGGAGCAAAAGAGGTAGATAGAATAAAAATATATGCAAGAAAAAATTGTAGAGGAGTTTTTTAGAGTCAGGTAGCCTTATTATTAACGCATTATTCAAGAATCAAGTTGTCAATTTGATAATTATAAAATCATATAAATAAAATATTAAAAAATGTCTTATAGAGAAGAGTCATATTATAAACGAAGTGGACACAGTCAAATAGCTACTCAAGGGATAAACCTTTCTGATTATTCGTTAGAAGAGTTAAAAGCATTATGGCATAAAACGATGCAAGATGGGTTTCATGGTATATGCTTTAGTATGTACAAGGAAGGACAATCTCCGGGGGATGATATTAGTATGGAACAAGTTGAGCAACGTATTAAAATATTAAAACCTTATGTGGGCGCTATCCGATCGTTTTCATGTATTGAAGGAAATGAATATGTACCAATTATGGCAAAAAAGCATGGTCTTAAAACCTTGGTTGGAGCATGGCTTAGTGATGATAAAGACGATAACGAAAGGGAAATAGAAGGGTTAATTGCACTTGCTAAAGCAGGCCACGTGGATGTTGCTGCTGTTGGTAACGAAGTGCTATATCGCAACGATTTGACTTTAGAAGAATTAGTCGGGTATATTAATCGAGTTAAAGATGCTTTAACGGGATTAGATATTCCGGTAGGCTATGTAGATGCCTATTACGAATTTTCAAGACATCCTATTCTAGTTGAGAGTACAGATGTTGTTTTGGCAAATTTATATCCTTACTGGGAAGGCTGTCCTATCGAGTATGCTTTAGGACATATGCAGGCTATGTATGGTTCTGTTGTAGATGCCGCTCAAGGGAAACCTATTATTATTACCGAAACAGGCTGGCCAAGTGAAGGCGGAGGTCTCGATGGTGCTATAGCTTCTGAAGACGCTGCTATGAAATATTTTATAGATACCGTTAAATGGACCAAGGATAATGATATCCCAATATTTTATTTTTCATCTTTTGACGAATCCTGGAAAACTGGAGATGAAGGTGACGTTGGTGCTTATTGGGGACTTTGGGATAAACATGAGAACTTAAAGTTCTAAGGGCTAATTCAGATTAAAAGCAAAAACCTTCAAATTTAATTTTTATTGCAATTTTTTTATTATAAGATTGTTGGACATGTGTTGTAGTGGCTTTCAAAAGCAAAAAAATTAAATTAAGTTTTCATTTTGTACTACAAACAAGTCGATTATATAAAACGGTAATGTCCGATTTTTAAAT
This sequence comes from Algibacter sp., assembly GCF_029245835.1. GTDB lineage: Bacteria > Bacteroidota > Bacteroidia > Flavobacteriales > Flavobacteriaceae > Algibacter_B. The sequence goes on along the minus strand of NZ_JAQWOO010000081.1, from coordinate 31,059 downwards.
GTTTTGTATTCAATACTATAAAAAACAAATGTCAATTAACTAATATTAAATTATGTCAACAATAAATTATGTCAACAATTAATACGGCTTCAAAAAACAAAGTTCCTTTTGGGCAGAAAGTTGCTTTTGGAGTGGGTATGCTTGCCAACCAAATGTTTCCTGCTATACTAAGTATTTTTATGGTAGTGTTAGTACAAGACCTTGGTTTTCCCGGGTGGATGTGGGCTCTTGTATATTTTTTTCCAAGAATATTTGACGCCATCACAGATCCAATAATGGGTTATATTTCAGATAACACAAAATCAAAATGGGGCCGAAGAAGGCAATATGTTTTAATTGGAGGATTGGTGATGGGTATTGCATACATATTTATGTGGCAACTTTTTAGGGGAAATTCCTTACAATTCAATTTTTGGTATTTCTTTTTGTGGTCTGTTGTCTTTTATTTAGGACTTACCATTTTTAGTGTGCCCTACGTGGCCATGGGCTACGAGATGAGTGATGACTTTCATGAACGTACCAATATCATGGCTATTGCTCAGTGGATTGGGCAATGGGCTTGGGTTATAGCGCCTTTATTTTGGATTATTATGTATGATCCAGAATGGTTCCCGTCTGCAGAAATAGCGGTGAGGCAATTGGCAGTATGGGTTGCTATACCCTGTGCCATATGTGCCATGGTTCCTGCAATATTCATTAAAAGTGAGTCTACCTTAAATGAGGATTTTGAGCCCTTGAGCTTTATGGATGTTGTTCGAAGTTTGAAGAAGATTTTCTATACAACTGTTAAAGAGGCATTGAAAATTAAGGAATTTAGAAAATTGTGTGCCGCTACATTTTTAGTATATAATGCGTTTAATACCGTTGCAGCACTTACTTTTTTTGTCATTGTATATAAACTGTTTAATGGCGATGCTGCTGCTAGCGGTATTTGGGTGTCATTATTTGGGTTTTTGGGAGCATTGGGGACTACATTTCTTGTTATACCAGTTGTCGCTCGCATGTCTAAGGTTATGGGAAAGAAAAAAGCGTTCATGGTATCTCAGGCAATTTCGGTTATAGGGTACGTCATGCTATGGTTTCTTTTTGTTCCAGGTAAACCATGGTTGTATATTATTGCACTTCCATTTTTTTCCTTCGGAATAGGTAGCTTATTTACCATAATGATGTCCATGACTGCTGATGTTATCGATATTGATGAATTAAGATCGGGTTTACGAAGAGAAGGTATATTTGGCGCGATTTACTGGTGGATGGTTAAAGTGGGTTTTGCAATTGCAGGAGGATTGAGTGGACTTATTATTGCTATTGTTGGATTTAATCCAGACCTGGCTACTACAGATCAACAATCTGCGGTTGATGGACTTCATGCCTTCTTTTGTTTTTTTCCCATGATAGGAACGCTTCTTGCCATGTATGTGATGCGAAATTATGATATTACAGAAGAACGTGCTCATGAAATACGCGCTGAAATTGATACACGTCAAGAAGCTATTATACCAGAGGTGTCATCATATTATCAAATAGACAAGTTATTATCCTATTCAAATATAGAACTAGATTCAGATAACGATATAGATTTCTCTTCAAAATCACAAGCTGAAATAAAAAGTTTGTTTAAAGATACTTTAAATAATGGCTTACACGGGTTATGTTTTAGTCCATACCTAGAAGATCAGAATATTGGAGATCAACTATCAGAAAATCAAATACATCAAAGAATGGAAATTATTAGGCCTTATGCCAAATGGGTACGTTCTTTTTCTTGTACTGATGGGAACGAGTTTATTCCAATTGTCGCTCATAAAAGCGGCATAAGAACAATGGTTGGTGCTTGGATTGGAAAGGATAAAGCCAAAAACGAAGTGGAGATAAAAGCGTTAATTGATTTGGCAAAAAATGGACATGTAGATATTGCAGTGGTTGGTAATGAGGTTTTGCTTAGAAATGATTTATCTGAAAATGAAATAATGGCTTACATCTATAGAGTAAAAAAGGCATTACCAGATATTCCTGTCGGTTATGTGGATGCATATTATCAATATAATGACCATCCAAAACTTATAGAGGCTTGTGACATAATTTTAGTGAATTGTTACCCATTTTGGGAAGGTTGTGATATAAACAAGTCATTGGCGTATTTAAAGCAAATGTATACCTTTACAAAAAGCTTAGCCAATGGGAAACAAGTTATTATTTCTGAAACAGGTTGGCCAAATAAAGGGGATAGTACAAATAGCGCAGTACCTTCAAAGGAAAACGCCATGAAATACTTTATAAAAGCGAAATCTTGGGCTCAAGAGAATAATATAGGTATGTTTTATTTTTCTTCGTTTGATGAGTCTTGGAAAGTACATCATGAAGGCGATGTTGGACAGCGATGGGGAATATGGGATAAAAATGAAAAACCAAAATACAGCTAATTATGTCGTATAGAGAAGATAGGATAAAATCTTTAGCAGGATTAAATTTAGATAATAAAACCTCCAAAGGGCTAAATAACCTTTTCAAAAGAGTATTAAAAGGCGGGATGCATGGCTTATGTTTTAGCCCTTATGAAGAGGGTCAAGAACCGGGTGAACAAATTACCGAGAAACAGATTAGGCGTCGAATGAAAATTATTAAACCCTATACAAAATGGATTCGATCTTTTTCTTGTACAGATGGAAATGAGGCTATCCCTAGAATTGCCAAAGAGTTTGGTATTAAAACTTTGGTTGGCGCTTGGTTAGGTGATGATGCAGAGATTAATAAAAAAGAAATAGCAGGACTAATAAAGTTAGCAAAGGAGGGTTATGTAGATATTGCTGCTGTAGGGAATGAAGTGATGTATAGAAATGACTTAACAGAAGATGAGCTATTGGCTTTTATGTATGAAGTTAAAGAAGCCATTCCAGAAATTCCTATGGGTTATGTAGACGCTTATTATGAGTTTAGCCACAGACCAAGAATTACCGAAGCTTGCGATGTTATTTTGGCTAATTGTTACCCGTATTGGGAAGGTTGTAGTCAGGAATACGCATTAGTTTATATGCGTGATATGTATAATCAAGCAAAAGACGCTGGACATGGGAAAAAGGTCATTATTACCGAAACAGGATGGCCTTCGTTTGGCGAAGGACTTCAAGGCGCTGTACCCTCACATAAAAATGCTTTGAAATATTTTATAAATTCACAAGTATGGTCTTCTGCAGATGATATTGATATGTTTTATTTTTCATCTTTTGATGAATCATGGAAAGTAGGCGCAGAAGGTGATGTTGGTGCTTATTGGGGTTTATGGGATAAAGATGAAAAATTAAAATTTTAAACCATCTAAATTAAAAAAAGAGCCTTCTTTTGTTTAAATTTTCATCCAAAGCTCGTTTTTGTAAGTTATTCGAATCTTTTTTTTTATTCTTTACATAAAGATATAGAATTTCATATTTTTAGTAAAATAATTTCATTTTAAATGAAATGTCTTCAATTTATATAAAACTAATGGCATGAATATAAATTCTGTTTATTTTAAAATAAGTTTTTTTCTATTTATTTTAACGGTTTCTTGTGAAAGTGGTCCATCTCGAGATCTTCACCCAGAAACACTTAAAGGAGGCTTTGCATTGCTTGATTCTGAAAAAACAGGAATTGATTTTAATAATGCAATTAAGGAGTCACAAAAAGTAAATCATTTATACTACAATCAAATTTATAGTGGTGCAGGAGTAGCGATAGGCGACATTAATAACGACGGATTATCAGATATTTTTTTCTGTGGAAACCAAGTATCAGATAGGTTATATTTAAATAAAGGCGACTTTAAGTTTGAAGATATCACCAAAAAATCTAGAGCGGCAAGAAATTCTGGTTGGTCTTGGGGTGTTACTATGGCAGATGTAAATTCAGATGGTTATCTGGATATATATGTTAGCAGAAATGGAGAGTCTATGGTTCCAGACGACAGAAAAAATCAACTATATATCAATAATCAAGATCTTACATTTACAGAATCTGCTATGGCTTATGGATTGGCTGATGCCGGTTTTTCTTCACAAGCCGTGTTTTTTGATATGGATAATGATGGCGACTTAGATATGTATCAAGTCAATCAGCTTCCAGATGCAAGATTGTACATGCGTTATATTAATATTCCTAAAGAGCGCGAAATTTATTATTCAGATAAATTATATAAAAATGAGAATGGAAAGTATTACGATGTATCTAAGCAAGCAGGTATATCTCGTGAATTAGCTTATGGATTAAGTGTTAGTGCTTCCGATTTTAACAATGATGGTTGGGTAGATCTATATGTTTCCAACGATTATGATGGACCCGATTTCATGTATTATAACAATGGTGATGGGACATTTAAAAATGTTATTAATGATAAGCTAAAACATATTTCACAGTTTAGCATGGGTACAGATACTGGCGATGTTAATAATGACGGATTTACAGATTTAATTACTTTAGATATGGCTGCTGCAGATCATTACAGGTCTAAAACCAATATGGGCTCAATGAGTTCAGAAAAATTTAATCAAATGGTTGATCTTGGCGGGCATCATCAGTATATGACAAATACCTTGCAAATTAACACGAATGGTAAGAATTTTTCTGATATATCAAACATGGTAGGAATCGCGAAAACAGATTGGAGTTGGGCAGGCTTATTAGTGGATATGGATAACGATGGATTAAAAGATATTATGATATCCAATGGCGTTAAAAAGGACGTGAGGAATAATGATTTTTTAACCATAATAAATGAAAAACTAGAAACAGGGTCACAAGATTTTTTTGCTATGTCAAAACAGGCCCCTTCTGTTCCGCTTTCAAATTATATTTATAAAAATAAAGGAAATTTAGAATTTGATAAAGTGACCAAAGACTGGGGTTTTGATACACCTAGTTTTTCTAGTGGTATGGCTTATGGTGATTTAGATAATGATGGCGATTTAGATGTTGTTATAAATAATATGGAAAGGTCTGCTTTTGTTTATGAAAACAAAGCAACAGGTAATTTTTTAAAGATTTCTTTAGAAGGCTCAGAAAACAACACATTTGGTTATGGGGCAAAAGCAAAAATTCATCATAATGGTAAGATACAGGTTTTGGAAAATACAGTTTCCAGAGGCTATTTATCTTCAGTAGAACCAGGTTTGTTTTTCGGATTGGGTAAAGATGTAGAAGTTGATAAAATAGAAGTTTTTTGGCCAGACGGAAAGACGAATGTATTTAAAGACATAAGCGCCAATATTGAAATAACTGCAAAATACTCTAAAGCGATAAAAAGTGAAAAATCAACTAACGTAAACGACACTCAGTCAATATTATCAAGAATTGAACCTTCAGATCTTGGAATCACTTTTACGCATATAGAAAATGAATACGATGAATATCAGGAAGAGGTTTTATTACCCCATAATGTCTCACAAAACGGACCTTTTACCACTATCGCAGACGTAAATTCAGATGGTACTGAAGATTTATTTATTGGCGGTGCTGCTGGACAAAGCGGTAGGTTATACCTTCAAAATACTAAAGGTGTTTTTGAGGAGAGTAAATCACAACCTTGGCAATTAGACAAAGCATCTGAGGACCTACAAGCCGTTTTTTTTGATATAGATAATGATGCAGACCTAGATTTATATGTAACCAGTGGAGGAAGCGAGTATAAAAGAGGAAACCCGTTGTTAAACGACAGGTTGTATATTAATAATGGCTCTGGAGACTTTACCAAAAGTAATAATGCCTTACCAAATATATTTGAAAGCTCTCAGTGTATAAAGGTATCGGATATAGATAAAGATGGCGATTTAGATATTTTTGTTGGAACCCGACTAATCTCTGGAAAATACGGCTTCCCTCCTAGCAGCTATTTTCTTATTAATGACGAAGGCAAATTTAGAAAATCTGTAAAAGACACTGCTCCAAGTATAGAACATATGGGTATGGTTACAGATGCGGTTTTTACAGATATTGATAATGATAAAGATGACGACCTTATAATTGTTGGCGAATGGATGAATATAGAAGTTTTAAAAAATGAAGACGGAAAATTTATTAATAGGTCAGAAGATTTTGGTCTTAAGAATTCTAGGGGTATTTGGTGGTCTATTACAGCTAGTGATTTAGATAACGATGGAGATGAGGATTACATTATTGGAAATCTTGGTTTAAATAATAAATTTAAAGCCTCCAAGGAACATCCTTTTAAGTTATATGTTAATGATTTTGATAACAACGGAACCAATGATATTGTTTTAGCAAAATTTTATAAAGATGATTATGTGCCCGTGAGAGGGCGGGAATGTACGAGCCAACAAATGCCTTATGTGGCAGAAAAGTTTAAAGACTACCATAGTTTTGCATCCTCTAATTTGGTTGATATATTGCCAGAAGATAAAGTAAGCGATGCCGTAGTTTATGAAATAGAAAGCTTCGAAAGTATTCTTTTAATTAACGATAATGGTACTTTAAAAAGACAAGTATTGCCTAAACAATTACAAATAGCACCTATTAAATCCTCGTTGGTTATAGATATTAATGGCGATGGAAACAAGGACATTCTAACCGTAGGGAATCATTTTGGTGTTGAGGTCGAAACCACTCGGTATGATGCTGGTATTGGTGCAATACTTCTTGGAGATGGTAATAATAATTTCGAATATATAGACCCTATAAAGAGTGGATACAATTTGCCTTACGATAGTAGAGATATTAAGGTTTTAAAGAAAGAAAACAAAAATGTAATTTTTGTTACAAATAATAATGAGGCTATTTCAATATATAATCTTAATAAATAACAGTTTCAATGGAGTATCTTTTTTAACTTTTAAGGCATTGAAATACAATGTTATAATAGTTTTAGTGCTACTATAAAACCAAAAAAAATATAGGGTTGGAGTTCTTTTTCCTGAATTTTATTAATTTTTTTTTCATAGTGCATAGTCCTTGTTTATAAAACTCCTTCCGTTTTAATTTTCTACCACTACATTACCACTACAAGCGCCCTTTTCTCAACACTTTTAATAATATCGAAATGTTATAAAAGTGCTTAAAAGCATTATAAAAACAAGTCTTATTGAAAGATTAGTAACAATACATTGTTTTTTTTGATATGTATGTTTTTTGTTGCGGTTCGTTTTGAATAAAAATCAAAAAAACCTCATTAAATTTAAGAAATTACTAAATAAGTTCAATAAAAATTATTAATTAAAACAATTCATTATGAAAAAAATTACTTTATTATTAATCCTTTTGACTATGTCATTTGGATACTCTCAAACATTGCCTTTAGATTTTAGTGATCCTGGACAGGCCTTCACATGGGATTCTGCCAACCCAGATCCTAATTTGGGAGCTGCTACAATTAATGTAACTACTGAAAAATTAGAGCTTTTTGGCAATGCAGGAGCATGGGACAACGCTTTTATTGACTTTACTGGAGGAGATGTTGTTGATCTTTCAATGGAGCTAAATAACACAATTAGTTTTACAATGGATCCTTTATCTACGCTACCCGAAATGGAAGTTCGTACGCACAGAATCAGATTGACTACTTCTGCTGGTACCCATGAAGTACCTTTTACAACAACTGGTGATGCTGAACAAACAATTCTTATTAATCCCGGAGTTCTTGGAAATATGACGCAACTAAGAATTTTTATAGATGCTGGTGTAGATGGTCCTAATGGAAATTATGCTATAGATGATATTCAAGTTGTTGCAGATCCTGCACCCACGTGTACTGATGGCATTATGAATGGTGATGAAGAAGGTATAGATTGTGGAGGTACAGGTGGTTGTCCAGATTGTCCTGGTCCTCCAGATACCGCCGCAACAACCCCTGCTAGAGATCAAGCTGATGTTTTATCAATTTATAGCGATGCATATACCACTCCTCCACCTTCAAACGGGACTCAAGTTTTTGCAGGAGCCACATTAAACGGTATAACAGTAGAATCTAACAATACTTTAGAATTAATTACTCCTCTCGCAGGAGGTGGTTTTCAAAACCAGTATTTTGCTGATGGAGCTGTTCAGCCAATAGATTTATCTGCGTTTACACACATACACATGGATATTTATTTTAATGGTACACCAATTGAAGGCTCTATTTTTCAAGTTATCGTACAAGATTATTCAGCTGGTGGGGCTGTTAACATAAGAGACGCCTTTGATGTAAACGGATTAGCTACTGACCAATGGCACTCAATAGACGCTCTTTTTACCGATTTTGTTGAGAATCCTACGGCAGCTAGAACTCAGGTTTCACAACTTATCTTTAGTCAGGCAGGACCGCTTTTTGGGGATATTTATTTGGATAACATCTATTTTTATACAGAAGCTACTGCAAGTGTTGATGATAATAATTTAGCTAAATTTAAAATCTTTCCTAACCCAACACAAGATAGCTGGACAGTTAAAACAGAAACCACTAATATAACTTCAATTACAGTTTTTAATGTGTTAGGTAAAAGCGTATTATCGATAACGCCAAATACAAAAGAAGCAACAATTAATGGTTCTAGTTTAAAAACAGGATTATACTTTGCTCAAGTAAAAACCGCTCAAGGCATGAGTAGCTTAAAGCTAGTTAAAAGATAGTTTATTAATTTATTTAGAAGTTTGTAAAAAGCGCATGATTTTATATCACGCGCTTTTTTTATTTGTTAGGTTGAAGCTTCTATAGGTTTTAAATATTTCTTTACTTTGTATAAAAGTATTACATCTTATGTTTGATGATATTTTAACAGCCATACCCTTCGGCATTATACTTGCCTTTACTATTGGGCCTGTATTTTTTGTGCTCTTGGAAACAAGTGCAACAAAAGGGTTTAGGAGTGCTTTAATATTTGATTTAGGTGTTATTCTAGCAGATATTATCTTTATAGTCATCGCTTTTTACAGTACTAATAATTTAAGAGGAAAAATTGGAAACGACCCTAGTTTTTTAATTTTTGGAGGTGTTTTATTAATAGTTTATGGTGTTATTTCCTTTGTAAAAACATCAAAATCATTCAGATCTATAGTAAAAGAATATCATAAAGTCGAAATTCAAAAAGACTACGGAAAACTGTTTATTAAAGGCTTTCTCCTTAATTTCATAAATATTGGAGTTTTATTAGGTTGGCTAGGGTTTATTGTATTAGGCGATTCTTTAACAACTTCAGAACATGGTGGTATCATTTTTATAATTTCAATGCTAGCATCTTATTTTATTTCAGATTTAGTTAAAATAGTAATTGCCAAAAGGCTTAAAGCGAAATTAACGCCACGGCTCATTTTTAAAACCAAAAAAGTTATTGCTATAGTCATACTAGGTTTTGGGATTTTATTATTCGTTCAAGGCCTTTTTCCAGAAGCTTATGAGAAGAACAAAGAGAAGTTGGAAAAAATAAGCCCCATAAAAGAAAAATTTTAAGGATAAGTTCAACCATACTTTATTTTATAAAAATTTATCATAGAAAGGACTTTTAAGAAACACTTGAATGTTCATTGAAGCGTCGAACGGATTCGAAAAAAAATCTAGATTGAAGGTTTTGCTTCGCTTTAATTAATTTTTTATAAAAATTTAAACAAAAAAAAGCTTCCAGAATAACTGAAAGCTTTTGAGGCGTCGAGCGGATTCGAACCGCTGTAGAAGGTTTTGCAGACCTCTGCCTAGCCACTCGGCCACGACGCCATAATTTTTTTAGTATTTCAGATGGAATTTAAAAACCTCCTAAAACAAGATTTTCAAATGATTGCCAAAATCTGCTGCAAATGTATAAAAAATTGTGACTTTTTCTTATTTAAAATCACTTTTTACGTTTATCAGTCATTTTTATAGTGACTCTTTCAACATCACCACCAATTGGCGGATTAAGTTTACTAACCCAGACCGTTGCTTTTTTAACTAGTGTATCTTCATTAAAAATTCTATTTAATATCCGTTTAGCCACAGTTTCTAGTAAATGAGAAGCAGTATCCATTTCTTCTTTAATAACGCGATTCAAAAACACATAATCAACAGTATCAGTTAGTTTATCTGTATTTGCTGAGGTTTGTAAATCGGCTTTAACCTCTAAATCAACCCGATAATCGCTACCTATTTTAGTTTCTTCTTTCAAACAACCATGATACGCAAATACACGAATATTTTCAACTTTTATAATTCCCATTATCAAACAATTTAAGTCAGCAAAATTACCTAATTTTGTACAATATTTTTGTTTAATGGGTTGGTTTTTATTGAGCTCATCCCGCACAGTAACCTATTTTATGTCTGAAGAAAGAAAATCACTCCATTTTATTGAGCAAATTATAGAAGAAGATTTAGCAAACGGGATGTCTAAAAACAGCCTTCGTTTTCGTTTTCCTCCAGAACCAAATGGGTATTTACATATAGGGCACACTAAAGCCATTGGTATTAGTTTTGGTTTGGGTGAGTATTATAATGCGCCTGTAAACCTAAGATTTGATGATACTAATCCCGCTAAAGAAGAACAAGAATACGTAGATGCGATAAAAGAAGATATTGCTTGGTTAGGGTATAAATGGGATAAGGAATTATTTTCTTCAGATTATTTTCAACAATTATACGATTGGGCAGTCTATTTAATTAAAGAAGGAAAAGCTTATGTAGACTCTCAATCTAGCGAAGCTATGGCTGAACAAAAGGGCACACCAACCCAACCAGGTATTGATGGGCCTTACAGAAATAGAAGTATTGAAGAGAATTTAGATTTATTTGAACGCATGAAAGCTGGTGAGTTTAATGAAGGTGAGCATATTTTACGCGCTAAAATAGACATGCAACATGTTAATATGCTAATGCGCGACCCAATTATGTATCGTGTTTTAAAAAAGCATCATCACAGAACAGCTAATGATTGGTGTATATACCCAATGTATGACTGGACACATGGTGAGAGCGATTATATAGAGCAAATATCACATTCGCTATGTTCACTTGAGTTTAAGCCTCACAGAGAGCTTTATGATTGGTTTTTGGACCAAGTTGTCGATGCAGACAAATTAAGGCCAAAGCAACGCGAATTTGCCCGTTTAAACCTTAGTTACACCATTATGAGCAAACGTAAGTTGCTTAAATTGGTTGAAGATGGTGTTGTAAATGGATGGGACGACCCAAGAATGCCAACAATTTCTGGCTTACGCCGAAGAGGCTATACGCCAAATGCCATCAGAAAATTTGTAGAAACTGTTGGCGTTGCGAAGCGAGAAAATATTATTGATGTATCGCTTTTAGAATTCTGTATTCGTGAAGATTTAAACAAAACAGCGCCTCGTGTTATGGCGGTTTTAAATCCTGTAAAGCTTGTAATTACTAATTATCCTGAGGATAAGGTAGAGTGGCTGGATGCTGAAAATAATCAAGAAGATGAAAGTGCAGGCTTTAGAAAAGTGCCTTTTTCACGGGAATTATACATTGAAAAAGAAGATTTTAAAGAAGAAGCTAGCAATAAGTTTTTTAGATTAAAGCTAGGCGGTGAAGTGCGTCTTAAAAATGCCTACATCATTAAAGCGGAAAGTGTTTTAAAAGACGCTGATGGACATATTACTGAAATACATTGCACCTATTCTGAAGCTACTGAACGAAGGATAAAAGGGACACTACATTGGGTATCTATTGCCCATGCTGAAAAAGCTGAAGTTAGAGAATACGACAGGTTATTTGTAGATGAAGCACCAGACAGTCATCCTGATAAAGACTTTATGGAATTCATTAATCCAAAGTCATTAAAAATTATTGAAGCCTTTGTTGAGCCAAGTTTAAAAGATGCTAAAATAGGAGACAGATTTCAGTTTCAACGTTTAGGCTATTTTAATGTTGATGACGACTCTACTTCAGATCAATTAGTATTCAACAAAACCGTTGGATTGCGTGATACTTGGGCAAAGGTTAAGCCGCAACAAACCACAAATCAAAACCAGCAAAAACAACCACAACAAAATAACAGGTCTGCTATCGAGCAAATAAAATCCTATGGTAAAAAGTATGATAGATTGCCAGACGATAAACGAGCTGAAGCTAAAGTAGAACTCCAAAAATTAGCTAAAAACGTAAGTTATGATGAAGTTGAACCATTGTTTAATACGTCAGTAAAAAAATCAGGGACACGTATTATCACAATGATTACGCTTGGTGTTTTATTAAAAAATGGCTTAGAAAAAAACGACGCCATAAACGATTTTATAGCTAAAGCTTTAGAAGATAAAAATGCCTTGTTAGTAGAAGAAGCAAAAGCTATTTCTTAGAAATCAATTAAGTTTCATGTGTTTATTAAGCTAGTGTTAGTCGGTAATGATTTTTTGTAGTATTTATTTTTTTGTATATTTAGTTACTAACTAAAACTAAAATAACATGGATTTTTTAAATTTTCCTGCAATTCTTGTTGCAGCAGTTTCGGCATTAGTTGTCGGCTTTATTTGGTATAATCCGAAAGTGTTTGGAAATACTTGGATGAAAGAAGCTGGCATGACAGATGAAGCTATAAAAGGTGGAAACATGTCAAAAATTTTTATTCTTGCTTTCATTTTTGCTGTTCTATTAGCTATGACTATGATGCAGATGAGTATCCATCAAACAGGCGCTTTGAGTTTGATAGGAGGCGATGCTAGCAAAGCGCTACCATCTTACACCGCATTTATGGCTGACTATGGTGACGCTTTTAGAACGTATAAACATGGCGCACTTCATGGTGTATTAGCAGGCTTTTTTGTGGCCTTACCAATTATTGGCACTAATGCTTTATTTGAACGTAAGAGCGGTAAATATATCGTCATTAATGCTGGGTACTGGGTTGTAACTTTAGGTATTATGGGTGCTATTGTATGCGGATGGAAATAATCTTTTTGTAAAGTTTTAACATATTTAAAGACTGAGAATTGTAATTTTCAGTCTTTTTCATTTTTATATTGATACACTATAAAATTTATAGAAATACAAGGGAACTTCCAAAAGCATGGGATGCACTTCCTGTTAACGACATTTTTTTAAAATCGGACTTTTTAGAAGGTCTTGAAAATTCTTTACCAACTAATATTTCTGGGTATTATATTGGCATTTTTAAAAGTGAAATACTTGTAGGTATTGCTATTGTGCAACGCGTTCAAATGTATGCTGATGATATTTTTAGAAAAAGCAGCAACAATACTCTAAAACAGTTTGGAAAACAATTAGTTTCTAAAATTGTAAAAGGAAACGCATTGGTTGTTGGGAATTTAATGCATACCGGACAGCATGGAATTTATTTTAACCAAAACGACATATCACAAAATGATTATTTAAATCAATTAGAAAAGGTTCTAGATGATTTAATATCAGAAATAAAGGCAAAATTCAATAAAAAAGTTCGCATAATTGTTTTTAAGGATTATTTTGAAGACGATAATATTCATGAAAGCAAAGCCTTTTTTAAAGCTAATAATCTGTATAAAGTTCAAGTACAGCCTAATATGATTTTTTCTATTCCTGAAACTTGGAAAAAGACCGAAGATTATATTTCAGCCTTCAATAAAAAGTATCGGAGACGTTATAAAACAGCTAGAAAAAAATCAACTCATCTTAATTATAAGGAATTAAATACGGAGTACATAAAAAACAACTCCAAAACCATATTTAGTTTATATGAAACCGTTTCAGATAATGCTCGTGTGAATTCGTTTAAACTTGAAGAGAACCATTTTTACCAATTAAAAGTTCACTTAAAAGATAATTTTAAAGTTATTGGTGTGTTTTTAAAGGAAGAGTTAGTTGGTTTTTATACGCTTATTCTAAATGATAAAACCTTGGAAACTTATTTTTTAGGATACAACAAAGCTTTACAACATGAATACCAAATGTATTTAAATATGCTTTTTAATATGGCTTCTTTTGGTATTGAAAATGGCTTTAAAAGCATTGTTTATGCGAGAACTGCTATGGAGATTAAAAGCTCTATTGGCGCAAAGCCACAGACCATGCATATCTACTTAAATCATACTAATAATTTTATTGCAAATACAGTTTTAAAATGGATTGTTAAGTATATGAATCCTATGCGAAAATGGGAGGAACGGCATCCTTTTAAATAAAAAAAGACCTGTTAGGTTTCAAAGTCTAAGCAGGTCTTATTTTACATATTATTTTTTATTCACCCTTCTTTTTAGCATTTTTCATAGCCTCACCAATTTGGTTACTTGCTGCAAAACTAGCTACCATATCGTTTAGCATATTACTTCCTGCTTGCGGCGCATTTGGTAATAAAATTAAATTACTATTTGTTTCTTCACCTAAGGATTGCAACGTGTCATAATGCTGCGTCACAACAATTAAAGCAGATGCTTCTTGACTATTTATACCAACACGGTTTAAAACCTCTACAGACTCTTCTAAACCACGAGCAATTTCACGACGTTGGTCTGCAATACCCTGCCCTTGTAAACGCTTGCTTTCAGCTTCAGCTTTTGCTTTTTCAACGATTAAAATTCTGGCCGCATCACCTTCAAACTGAGCTGCTATTTTTTCACGCTCAGAAGCATTAATTCTATTCATCGCCTCTTTTACTTGAGCATCAGGGTCAATATCTGTAACAAGTGTTTTTATAATATCAAAACCATAATCAGACATGGCATCATTTAATTCTGCTTTTACAGCGAGTGCGATATCATCTTTTTTAACGAATACATCATCTAATTTCATTTTAGGCACTTCGGCACGTACCACATCAAACACATAACTTGTAATTTGATCGTGCGGATAATCTAACTTGTAAAAGGCATCATAAACCTTATCTTTTATAACTTTATACTGAACTGAAACTTTTAAGCGAACAAATACATCATCTAAGGTTTTGGTTTCAATGATAACATCTAATTGTTGAATTTTTAAACTTAAACGTCCTGCAACACGATCTACTAAGGGAATTTTCATTTGTAAACCAGATTGACGAATGCTTGTAAAACGCCCAAAACGTTCTATTATGGCGGCAGTTTGTTGTTTAACAACGAAGAAAGATGAGATTAAAATAAATAATCCAAGAACTATAAACGGGATGTAAATGAAGCTCATAATGTTTTATTAAAATAGTTAAAAAAATAAGAATTACTAAATTAAGTTATATTTGTTCACTTAACCCTAAAATAGCATGAAAAAAATACAACTATACCTATTAGTAGCATTATCAATATGTTTTGTTACAAAAAGTTTTTCTCAAAAAGGACAATATGATATTGTAAATGGTATTGGTATTTTTGGAGGTATTACCAAAGTGAATCTTATTACAGATAATTTTGTTACTACAGAAGGCGATGGTTTTATTGGTGGATTTAGCGCTACGGTTGATATTCCGTTCAGGTGGTATAACATGAGCTACGGATTACATTTGTCTGAAAGTACCGTTAGTATTTTGGGTAGACCAACAGAGTTTAGCACTACTAATGAGTTTGTAGACTATAAACTTTTTGCTGCACAACTAGCATTAATGATGCATGTAAAACTTGCTGGGAGTTATGTTACTTTGGATGTTGGGCCGATGTTGCAATACAATAGCCGATTAGAATTTGAAGACAACGCCCAAGAAGATTATTTTATTAATAATTATGATAATTTATTGGCGACAGATATTAGTAATATTTCTCAATTTAATTTAAACGGTGCAGTAGGTATCACAGCAGGTTTTAAATTTGTGAAGCTAAGAGCGCATTATATTTATGGAGCTACTAATATATTAAAAAAGCTTGAAAGTGAAGATATAGATACTTCTGGTGGTGATTCTCGTTTTAAAGGAAATATGTCCATGCTGTTATTTGGGGCTATGGTTTCGTTTTAGAAAATTCTGGATACTTATGTTTAGAATTTTAAACTATTTTGAAGTTGATTTTATATTAATCATTAAGTAATTTGCTATTATTTTCGTTGTATTTTTTTATTACAGACATTATATTTTTATAATTTCCACTGATTGAATCAAATTGTTTCAATACCTCTTCATCATCTTCTAGTAACGGTCGTATTTGTTCGTGAGCTTTTTTCCCAGAAAAAAACCATCCAACATCTGTTGATACAATTTCAGAATTATCTTTTGAAACAAAAATAATCACACCATCTATCAATTGGTATACCTTTATTCTTCCATCAATAATTTTTTTTAAAAACCATTTACCATAAATCGTTGTAATGTAGCAGTTTCCATCTAAGCCTTTAATTGACCTAATAGTTTTTACTTCGCTTGGGTCTATTCGTGTTTTCTTTCCATTTTCATCCTTGATTTTAAAAATGACTTTGCGAGTATTTAGATAATTAGTCCTTCTAATAACTTTACCATAGATCGTATCATTATTGTTGGTTACTATATATTCTTTTTCTTGTGAAAAAAAGAAAAATGGCAGAAAAAGTGTGAAAATTAATAAAGTTTTCAATATCTCTTATATTTTTAAAACTCAATAACTTTTATTATTTATTATCAACATAAACACTTGTTTTTCAATAACTTAAAAGATTTCTATAACCTTCTCAATCCGTTTAACTGTCTCCGCTTTCCCAATCATAAACATAATATCAAACACATCAGGACCTTGTAAAGCACCAACAAGCGCTAAACGCAATGGCATCATAACTTTTCCAAAACCAATGTCGTTGCTTGTAATCCAACCTTTAATATTGGTTTGCATGTTTTCAACTGAAAAATCTTCAATAGTATTTATTATTAAAATCACTTCAGATAAAATGGCTTTTGTACCCTCTTTAAAAGCTTTTTTTGATGCTTTTTCATCATAAGATGTTGGTGCAGTAAAGAAGAAATGACTCAACTCCCAAAAATCTGAAACAAATGTGGCGCGTTCTTTTATTAAAGCAACTACCATTTCAATGTAGTTGATATCTATTTCGGCTAATTCAGAGTTATGATTTTTAAAAGCTTCCGCCAATTCATAATCATTTTGCTCTTGCATATAATGATGATTAAACCACTTGGTTTTATCTGGGTCAAAACGCGCTCCAGCTTTATGAACTTTATTCAAATCGAAAGCCTTAATCAATTCATCCAGATTAAAAATTTCTTGTTCTGTTCCTGGGTTCCAACCTAAAAAGGCCAAGAAATTAACCATGGCTTCTGGGAAATACCCATCTTCTTTATAACCTCTAGAAACAGCATTTGTTTTTGGGTCTGTCCACTCTAAAGGGAATACTGGAAAACCTAATTTATCGCCATCTCGTTTACTTAATTTTCCTTTGCCTGTTGGTTTTAAAATCAATGGTAAATGTGCAAACTCTGGTGTTTCCCAACCAAATGCTTTATATAATTGATAGTGCAATGCTAAAGATGGCAACCATTCTTCACCACGAATAACATGCGAGATTTCCATTAAATGGTCGTCTACAATATTTGCTAAATGATAGGTTGGCATACCATCACTTTTAAACAATACTTTATCATCTAAAACATTGGTATCGATTTTAATATCGCCACGAATAATATCGTTTAAATGTAAGGTTTCATCTTGTGGTGATTTAAATCGAATCACATAGTCTTCACCAGCATCTAATTTAGCTTTTACGTCTTCCGCGCTAAGCGATAAAGAATTAGTTAATTTAAGTCGGTTATGCCAATTATAAATAAAGGTTTTTCCTTTAGTTTCGTGGTCTTTTCTATGAAAATCTAAAGTTTCAGCAGTATCAAAAGCATAATACGCGTTGCCAGAAGCAATCAATTCATCGGCATATTGTTTGTATAAATGTTTACGCTCGCTTTGTCTGTAAGGTCCAAATGTTTCGTTTTTATTTGGCCCTTCATCAAATGGCATTCCGCACCAGTTTAAAGCGTCAACAATGTATTGTTCTGCGCCTTCAACATAACGATTTTGGTCGGTATCTTCAATTCTTAAAATAAAGGTTCCGTTATGCTTTTTGGCAAATAAATAATTGAATAATGCAGTGCGAACTCCGCCGATATGTAAAGGTCCGGTTGGACTAGGTGCGAAACGCACACGAACGTTTTTAGTCATGTTTTGTAAATTTGTCGCAAAGATACAATTAACAGCTAATTAAGAACCTTGTAAAAAATAAAATTGTAGTTTAGTAAGTTGAAACACTAATATTGTAGATGTTTCCCCCAAACTCATGAGCAACTTTAAAACCATACAAAATAAATTAGAAGCATTCATTAGGCGATACTACACTAATGAGCTGCTTAAAGGCGCCATTTTGTTTTTTGCTATTGGGTTGCTGTATTTTTTGTTTACTCTGTTTGTTGAACATCTTTTATGGTTAAATACATCCTCAAGAACGGTATTGTTTTGGCTATTTATTGCTGTTGAATTAGGGTTACTTATTAAATTTATTTTTATCCCTTTAGCAAAGTTATTCAAGCTACAAAAAGGAATAAATTATAAGGCGGCATCAAAAATTATAGGACAACATTTCCCTGAAGTGAATGATAAATTGTTGAATGTCTTGCAGCTTAATGAAAATAGTAAAAAATCGGAATTGTTACTAGCGAGTATTGAGCAGAAATCATTTGAATTAAAACCCGTTCCGTTTAAATTAGCGGTTAATTTTAAAAAAAATATTGGGTATTTAAAGTATGCAGCTATCCCTATTGCGATTTTGCTCTTAACATTTTTTACAGGAAATTTTGATTGGTTTAACGACAGCTATAAACGTGTTGTACATTATAAAACGGCTTATGAGCCCCCTGCCCCATTTCAGTTTTTTGTGGTGAATAATCATTTAAAGGCCATTGAAAATAAAGATTTTAAACTGATTGTAAAAACAGCTGGCGAGGTAACACCAGAAAGTGCTCAAATAACGTATAATAACGAAACTTATTTTTTGCAACAAAAGGCAATTGGCGAATTTGAATATGTATTTACGCTTCCAAAAGAAGACATATCATTTCAGTTGTCTGCCAACGATGTAACCTCAAAGCGATATACGATTGATGTGGTGGAAACCCCTTCTTTATTGAGTTTTGAAATGGTTTTAGACTACCCTACTTATACTAAAAAGAGAGACGAAACCTTAAAAAGTACTGGAAATGCTTTAGTTCCAGAAGGCACGAAAATTAAATGGCTAATAAAAACGAAAACTACGGATGCCGTTAATTTGTATGCCAAAGATACTCTAAGGTTTAACTCAGATAGAGCAGGTGTTTTTGAAGCTTCTAAGCAGGTTTTTTCTAATTATGACTATACACTTAGCACAAGTAATGAAAACCTAAAAGACTATGAGAAATTAGCATTTAGTATTGCTGTTGTTAAAGATGAATATCCTGAAATCAATCTCAAAGTTGAAAAAGATAGTTTGGACTTACAAACCCTTTATTTTTTCGGTCAGGTTAGCGACGATTATGGTTTTAGTAAACTGCAGTTGGTGTATTATCCTTCTGAAAATGAAAAAAACAAACAGTTTGAATCAATCCCCATTTCAAATTCGAATATTGCAGATTTTATTACTGCATTTCCTAATAATTTAAATATTGAAGAAGGTGTTCCGTATGAATTATATTTTCAAGTAACTGACAATGATAGGGTTAATCGTTTTAAAAGTTCAAAAAGTAGTTTGTTCACTTATAGAAAACGCACTAAGGATGAAGAAACACAAAAGAAGCTAGAAGAACAAAATGAAACTATAAAAGACTTAAATAAGTCTTTAGAAAAATTTGATGAGCAAGAGAAGAAACTTGAAGAGTTAACCAAAATTCAAAAAGAGAAATCGAGTTTAAATTTTAACGATAAGAAGAAATTAGAATCATTTTTTAAGCGCCAGAAACAGCAAGATGAAATGATGAAAAATTTCAACAAAAAATTAAAAGATAATTTAGAAGAATTTCAAAAGGAAAATCCAAAAGAAGATCAATTTAAAGAAGAATTAAAAGAACGGTTAAAAGACAATGAGGAGAAGCTTAAAAAAGATGAAAAACTACTAAAGGAAATAGAAAAGCTTCAAGAGAAAATTAACCAAGACGATTTAATTGAAAAGCTTGATGAGCTTGCTAAGCAGAATAAGAATAAAAAACGCAGTTTAGAGCAATTGTTAGAATTAACTAAGCGCTTTTATATTGAAAAGAAGTTAGAAAAGCTTAAGGAAGATTTAATGAAATTGGCTATTGATCAAGAGAAGCTTTCAAATAAACCAGACAAAGAAAACACTAAAGAAAAGCAGGACGATTTAAATAAAGCCTTTGATGCCTTCAAAAAACAAATTGACGCTTTAGAAAAGGAAAGTAAAAATTTGAAAAAACCAATTGATATTCCTAGAGATAAATTAGATGAACAAGAAGTTCAAAAAGAACAACAAAAGGCATCCGAGGAATTAGAAAAAAAAGAGCAAGAACAAGGTGCTGAACAAGAGCAACAAGAATCAGGAGAACGAAAAAAGCAAAACCAAGAAAACGCAAAGCAAAGTCAAAAGAAAGCGGCGAAGAAAATGATGGAAATGAGTCAGCAAATGCAAAGTGCTATGCAATCTGGTGGTGGTGAGCAAATGCAAGAAGACATGGATATACTACGTCAAATTTTAGATAACCTCGTATTGTTTTCTTTTGATCAAGAAGCGCTCATGAATCAATTTAAGTCTATTGAAATAAACAATAATAAGTTTGCTACATATCTAAAAAAACAAAATAATTTACGAGAGCATTTTGAGCATATTGATGATAGTTTATTTTCGCTATCGCTTCGTCAGCCTAAACTTTCAGAACAAGTTAATAAGGAAATTACAGAGGTATATTATAATATTGATAAAGCATTAGATTTACTTGCAGAAAATCAATTATACCAAGGGGTTTCCAACCAACAATTTACGGTTACAGCAGCTAATAATCTTGCTGATTTTTTAAGCAATATGCTAGATAATATGCAGGAAAGCATGAGTATGTCTGCAGGTAAAGGAGGAGAAGGCGACATGCAATTACCAGATATGATTATGAGTCAAGAAGAACTCAATAAGATGATGGAAGCGGGCATGAAAAAGGGGGAACAAGGAAATCCTAAAGAAGGCGAAGGCAAAAAACCAGGTGAAGGTAAAAAAGAAAGCAAAAAAGGTAAAGATGGTAAGTCAGGTAAAGATGGTAATGGTAAAGGCGACCAAAAAGGTAAAGACGGTCAGCAAACTGAGGGTGAAGGTGAAGGAACAAATGAAGATCAAAACGGATTGCTTTATACAATTTACCAAAAACAGCAACAATTAAGACAAGCGCTTCAAGATAAGCTAGCTAAAGAAGGTCTAGGAGGCAATGGAGATGCTTTGGTTAGGAAAATGGAAGACATTGAACTGGATTTATTAAATAAAGGGTTTGCACAACAAACACTGCAAAAAATGATGGAATTAAAGCATCAATTAATGAAATTAGAGAATGCTACCTTCGAACAGGGGGAGGATAATAAACGCGAATCTGAAACCAACAAAAATAGATTTGATAATAACTCCAACAATCAAATACCTACTGCAAAACAATATTTTCAAACTACAGAAATATTAAACAGACAAGCTTTACCTTTGCAGCAAGTTTACAAAAAAAAGGTGCAGGACTATTTCAAAAATGCTAATGATTAATTTCAATTACGAAACAGATTTTAAATTAGATTCAGAAGAACACATTTCAAAATGGATTGTTAATGCGATTTTTTCAGAAGGATTCAAATTAGAGGCCATTAATTATGTGTTTTGTGATGATGAATATCTTCATAAATTGAATGTGGAATTTTTGAATCATGATACACTTACCGACATCATTAGCTTTGATTATTCGGTGGGAAAAATATTACAAGGCGATATTTTTATTTCTATTGAAAGGGTGGCTGATAATGCTAAAGATTTTAATGTTTCCTTTGAAGATGAATTACATCGCGTAATCATTCATGGTATTTTACATTATTGTGGTTATAAAGATAAAAGTGAGGCTGATGCTAAACTTATGCGAGACAAGGAAAACTTCTACTTAAAAGCCCTAATTCAGAATTAAAGATTTCACCGTATATTTGCAATCTCAAAATTGCCATATGTTCCACGTGGAACATGTTTTGAAAATGAAATTATAAATACTGTCAGGTTGCGCCCAGTCGAAACTTTTTGATGTTAATAGAAATAGTAATTATGTTTAACGAGGTTTATGATGTTATAGTTGTTGGAGCAGGTCACGCAGGAAGTGAAGCTGCTGCCGCTGCCGCGAATATGGGTAGCAAAACATTACTTGTTACTATGAACTTACAGAATATTGCACAAATGTCTTGTAATCCTGCTATGGGCGGTATTGCAAAAGGACAAATTGTTCGTGAGATTGATGCATTAGGTGGATATAGTGGCATTGTTTCTGATACGTCTGCTATTCAATTTAAAATGTTGAATAAATCTAAAGGACCAGCTATGTGGAGTCCTAGAGTGCAGAGTGATAGAATGCGTTTTGCAGAAGACTGGCGATTACTTTTAGAAGGCACACCTAATCTTGATTTCTATCAAGACATGGTTTCTGGATTAATAGTTGAAAACCACAAAGTAGTAGGCGTAAAAACATCTTTAGGAATTGAAATAAAAGCAAAGTCTGTTGTCTTAACAAACGGTACTTTTTTAAACGGTTTAATCCATATTGGCGATAAAAATTTTGGAGGGGGAAGAGCAGGTGAAAGAGCGGCAACTGGAATTACAGAACAACTGGTTCATTTAGGTTTTGAATCTGGTAGAATGAAAACGGGAACACCGCCAAGAGTAGATGGAAGATCTTTAGATTATTCTAAAATGGTAGAACAGCCAGGAGATTTAAACCCTGAAAAATTTTCATATTTAGATAGCACAAAGCCATTAGAGAACCAACGCTCATGTCACATGACATATACAAGTCTTGAAGTACATGATTTACTTCGCGAAGGGTTTGATAGGTCGCCTATGTTTAATGGTAGAATTAAAAGTTTAGGCCCTCGGTATTGTCCTTCTATAGAGGATAAAATTAATCGCTTCGCAGATAAAGATAAGCACCAATTGTTTATTGAACCAGAAGGGTGGAATACTTGTGAGGTTTATGTGAATGGTTTTTCTACATCATTACCAGAAGATGTGCAGTTTAAAGCATTGCGTTCTGTGGTTGGTTTTGAACATGTGAAATTCTTTAGACCAGGTTATGCTATAGAATACGATTATTTTCCACCAACACAATTGAAACATACTTTAGAAACCAAGTTAGTAGATGGCTTATATTTCGCAGGTCAGATTAATGGAACAACAGGTTATGAAGAAGCCGCCTCTCAAGGGTTAATGGCTGGTATAAATGCGGCTTTAAAAGTTCAAGAAAAAGAGGCTTTTACTTTAAAAAGAGATGAAGCTTATATTGGTGTTTTAGTAGATGATTTGATTACAAAAGGTACAGAAGAGCCTTATCGTATGTTTACATCTAGAGCAGAATATAGAACCTTGTTACGTCAAGATAATGCAGATAAAAGATTAACACCAAAAGGATTTGAACTTGGTTTAGCTTCAGAAAAACGTTTAAAACGTATGGAAGAAAAGCATGAAGCCGCTGAGAAATTTGTTTCCTTTTTTGAAACACAGAGCGTAAAACCAGAAATTATAAACCCTATTTTAGAGTCTAAAAAATCAGCAGCTGTAAAACAATCCGGAAAGCTCTTTAAAGTATTTGCAAGACCTAATATTGAGATGGATGATGTAAGAAAGGTGGAAAGTGTCGAGTCGTATATTCAAGCACATAATCTAGATAGAGAAGTTATTGAACAAACAGAAATTCAAGTAAAATATGCTGGGTATATAGCCAAGGAAAAAAATAATGCAGATAAATTAACGCGATTAGAATACGTGAAAATCCCGGCAAATTTTGATTATTCGCAAATTAAGTCTATGAGTTTTGAAGCAAGAGAAAAGCTGAAAAAAATTCAACCTACATCCGTTTCTCAAGCATCAAGAATTAGCGGGGTGTCCCCTAACGATATTTCTGTTTTGTTGGTTTATATGGGGCGTTAAATTCCTGTGGAAACTGGAATCTGATAGAGTTAAAATATAGTTTAATTAATATTGGATTAGCAAAACGTTCCACGTGGAACATCTAACTTAATTTTTCTCGTTTTCTCATTGTGAACTTGATCAGGAATATATTGATGAACTAGGGATGAAAGCGTTTTATGGTATCAATTGCATAATATAATGTCATGCTGAGCTTGTCGAAGCGTATCATAAAAAACACTAAAGCTACCTTGAATATGTCTTCGACAAGCTCTGACAGACAAAGTAGAATTTCAATTGTTTAAAGTGTAAATTTGTATCCTTTTAAAAAAAAAATCAGTGAATTCGTGGCAAAAAAAAATCCAAATCATATTCATTTAAAAGTAAAAGACCACTCTATTTCAGGAGAGGAATTCGAACTCATTGAAAATTTAGAATACGGTTTTTTAGAAACAATCCCCCAACCCTCTTCAGATAAATTGCCAGAATATTACCAAAGCGAAGATTATATTTCCCATACAGATTCCAAAAGAAACCTGTTCGAAAAAGTATATCATATAGTTAGAAGTATGTCTTTAAAAAAGAAACTAAATTTAATTAATTCTTTTACTTCGGAAGAAAAAAATCTGTTAGATGTAGGATGCGGAACAGGCGATTTTTTGGAAACAGCACAACAAAATAAATGGGTAGTTTCTGGTATTGAACCTAATGAAAAAGCAAGAGCTATTGCTAATAAAAAAACAAACCATTCGGTTTTTGAAACCGAACATCTTTTAAATTTTGAATCTAATAGCTTTGATGTGATTACGCTATGGCATGTGTTGGAACATGTGCCTAATTTGGAACACCATATTACAATCTTTAAAAAACTATTAAAACCAAAAGGCACTTTAATCATTGCAGTACCAAATTATCAAAGTTATGATGCAAAACATTATAAAGAGTATTGGGCTGCTTATGACGTGCCAAGACATCTTTGGCATTTTAATCAAGATTCCATTTCGAAATTAGTTTCAAAACAATCTTTTCGGGTTCAAAAAGTAAAACCCATGTGGTTTGATTCATTTTATGTGAGCATGCTATCAGAAAAATATAAATCCGGAAAAATGAATCCGATAAAAGGCATTTGGATGGGATTGCTTTCAAATTTAAAAGCGCTGAGTTCTAAAGAAGCCTCTTCTTTAATTTATATCATTAAAAACAGCTAAAATTAATTCTCGGCAAGCTCATTCTTTCTTTATTCAACTAAACGCCCAAACACTAGTTGTTTTTTTAAAAGTGTCTTAAATCGCTTTAAATACATTTATTTTTGATAGAAATTAACTATTGTTAATTGGTTTTTTAATAAGGTTTCATTATGTGTTAAAATCAGAGTAATTCTACTTCATTTTAAAACATACTTTATTACTTTTGTTCGGATTTAAAAAATAGCATCAAACCAAAAAAATTAAACAAATGAAAAATATTATTTATGTAGTACTAGCGTTATTAATTTTCGCTTCTTGTGAAAAACCAAATAAAATTGGTTTTGTTGATAATGGCACTTTAATTAACGATTATCAAAAAAAGAAAGATGTTGAAGCAGCATTTCAAGTAAAAGAAGAGGCTTTTAGAAAACGAGCAGACAGTATTAGTCAAGCGTTTCAGGCTGAAGCTCAAAAAGGGCAAGCCGAGGCTCAAAGAATTGCCCGAAGTAATATGAAGAAGGCTGAAGCGTTAATGGGAGGTTTACAGCAAAAACAACAACAATTACAACAACAAATGCAAGTTGAGCAACAACAACTAACTCAAGCGTTTCAAGTAGAAATAGATTCTGTTATTGTTAACGTAAAAGATTTTGTAAAAGACTACGGAAAAACAAACGGCTATAACTATATATTAGGAACAAGTGACGCCGCTGCAACCGTTATGTATGGTGAGGAGCAAAGCGATTTAACACAAATTGTTTTAGAAGCGTTGAATGCAGATTATAAAAAATAATAAGTTTAACAAACTGTAAATCAAAATATTAAGCTGTGTTGAAGTTTGCTTTGACATGGCTTTTTTTATTTTAATCAGCCTTTTTGTGTAATAATCGTGTCAATTTAATGGATAAATCTGTCAAAATAATTTTTGAATTTCCATTACGCTCAATATGGTAAATAGCATCTTGTAGTTCGTTGCTAATATCCATAATATTATTTCCGTGGACAAAAGGCGCAAAATTTTCAATTTTAAATGTTTCTGTTTTAGGTTCTAAATACACCAAATCTGTAGCATTGTAATTTAATAGTAAAGCCTGACGGAAAAAATCCAAACAAAAATTAAGAAATTGTTTTTGCGTTTCACGGCCAGTCTTAGCAATATCTTCGCTCCATGAAATTAAATCGTGAATAGCCGCTTTATTACCTTTTGCTTTAAAAGCACTCCGAATCCAGAAAACAAACCAAGTTTCAAACTGAATATCTTCAGAATCCTGATACACCAAATCACAAGCTTTATTATAATTCCCGTTGGATTGATGTGCAATTTTCGTAGCGACACCAATATCAATATTATACTGTTTTATTAATGCCGCTTTAATAACATCTTCAGCTAAAGGTGGAAAATGTAAAATTTGGCAACGCGATCTTATGGTGTTTATAATTTGTTCCTCATCCTCAGCAATCAACAAAAAAATAGTTTTATTTGGCGGTTCTTCAATGAGTTTTAAAAGCTTGTTGGCACAGGCGGTATTCATTTTTTCAGCCATCCAAATGAGCATGACTTTATAACCCCCTTCATAAGATTTTAAAGTAAGCGATTTCACAATGTTTAATGCTTCCTCAACACCAATTTGCCCTTGTTTATTATCAACACCAAGGAGTTTATACCAATCAAACAAATTGCCGTAAGGTTGCTCGTTTAAAAGTTGGCGCCACTCTTCAAGATAAAAACTAGATACGGGTTTACTTTTCACCTTATCGCTAGTCGTAACAGGAAAAGCAAAATGTAAATCTGGATGCGAAAAGTTTTTAAATTTTAGGTTACAAGCTTCATTTCCAGTATTATTTTCACCTCCCGAATTCGAGCATAAAATATACTGCGCGTAAGCTAAAGCCATTGGCAAAGTCCCAGAACCCTCATTCCCAACAAATAATTGCGCATGTGGTATTCTGCCATTATCAACACTTTGCGTGAGGTGGTTTTTAATGTGATTCTGACCTAAAATATCTTCAAAAAGCATAAAAGCAAAAGTAAATGAATTTTTTCATTTTGAAATTCAAAAAGCGAAATGAAAATTTTAAAACATTTACAACCCAACACGTATCGTGTTTTTCTTTATTTGGAATTTAACTCTTAAGATTATTTGGGCGTCTGCCCGCCGGCAGTTCTTTTTTTTAAACGTCATTGCGAGGAGTTAGCGACGTGGCAATCTGTTAAATCCTAGTATTTACCAAAGGGTATAGTTTCCTTGTTTTAAAAAGGATACCGCTGCAATGCCTAACGTAGTTATTTGCTATCTTGATTTTTTAAATTGAAGGTTATTTTATTTTTAGGGAGAGGTTCGTTTAACGGTTGGTATAAGAATAGTTGTGGTTTGTCACGCTAGATTTTCGATAGAAAATTAGCCATTACAAATGCACTGCGACTTATATATTAAAGCACTAAAACAGCAATTAATTTTATACATTTTTATAAGTAGTTTCTTATTTATTTTTAAGTCTTTAAGATGTAGGCTAAGTTCAAAATCATAAATTCCTCACAATGTTCTATATCCCACATTAAACGAAGATAGCTGAAAATTTTTAGCTGAGTAAAACAATGGATTTGAGTAATAATTTTATAGATCTATTTATAATATCAACTATATAAAACCCGTATGCAAGATGTGTATTATTATAAAATTAAATATTTCTTTTCAAGCTATATCGTTTTCGTGAAAAAAGTCGTTTTTTATCGCTTTATAATTAGTTACATTTGTGTTTCAAATAGTTAAAAAACAAAAACATATATACATGAAAACGCTTAACGACTTTAATTTCGAAAATAAAAAAGCTTTAATAAGAGTAGATTTTAATGTGCCTTTAAATGATACATTTGAAGTGACTGATGCCACAAGAATTGTATCTGCAAAACCTACAATTATCAAAATTTTAGAAGACGGCGGAAGTTGTATTTTAATGTCGCATTTAGGGCGCCCAAAAGGATTTCAAGATGAATTTTCATTAAAACATATAGCCTCTAAAGTAGAAGATATTTTAGGTGTTGAAGTAAAAACGGTTGGCGATTGTATAGGAGCAGATGTTGAAGCAGCAGCAGCAAATTTACAACCTGGAGAAATCTTACTATTAGAAAACTTGCGTTTTTATAAAGAAGAAACTGCTGGAGACAAAGACTTTGCAGAAAAATTATCAAAATTAGGCGATATATACGTAAACGATGCATTTGGAACAGCTCACAGAGCGCACGCATCTACAACTATTGTAGCACAGTTTTTTGAAGGTAAAAAATGTTTTGGAAATTTATTAGCTCAAGAAATTGAAAGTATCAATAAAGTTATGGAAACAGGAGAAAAGCCTGTTTTAGCAATACTTGGAGGTGCTAAAGTATCTTCAAAAATCACCATTATTGAAAACATACTGGATAAAGTAGATCATTTAATTATTGGTGGTGGTATGGCATTTACGTTTGTAAAAGCACAAGGCGGAAAAATTGGAAATTCCATTTGTGAAGATGATAAAATGCCTTTAGCCTTAGATATTTTAAAACAAGCCAAAGCTAAAAATGTACAAATACATATTCCTGTAGATACTATAGCTGCTGATGCTTTTAGTAATGATGCTAACAAGCAAACAGTTGATATTAACGCTATTCCTGACGGTTGGGAAGGTGTTGACGCTGGACCAAAATCTATTAAATTATTTCATGATGTAGTTATGCAAAGCAAAACCATTTTATGGAACGGACCACTAGGTGTTTTTGAAATGGAAAGTTTTGCTAACGGCACAATAGAATTAGGAAACGCTATTGCTGAAGCTACTAAAAACGGAGCCTTTTCTTTAGTTGGTGGTGGCGATTCTGTTGCTGCAGTAAAACAATTTGGTTTTGAAAATAAAGTAAGTTATGTAAGTACTGGCGGTGGTGCTATGCTTGAAAGCTTAGAAGGGAAAACATTGCCTGGAATTGCTGCTATTTTAGAATAACTCAAAATAAGTTTTCAAATTCCCCTAAAAAATACGATTTTAGCCATAAGAGCGTTCATTAATGAATAGATTTTATGGCTTTTCGTTTTTTTATAATAGTATATCTTTTTAAGATAAGTACTTGTTTTTCTCAACTACAAGACACTATTCCTATTCAAAATAATAAAATTAAAGACACTATATCTGTCCAAAAAACAATTAATAGAGATGCTTCAGTTGAAGATAACACCCGTACTGTTAAGGTTATTGAAGCTGAAACAGATAGTACGTCAATCTCCAATTTAAAAGACCTTGAATTTGCTTTAAAACTTGATGAAGCTTGGTTTGAAGAGTTGTATAGTAACCGTTTATTTGATACGATTTACAAATCCGTTACAGAGCTAGATTACCAACCTGTTGATTATCCAGAATTAGCTACAGATACACTTAAAGCGCGACTAAAGGCGTTAGACGCTAGAACACCTTTTAATGTAGCCTATAATCCGTCTTTGGAAAGTGTTATAAAATCCTATTTAAAGCACAGGCGGAAATCAATACAAAATCTATTAACCTTAAGTGCGTTTTACTTCCCAATGTTTGAGGGCGAGTTAGATAAACATGATATTCCATTAGAAGTAAAGTATTTGGCAATTGTAGAGTCGGCATTAAAACCAAGAGCGCGCTCTAGAGTTGGTGCTACAGGTTTATGGCAATTTATGTTTGGCACTGGTAAAGAATATGGACTAGATGTTAGCAGTTATGTTGATGAACGTAGCGACCCCATAAAATCTACCGAAGCAGCAGCCAAATATTTAGCACGCTTATATAAAATTTTTGGCGATTGGGATTTGGCTCTAGCGGCTTATAATTCTGGTCCTGGTAATGTTGGTAAAGCTATTCGGCGTTCTGGAGGTTACAGAAATTACTGGAATATCCGGCATAACTTACCACGTGAAACCGCAGGCTATTTACCCGCATTTTTAGCCAATATGTATATTTTTGAGTACGCTGAAGCACACGGTTTTAAAAAATACAAACCAGAATTGGCGTATTTTGAAACCGATACGATTAGAGTAAAACAAATGATAACTCTCGATCAAGTTTCAGAAGCAACAGGTACACCAATCGAGCAACTTCAGTTCTTAAACCCGTCATACAAACTCGATATTATTCCTTATGTTAAAGGTGAAAACTATGTGTTAAGACTGCCTTTGGATGTGGTTGGTAAATTTGTAAATAACGAAGCTAAAATTTATGCATTTGCCAAAGCAGAATTTGATAAACGCGAAAAACCAATGCCCCAGTTTACAAATGCTGATTCTAAAACAATATACCGAGTAAAATCTGGAGATTATTTAGGTGAAATTTCTAGACTGTATGGTGTTAGAGTTAGTAATATAAAAAAATGGAATGGCTTAAGAAGTAACAACTTAAAAATTGGGCAACGATTAACGATTTATCCAAGAACCCCTAATGTAAACGCTATTTCTTCCGCGAAAGCGACAACACAACCAAAACCTATTACGGGAGAAGTTATTAACTATAAAGTTAAAAGTGGAGACTCCTTATGGAGCATTTCTCAAAAATTTCCTGGAGTTTCTGTTCAAAATATTAAAGATTGGAACGGTATTAGTGGTAGTCATTTAAAACCTGGAACAACACTAAAAATAGCTAAAGGTTAAATACATTAAATTTAAAACAGATTATGAAACAGAAACAGCTTCTTTTTTCGCTATTAGCTTTAATATTCTTAATGTCTTGTGTAGATAAAAAATCTAATAAAAAATTTCTTCCTGATGCCTCTGGAGCAATAAACAACGTATCTGTTGTTGCAGAAAATGATTTATGGGATGGTCGTGTTGGTGAAGCTATAAGACAAGTGCTTGGAACACCCATTTACGGCTTACCACAAGACGAGCCAACGTTTACCGTTAGTCAAATTCCACCAGCAGTTTTTTCTGGTTTTGTTACTAAAAACAGAACGGTTTTAAAAATTGAAAC
>NZ_JAQWOO010000073.1 GCF_029245835.1 Algibacter sp. | reverse complement strand
AAGCGTCTCAGAACTCACATAAATAATCTTAAACGTATCGGGTTTAAGTTGCTCAATAACGAATTCTTTTACCTTGCCATCATCTTCAATAATACGTTTTGTAATATAATAAAAGGTTAATCCTGCGGCTTTTTTTCCACTTGGTAATACGGCTATATCGTTTGTCCGCCCTATAAGCTTTTCAAGGATTGGTGTTTTAAGGGTACTGGCTTTTGAAAGGATGCCCATATCGCCAATATCGTACCTAATAAATGGATGGGCTTTATTGTAAAGTGAAGTAATTACGACGCGTCCTTCTTCACCGTAAGGTAAAACGTTATTGTTTTTATCAAGAATTTCAACAAACAGCGTTTCGCTATTCACTTGCCAATCTGTATTCGGGTTTTCAAAAGCTATAACATCCAATTCAGAAGCCCCATATTCATTAATTATGGGCACGCCAAACTGGATTTCCATGAGTTTTTTATCAGCTTCAAAAAGCATTTCAGAAGTGACTATACAAGCTTTTAAAGATGGGCAAATAGTGTTTAGAACCAGGCTTTTCTTCTTAAGAAATTTAGCAAATTGCACAATAGAACTTGTGTAACCATTAATATAATCGAATGGTGTGGATTGAAATGTTTTTAAATGTGTTTCGAAAGCAGCATCACTTAAATCAAACACAGAAAATCGAAACCGACTGCCGAGTTTGTCCTTAAAACGTTCTTTATAATAGCCCATTTTATCCAAAGGAATACCATAAAACCGAGCTTGTTTAGAGCTATTGAAATTTAAGTGATACCATCCAAATCGATTTTGAATAACCGCCCAGGTTAAAGCATGACTAAATTTGTCTTTAGCAAAAACAAAAGGATCACCCGATGAGCCAGAAGTTTTGTTAACGTAAATAGCATTTTTTTTAAACCCTTTTGAAAGGCGCTCTTCTAAAGGTTTTTGTAAATCTTTTTTTGTTAGTATTGGAATGGTATTCCAGTCTGAAAGATTCACTTTACTTGCAAACGATTTATAAAACGGATTATTTTTTAAGTGAAATTCAATAATACTGCGCTTTTTGTCTTCAACATAAGCCTCAAAATCAGTGTCATTGGTATTTTGAATGGTTTTCAACACACGTGAGGCTTCCTTAATGGGAAAGCCGTTTAATTGTAATGAAAAATCAAATAAATTCACGTTAAAAATAGATTGTTTGTAAAGTAAATAAAAAATATTCGTGTATTCGTAGCATTAATTTTATTTTTGCGCAAACAACGATAACTATGAATATTTTAATACTTGGTTCTGGCGGAAGAGAACATACTTTTGCTTGGAAAATTGCTCAAAGTCCTAAATGCGGAAAACTTTTTGTAGCACCAGGAAATTCTGGAACTGCTCAAGTGGCAACAAACGTAAATATAAGCGTAACAGATTTCCCTGCTATTAAAGCACTTGTATTAGAGCAGCATATTGATATGGTTGTTGTAGGTCCAGAAGACCCTTTAGTAGAAGGGGTTCATGATTATTTTTTAAATGATGCTGCTATTAAGCATGTATCGGTTATTGGACCACAGAAAGCCGCTGCGGAATTAGAAGGCAGTAAAGAATTTGCAAAAGAGTTTTTATACCGTCATAATATTCCAACTGCAGCTTATGAGAGTTTTACAAAAGACACGGTTGAAAAAGGCTATGCATTTTTAGAAACTTTGAATCCGCCATACGTTTTAAAAGCTGATGGATTGGCAGCAGGGAAAGGGGTTGTGATTTTAAATGATTTAAATGATGCTAAATCGGAACTAAAAAGCATGCTTGTGGATGCTAAATTTGGGAAAGCAAGTACAAAAGTGGTTATTGAGGAGTTTCTGGATGGTATAGAGCTAAGTTGTTTTGTATTGACAGATGGTACTAACTATAAAATTTTACCAACCGCCAAAGATTACAAACGCATAGGTGAAGGTGATACAGGTTTAAATACAGGGGGTATGGGAGCCGTTTCTCCAGTGCCTTTTGCTACAGAAGAATTTTTAAATAAGATTGAAGAACGCATTGTAAAACCAACCATTGCAGGTTTTAAAACCGACAAATTACCTTATGTGGGTTTTGTGTTTATTGGACTTATTAAAGTTGGCGACGACCCTAAAGTGATTGAATATAATGTAAGAATGGGAGACCCAGAAACCGAAGTGGTTTTACCAAGATTGAAAAACGATTTTGTTGAAATCCTGCAAGCTATGGGCAATGGGACTTTAGATAAAATAAACATTGAAATTGATGAACGTGCGGCTACAACTATAATGACCGTTTCTGGTGGTTATCCTGAAGCTTATGAAAAAGGTAAAGTAATTACGGGGGTTGAAGCTATTCAAGATTCGATAGTGTTTCATGCTGGCGCACAACTAAAAGACGGGAAAATAGTGACTTCTGGAGGACGCGTTATGGCGATAACATCTTATGGAAACACGTACCAAGAAGCCATAAAAAAATCTTACCAAAGTATAGAAAAACTACATTTTGATAAGATATATTACCGTAAAGATATTGGATTCGATTTATAAGTATGAGTGAGAAGAAATGCTTTTATCTTCCTCGTTATTATCATTGAAGCCTTTAAGTTGTAACATCCAGTATACCATAGCAACAAATCCTACAATAATAAAAATCCAAGACACGGTATTTGCACCAAACCAGTTTTCAAGTTCTAATTTTCGCAACTCATCAAAAGGAGCAAAAATAACATCAACAAATAAATCTTGTATTGCGTAAAAGAAATCTTTCATTTTGTATTTGTTTATTAATCACCAACCATTTTATAGTTAGTATATTTACGTTGCAAAAATACAAAAACAGTTAATGATTACAAGCTTTTTTAATAAATCTAGGCCAATATATTTTGCATTTGTCTTCTTCATTACAATTTTAGCGTTTATAATGGCTAGAATTAGTAAGGTAAATGATGTGATACGTTTAGATTTTTCAGTAAAGCAAGTGGTTCTGCTTTTTATAATTTTTGCGTCTATTTTACTCTTAAATTTTATTGTTACTAAGAATAGTTTAACGAACAATAATAATTATGAAATTTTACTATTTAGCCTTTTTTTGTTGTTTATAACACAAACAACGGGGTACTCAAACGTATTGCTCTCTAATTTTTTTGTTTTACTAGGTTTGAGAAGAATTGTGAGTTTACGTTCTTCAAAAAACACAAAGAAAAAACTTTTTGATGCTGCTTTTTGGATGGCTATAGCAGCATTGTTTTATTTCTGGGCTATTCTGTTTTTTATTTTAATAATTGTATCACTTGTTTTATATACAGATAATAATATCAGGCATTGGATCATTCCTTTTTTAGGATTACTAACCGTTTTTATCATTTGTAGTAGTGTTTCAGTACTCTTATACAATAGTTTTTTAGGGATATTTAATATGTCATCAGAAGTTAGTTATGATTTTAGCAACTATAATTCCATTCCATATTTAATTGCTATTACCGTATTACTATCCTTTGGCATTTGGTCTTCAATATTTTATTTACAGAATATAAAAAAGAAGAAAAAGGCGTTTAGAGTATCCTTTAAAACCATTATTCTAGCAGCAATTATAGCGTTTTTAGTGGTTGTTCAAGCCCCCAATAAAAATGGGAGTGAGTTTTTGTTTTTATTTGCACCTTTGGCTATTATAATTGCTAATTATATTGATATTATTCAGGATAAATGGTTTAAAGAACTCTTTTTAGCCGTATTAATTGTGGTTCCTTTTGTATTACTACTGTTGTAGTTTTTTGCCAAAAGCTAAATCTCCGGCATCTCCGAGCCCAGGAACAATATAGCCTTTTTCGTTAAGGGTTTCATCAATAGCGGCAATCCATAAATGGGTTTTGTTATCAAAATTTTGCTTAACAAAATCAACGCCTTGTTGCGCGCCAATAACACTTATGAGATGAACCTCTTTAGGTGTCCCAAAAGGCTTTAACGCTTCAAAAGTGGCTACCATCGATTGTCCAGAAGCCAACATAGGGTCTGCAAGAATAAGTGTTTTTCCTTCTAAATTGGGGCAAGCTAAGTATTCAACGATAATCTCAAAACTTTCAGGGTTGTGTTTATGATGTCTATATGCCGAAATAAAAGCGTTCTCTGCAGTATCAAAATAATTGAGGAGCCCGTTGTGTAAAGGCACACCTGCTCTTAAAATAGAACACAGTACGATATCGTTATTAGCTAAATTGATAACAGATGTTCCTAAAGGGGTTTCAATAGATTTAGATGTATAGCTTAAACTTTTACTCATTTCATAGCCTAAAACTTCACCAATACGTTCAATATTTCTTCTAAAACGCATGCTGTCTTTTTGAATATCAATAGCTCTAATTTCAGAAATAAAAGTGTTTAATATGGAATTTTGAAGTGATAAATTATGGATGGTCATGAATAGAAGTCTAAATTATGAGAAGTAAAGTTAATGAAACCCAATTAGAAATTTAATCTCAATGATTTTGAAGTTTATGAGACACTAAAAATTCTTATATAATTTACGTAGTTTTGTACTTCAAAATATTACAAATATGTTTACAAATAAAGCCAACAAAATTTTTCAAGAGGTTATTGAAAAATACCACATTATTAATACCGTAGATCAACCTTTTAAAAACCCTTATTCAGAAAGTAATTTACTTGAACATCTGTTATACAGAAAATGTTGGATTGATACGGTGCAATGGCATTATGAAGATATTATTCGTGATCCGCAGATAGATCCTGTTGCTGCTTTAACATTGAAACGTCAGATCGATGCTTCAAACCAAGACAGAACGGATATGGTGGAGTATATTGATAGCTATTTTTTAGAAAAATATAAAGATGCTCCTGTAAAAGCAGACGCAACAATTAATACAGAAAGTCCTGCTTGGGGCGTTGACAGATTATCTATTTTGGCTTTAAAAGTGTACCATATGAACGAGGAGGCTACTCGAAAAGACGCTTCTGCAGAACATAAGGCTACGTGTCAGAAAAAATTAGATATTTTATTAGAGCAACGCGTGGATTTATCGACTGCAATTGACACCCTTTTAAACGATATTGAAAAAGGCGATAAATACATGAAAGTCTATAAACAGATGAAAATGTATAATGACGATGAGCTGAATCCTGTATTGCGTTCTCAAAAATAAAATTCCTGCGCAGGCAGGAATCTCAACCTATACATTGAGATGCCAAAACAAAAACACATTCTAGTTATACGTCTCTCAGCCATGGGAGATGTAGCGATGACAGTTCCTGTTTTAAGAGCATTAACCACCCAACATCCAGAACTTAGAATAACCGTTTTAACACGCGCTTTTTTTAAACCTTTTTTTAGAGATTTACAGCATGTTGAGGTGTTTTCAGCAGATGTTAAAGGGGCCCATAAAGGCGTTTTTGGGCTTTATAAATTAGCCAAAGCACTTAACAAAAAGCAGTTTTACGTGGTTGCCGATTTGCATAATGTGCTTAGAAGTAAAATGATAAAGAAGTTTATAAAATGCAAGCGTTTTATTTCTATTGATAAAGGAAGAAAAGAAAAACGACTCCTAACTTCCGGGACAGTATTTAAAAAACTTAAAAGAACGCATCAACGCTATGCAGATGTATTTGGAGGTTTAGGATTTGAAGTTGATTTGAATCATCCACATTTTCCTAAAAAAGCAATTTTAAGCCCTAAACTTCAAGAATTACTGGGTAATCATTCCATGAAACGTATTGGAATTGCGCCATTTGCAGCTCACGAAGGAAAAATGTATCCTTTAACTTTGATGAAGACCGTTATTGAAAATCTATCGAAAGACTATAAGCTTATTTTGTTTGGAGGAGGACCGTATGAGTCAGAAATTCTAAATGAATTCCAAACGAGCTTTAATAATACTATAAACCTTGCTGGTAAGGTATCTCTTAACGAAGAAATGGATGTGATTTCAAATCTTGATGTTATGCTCTCCATGGATTCTGGAAATGCACACATTGCTGCTATGCTGGGTGTTAAAGTGGTTACTATTTGGGGCGTTACACATCCCTTTGCTGGTTTTGCACCTTTTAATCAACCCGAACATCATGCTTTAATGGCTGATAGAGAAGCATTCCCATTAATACCAACCTCAGTTTACGGAAATAAATATCCAGAAAGTTATAAGGAAGCTGCGGGTAGTATTTCCCCTAAAACTATTGTTGAAAAAATCAAATCTATAATCTAACAGCGAAGCGGTCTAAAGTCTAGCGTCTTTCTTATTAAACATCATCGTAATCAATAGTCATAGTAGGCGTTGTTGGATGTGCTTGACACGTTAATATTAAACCTTCAGCGACTTCACTTTCAGTTAATATGTTGTTTTGAGTCATAGTAGCACTACCCTCAGTAACTCGAGCTATACAACTACTGCAAATCCCACCTTGACAAGAGTATGGAGCATCTAAGTCTTCATCTAAAGCTGCTTCAAGTATAGTTTGTTTTTGAGACATTTCAAAAGTAGACGTTTCATCATCAACGGTAATTGTAATTTTTGTGCTACCAGAGGCTATATTTTCTTCTTTTACATCCGAAGTTTTAGCGGCTTTAAAAAGTTCAAAATGAATACGATTTTCATCGATATCATGTGTTGTTAATACATCTTTTACAGTATGAATCATCGCTTCAGGTCCGCATAGGTAAAAGGCATCAACCTCAATATGTTTGTGCTTATTTTTCATGATGTAATTAACCGTGCTTTTTTCAATTCTACCAAAAATGGAATCATCTTCATCTTGTTGGCTAAAAACGAATTGAATTGAAAAACGATCTTTGTATTCATGTTGAAGTTCTAAAAGTTCGTTTAAAAACATGGTGTCCTTAGTGGTTTTGTTTCCATAAACCAATATAACTTTACTATACACTTCCTCTTCTAAAGCACATTTAATAATACTTAAAACAGGAGTAATACCGCTCCCTGCACAAAAAAGGGCTATATTTTTTGTTTTTGAATCGTTTGGTTCAAATATGAATCTGCCTTTTGGAGAGGCCACTTCAATAGTGTCACCAACTTTTAAGGTTTTATTTGCATAGGCAGAAAACGTACCGTCTTTAACTTCTTTTACAGCAACTTTTAATTCGCCGCTTTTTGGAGACACGCAAAGTGAGTAATCTCGACGTACTTCATGGCCATCTATATCAGTTTTTAAAGTAATATACTGTCCCGCTTTAAATGCAAAGGTCTTTTTAAGATTTTCAGGAAGATTAAAAGATATGCCAACGGCTTTATCGGTTTCTCTTTTTATGTTTTTTACTGAAAGTTTATGAAATGATGACATATAAAAAAATTTTCAACAAAAATACTAAAGCCAATAAAAACAAAGCTTCTTTTTTCTATAAAAAATAATGCATATAAATTTTATGCATAAGAAAATTATGTATATATTTATCAATCGATGAAAAGCACTAATTTATACAAAGGCAGTTTAATAACCATCATTTTAAAACTCTTAAATGAGCATGATAGCATGTATGGCTATGAGATCACTCAAAAGGTAAAAGAGATTACAAAAGATGAGCTTCAGCTTACAGAAGGCGCATTATACCCAGCGCTCCATAAATTGGAGGCTCAAGGTTTATTGGATGTTGAGGTCATTAAGATTGGAAATAGGGTTCGTAAATATTACAAATTAACGGAAGCTGGCACAAAAGAAACCGTAGATAAACTTGCGGAATTGGAGAGTTATATTAGAAACATGCGTGCTTTAGTAAATCCAAAATTTCGTTTAGAGTAATGCATAAATTAACAGACCATCACATAGAAGCACTTTACAAATTTACAAGAAATCATTATGTAGCATGGTATGTTGTGCAAATCGAATTGGTAGACCATTTGGCAAATGGCATTGAAAACCAATGGATAGAAAATCCAAATCTGTCTTTTGAAAGTGCCTTAGCTACAGAATTTAAAAAGTTTGGTATTTTCGGTTTTTCAGATGTCATCGAACAAAAAACCAAAGCCTTAAATACATTTTATAGAAAGGAGATTTGGAAGTATTTTAAAGATTTTTTTAGGTTGCCAAAAATTATTGCGACACTGTTCTCTATTTGGGGGTTATTTATCATCCGAGATTATTTGAGTCTGATAAAGATTGGGGAGATGTCTCCAAAATAATATTATCGGTATGCGTCGTTTTATATATGTTGTTATTTTATGTTTCAATAAAAATTGTTGAACCTAAACTAAAAGAAAAATTATCAGAAGAATTTCCAGAATATAAATTGATAAATAGTGTAACATTTTAAAACATTAGAATACTTACTTTTAGGAAAACTATAACCACAAAAAATGATAAAACGATTTTTGAATTTAGAATGGAAGGCTTTTTTTAGATCTGCTAGTTTTGGAAAAAGTTTAGGCATTAAAATATTTATGGGCTTTATAAGTCTATATTTTATTGCTATTTTTTTAGGAATGGGATTATTATTATATCCTGGGCTTAAAGATATGTATCCTGATAAAGACCCATTACTTATTGTAAACAACTTTTTGTTTTATTGGATAATTGGTGATTTAGCATTTCGTTTTTTCTTTCAAAAATTACCAGTAATGAGTGTAAAACCATTATTGACCTTGCCTGTTAAAAGAAGTCAGGTTGTTAATTTTGTTTTAGGAAAATCAGCTTTTTCGTTTTTCAATTTCTTGCCCTTATTTGCTATCATTCCATTCGGGATTACGTTGTTATTTAAAGACTATCCCGTAACAAATGTATTAATATGGATGCTTGCACTGATTTTAGTAGTACTCATTATAAACTTTTTAAATTTTATTATTGAAAGCTTTTCTGCTGAAAAAGAATTGTCTTTTCTTCCAATAATCATATTAGTGGGTGGTTTATATGCCTTAAATCATTTCAATATGATCTCTTTTAATCTAATAGTAGGCGATGGTTTCAATGCTATTTACAAAACCCCATTATTAGTTGTAGTCCCTTTTTTAATACTAGCGGTTTGTTATGTAGTAAATTTTAAATTGCTAAGACAAAAGTTGTTTTTAGATAGTGGATTAAAAACAAAAATAAAGCAAGTAAACGCTTCAAATTTAGAGTGGACAAAAAACTTTGGAGATATTGCCCCTTTCATGCAACTCGATTTAAAATTAATATGGCGTAATAAACGCACCAAATCTTCAGTTTGGATGCTAGTTATAGGGCTACTTTATGGGTTGTTTTTTTATCCCCAGCCTACCTATCAAGGTATGCCGTGGTTTTTTGTTTTTATTGGGGTGTTTTCAACGGGCATATTTCTAATCAACTTTGGTCAATTTATACCAACCTGGGATAGTGGTTATTATAAACTACTGATGAGTCAGAATATTAAATACGAACAGTATTTAAAATCTAAATTTACTTTAATGGCGGTTAGTGTAATCATTCTATTCGTTCTTGGAATTCCTTACGTATTCTTCGGTTGGAAAATTCTATTAGCACATTTTGCTGCCGCAATTTATAACATTGGTATTAATACGCACGTCATTTTACTTGGAGGGTCCTTTAACAGAAAAAAAATCGATTTAAGTCAAAAAGCAGCATTCAATTATCAAGGTACAGGTGCGGTGCAATGGCTAATAGGGATTCCATTATTACTATTTCCAATGGCTTTATTCGCAGCATGCTACTTTTTAATAAGCTTTGAAATAGCCTGCTTGGTTCTCATAATTCTTGGTGTTATAGGCATTGTATTGCATCAAAAATTAATGAAAATAATTACACAAAAATATTTAGATTCAAAATATAAAATGATTGATGCTTTTGATCAAAATAACTAATGAACTCATTTAAGTACAAAAAGTTTAAATAAGCACTAAAAAAATCAAATAACATGATAACAACTTCTAATTTATCAAAAAAATACAATGGAATTTCAGTTTTAAATATCGAATCTTTAGAGATTCCTAAAGGGCAAAGCTTTGGTTTGGTAGGTAATAATGGCGCTGGCAAAACAACATATTTTAGCTTGCTTTTAGATTTAATTCAACCTACAACTGGCTTTATAGATAGCCATGGTATACAGGTTAATAAAAGTGAAGATTGGAAACCTTTCACATCGGCGTTTATAGATGAAAGTTTTTTAATAGGGTATTTAACTCCAGAAGAATACTTTTATTTTATTGGAGAGTTACGCGGACAAAATAAAGCCGACGTCAATGCTTTAGTAGCGCAATTCCAAGACTTTTTTCATGGCGAAATATTGGGTCAAAAAAAGTATTTACGAGATTTAAGTAAAGGAAATCAAAAGAAAGCAGGTATTGTAGCAGCACTTATTGGAAATCCAGAAGTGATCATTTTAGACGAACCTTTTGCGAATTTAGACCCCACAACTCAAATCAGACTAAAAAATATTATTAAAGAATTAGCAGAAAAACAAGGTGTTACGGTCTTAATATCAAGTCATGATTTAATGCATGTTACCGATGTTTGCGAGCGTATTGTAGTTTTAGAAAAAGGGGAAGTTGTTAAAGATTTAGCAACCAGCGCAGCTACTTTAAAAGAGCTCGAGCAACATTTTTCTGGTTCAGAAACGGTTTTATGACAGTTTAATTTGGGAGCATCCCTTTAGGGTCGGGTTTTATTCATTGGTTAATATTGCTTAATTAAGGTATTCATGAATATAAACATTTCGGTAGTCGCTTTTTTGTGTTGCACTTATACAACACAAAAAGAGCTTCAACAAATACCTCAATCCCTTGCGCACTTATCTAAAGTGTTTACCTTCTAAGACTAACTTTTGCGGATTTGCCTGCGTTAGGGATAGTAGTGGATAGCCCACAGCTTTTGCGCCTTAGCGCAGAAGCGAGGACTTGGAACGAATAGCCCGACCCCTTGTGGGTAACGCCCAAAGTATTTACTAGTAAAAATGGAGGTTGTAAGCTACTCTGTATAGCCATTTTATACTTCAAAATAGAGCTAAATCCAAAAAGATGCTTATTTTTAC
>NZ_JAQWOO010000070.1 GCF_029245835.1 Algibacter sp. | reverse complement strand
TTATGACTAACGGTTCAGTAAGATCTATAGGTAAAGTTAATTATACCGTAGTAGAAGGTGATGTCATACGAGGAGAAGTTAGTGGAACGACTTACAAGGTTTTTATAAATGATAATTTAGTACACACTATAATTAATCCTTTTGGCGCAAATACTTCTGGTAACCCAGGCATAATGGTTGAAGGGTATGCAATGGATGATTGGTCAGGAGGAGGCGCCTATAATAATGCAGCTACTGACTGTGACGATACTGATGCAGCTGTAAATCCTGGTGCAACAGAAGTGCCATACAACGGCATCGATGACGATTGTAATCCATTAACCTTGGATGATGATTTAGACGGCGATGGTTTTGATAATGCCAATGATTGTGATGATACAGATAATACAATAAATGCGACAACAACTTATTATGTAGATGCTGATGGGGATGGATTTGGGTCTACAACTACAGAACTGTTATGTGTATCTACAGCACCTGCAGGATATAGTAATAACAATACCGATTGTGATGATACGGATGAGAATGTGAATCCAGACGCAACAGAAATTGTTGATAATGGTATTGATGATGATTGTAATCCAGCGACTTCAGATAGCTCAACAGTTATCGATGCTGATGGCGATGGCTATACGGCCAATGAAGGCGATTGTAATGATTCAGATTCAGCTGTAAATCCTGGTGCAACAGAAGTGCCATATGATGGCGTGGATAATGATTGTAATCCATTAACCTTGGATGATGATTTAGACGGTGATGGCTATACAATGAATGGCGTGGGCAATCTTTTTTCAGATAATTTTAATAGAGTGGATTTTGAAAATTTAGGTTCAAACTGGACCCATTCTACAGGACTTGGTGGAGGCGCTGCCAGTATAGTTTCAAATAAAGTTAAGAAAGGTGGGGGAACATTTGCTATAGCTTTTCGTAAGGGCGTTTTTGGTGACGACCAATGGGCAGAAGCTAATTTTGCAGGATGTGGCTTTTCTTTGTCGGGTATATCACTTAGATGAGATGCAACATCGAGTGTAGTATGGCAGTGTAGTGGTAATGTAGTACAGATGTTAGTTATGATTAACGGTTCAGTAAGTGCTAAAGGTAGAGTTAATTATACCGTGGTAGAGGGTGATGTAATACGAGGAGAGGTTAATGGAACGACTTACAAGGTTTTTATAAATGATAATTTAGTACACACTATAGTTAATCCTTCTGGAGCAAATACTTCTGGTAACCCGGGCATAATGGTTGAAGGGTATGCCATAGATGATTGGTCGGGAGGTGATATCAATAATAGTGCTGCTGACTGCGACGATACCGACGCATCGGTCAATCCAGGGGAAACAGAAATTGTTGGTAATGGTATTGATGATGATTGTAACCCAGCAACACTTGACATCATAGATGTTTCAAAAGTGTCAGCTATTGTTGGAAATAAAACTGTTGGTACTTTAGGTCTTGATAATTTTGAAAGCTTAGAAAATAAAATAAAAATATATCCAAATCCATTTAAAGATAATATAACTATAAAACTTCCTCTAAGTTATAATAATAGTCAATTGAATATTAAAATATTCGATATAAGTGGAAGACTAGTATTTGATAAAAAATATTTAAGTATTAATAGAACAATAAATGCTAGTGGAATGAGTAATTTAGAACAAGCTACATATTTAGTAACAATTACTAGTCAAAAAACAGGAAAGAGCATTTTTAAACAATTAATTAAATTATAATCTAAGCAAAATTGTATTTAAAAGAGCTGAGTTAAAAACTCAGCTCTTTCTTTATAAATTAAATTGTAATAACACTATTTACTTTAATCCTTTTGAGGTGGCTCATCTTGATTAACCTATCCAAATTATGAGGTTTATTTCCGTTTAGTAAGCCTGTCTATAAATCACTGGGTTTTGCGGAATTATGAAAACCCATAAAGTATGAGGTTCTTAGATTCGTAGCATATACATGAGAACCGTTTTTCTGCACTCTATGAGCCTTACGCCTAGTGAGGTAGTAGTCTATGCTTTGCAGGATAGGGAAAATTTGTAAACAGTATAAATTTTAAATTTTATGACAAGAAAAAAGTTTTTGTTGTGACTTGATTTCTGACTATCAAATGCTATTCAAGCTGATCTATACCTTAAAAATTTAATGTTTCGCTCTTGTGCCCTTTTGGTTATTCTAACTAACTCAGGATATGTTATGTTTTATTAATCTTTCGTTTGAAAGTTGTTAGTTTCATTTAATGAGAAATACAATAGTAATTTTATCATTACAGCCGAAAATTTTTAATGAAGGATTAAAAAAAAAATGAATTTCAATCGTATTGATTAAATTTTTTATTGAAAACAATTTTAACCCTTTTTA
This sequence comes from Algibacter sp., assembly GCF_029245835.1. GTDB lineage: Bacteria > Bacteroidota > Bacteroidia > Flavobacteriales > Flavobacteriaceae > Algibacter_B. Next base: position 103,590 of record NZ_JAQWOO010000070.1, on the reverse strand, counting down.
TGAGATAATTTGTAAACAAAGGATTTAGCTAATTAAAAATTAATATTTATTAGATCTTTTAAAAAAATTAATTTTAAACTCCATAAAAAACTTAGGATTAATTAGAAAAAATAGGAATATCATCATGAAATTAAATCTGGCCTTTTTTATAAAAAAAACATTAAACTATCATTTTTATTTTTTAATAACGCTATTAATAATATCAATTAAATCTTGATTTATAATGTCAACATCAAATCTTTTTTCGGCATATTCTCTACTTTTTAACCCCATTTCTGTTAGTCGTTTAGGATTTGTAATAAAAAATTCCATAGCCTTAATTAAGGCTTCTAAGTTTTGAGGTGGTATTAAAAAACCATTTTCTCCTTCTAAAACTGTCTCTCTACAACCTGGAGAGTCTGTTGTGATTATGGGTAAACCTACAGATAAAGCTTCAAGAATAGATCTTGGCACACCTTCTCTATAAAATGTTGGTAAAACAAACACGTCTTGCTTAGTTAAATGCTGTAAAACGTTAGATTGCGATCCGTGAAACACTAAGGTTCCGTTTTCATGTAAACTTTGTAACTCCTCAACTTTTATTGCAGATGGCGAATTTTGTACCGATCCGATAACATGAAATTCGGTATTTGGATACTTTTGTTTCAAAACTTTTGCAGCCTCAATAAACAGGTGTGTTCCTTTTTCTCTAATAAGTCTTGTGACAATTATAAAGCTGGTAATCCCATTAGAATTATGATTAGGTCTAAAAGTAAACTGATCAAGATTAACACCAGAACCACTAACAACTTGCGTTTTATTTTTTTTTGTTAAAATGTGTCGATCAAAAAACAAACTGCGATCATCATTATTTTGAAATACAACTACTTTGTTTTTTCTGATGGAAATTTTATATAAAAATTCATTTAGTCGTTGTAGTACTTTCGATTTTAAAGTTAAACCGGTAAAAGTAAAACCAAGCCCAGTAATTAATGAAACTACAGGGACTTTAGCCATATTTGCTGCCAAAGACCCATAAATAACGGGTTTAACAGTATAAGGAAAAACCAGATCAATATTGTTTTCTTTAATTAGTTTTTTTAAATTAAAAATGGTTTTTAAATCATTAAACGGGTTTAAACCTGTTCTTTGTAAATAATATTCCAAAGGCGCTTTTACGCCATACTCTTTTAGCTTTGATAAAACTTTCTCTGGATAGCTATCAACAGCAGTATATACATCATAACCTTCAGAAATTAAGCGTTGTATGTAATCGCCTCTAAAATTGATTAATGAATTTGCACATGATGCTACAACTAATATTCTTTTCTTATCCATTTATTATTGTTTTAAGTAAATATTACTATACCATTTTTGAAAACAATAAAATGACCATACTCTAAAAGTATTATCACGCTTACTTTTTAAATGGTTTTGTACTATAGGTATCATTTTATTTAGGTTAAAAATACCTTGATCTGATAAAAATTTTGGTTCGATATAAGATTCTAATTCTTTTCTTAAACTAGACTTTAACCAGTTCCCAACAGGAGACCCAAATCCGCGTTTACTTTTCTCTAAAAATTCTTCAGGGAATTGATCTTTAAAGGCTTCTTTAAGTATGTGTTTTTTATTCCATCCATTCATTAAGTATTTTTCAGGTAGCGTATTTGTATAATCCCATATTTTTTTATTTAAAAAAGGTGCTCTACATTCTAATGAATTTTGCATACTTGTTCTATCAACTTTCGCAAGCATACCACCTTCTAAACTTAAGATTTTATCAACATGCCTAAAATCCGTTAGTGATTCAACTTTATCATTATATAATTTGTCTTTATATTCTCCAAAGAGGTCATTTATATAATGCGATGGTGTCAAAATTTCTGCTAATTCTAACTCTGTATTAGCTAATGAAATAATATCCCAATATTGATTGCCATCATAATTAACAGCTTTCAACATTTTTTTTATTTTAAAGCGTTTTCCTCTATTATCATTTTTGGTTGATAACATATACTTGGAAGAGTTTAAAAGTAGATAATGAATAGGTTTAGGAACAATATTGGTATACTTTGTATTCATCTTACCAACATAATATTTGTTGTAACCTCCAAAAACTTCATCGCCACCATCACCTGTTAAAGCTACTTTTACATAATCTCTAGTTTTTTTAGAAACAAAATAGGTTGGGAGTGCAGCAGTATCAGAAAATGGCTCATCAAAATTTAATAGAATTTCATGAATATTATCTTTTAAATCATCTTCTCCAATTTTAAATTCATGATGATTACTACCAATCATTTTAGCAACAAGCTGAGATTTAGCTGTTTCATCCATTTTAGCCTCTTTAAAGCCTATAGAGAATGTTTCTATTTTTTTGTTTGCTGATTGAGAAAGACAGAGTGAAACTATTGATGAGTCAACACCGCCAGATAAGAATGTTCCTAACGGAACATCAGATATAGACCTACTATTAACACTTTCGTAAACTAAGTCTTTAACTTTATTTTTTGCATCCTCGAAACTTACCTCATCCTCCTTTGGTAGTATTTCTTGGCTAATTTCATTTATCTTATGTGAATTGGTTTTTAAATCATATTCTAAATAATGATTAGCTTCTAGCTTAAAAATATTATCATAAATTGAATAAGGTGCAGGAATATATGTTAGCCTTAAATAAAGATTCACACCTTTTTTCGAAATTTCGGGCTTTAAATCTAAAACATCAACTATTGATTTTAATTCTGAAGCCCAAATAAATTGTTTGTTAGTATTAGTATAGTAAAGCGGTTTTTCTCCAAAAAAATCTCTAGCTATAAATACCTTATTTTTATTTTGATCGTAAATACTGAAACCGTACATGCCATCTAGCCATTTAAATGATTCTATACCATGTTTTTCATATAGTTTTAAAATAACCTCAGTATCACTATTCGTTTGAAAGGTGGTTCCTGACTCTTCTAATTTTAATTTAAGTTCTCTATAATTATAGATTTCACCATTAAATACTATGACTATTTTTTTATCACCAGAATATATTGGTTGTTTTCCAGTTGATAAATCAATTATAGACAGTCTTCTCATTGACATTCCTAAGGAAAAGTTATCTTGTTTTGTAGCTATAAAACCATCTTCATCTGGTCCTCTATGAATAATTAAATCATTCATTTTGGTCAATGCTGCAGTTATTTCATTTTCATTACAACTTGTTTTATTTATTATTCCATTGATTCCACACATAGTGATTTAGGGTTTTAGTTTAATATAAAATCTTTAAACTGTGAATATATAGTTTTAAGTAAATAGTCATTTGATCTTTCTAAACTTAGTTGACTATATTTTTCACGCTCATCTGGGTTGTCATTTAAATAAGTTAATGCTTTTTCTAGACCAATATGGTCGTCATTATTAACTAGTATACCAAATTGTGCTTTAAAGAATTCACCATTATTTATACTAACAGGTTTATTGTCATTTAGTAATTCTAAGGGGCCTGATAGACAATTTGTTGAAATAGAAGGTAAGCCAATAGCCATACCTTCTAGCAACGCATTAGGAAAACCTTCTGTAAAAGAAGATAAAACAAAACAATTACTTTTGACTAAGTAGTCATCTACATTTTTTACTTTTCCTATAAGTGATACTTTTTTATTGAGTTTTCTAGAGTCTATTTCATTTATTAAATACTCTTTTAGCTCTCCACCTCCTAAAATGGACAGTGTAAAATCAAACTTTAAATTTTCAACAGATCTAATAATCATTATTTGATTTTTTCTTTTATTTAAAGTACCAGCAGTTATTATGTTTAAAGGAGATACAGTATTTAATGTACTTGAAATTATTACTTTTTTCGGCTGTTCTATAGGATTGTATATTATTTCCATAGGAATTTTAACACCAAAATTATCTTTTAAATCATTATTAATATGAACAGAGTTAGAGAATAATTTATCACATTTGTTATACAGTAATGGGTAAAACACTTTAGAAATATAATGGGATGTTTTACTTGTTGTATTGTCTGAAGGGAAGCCCCTTTCGCTTATATACGTTTTTGGTTCTTTATTTAACATAGAAATGATACCAGTAAGTAAATTAGGAAATGCTAGAAAAGACACTACATAATCTATTTTATTTCTTTTAATTACTTCATTATATTTACTTGCAAACTTAAAAACATTTAAAGCTTTTTCGTAAAAAGGTATATCATGGTCTTTTTTGCCTAGAATAACAACCTCTACCTCTTCTGGTATAGGAAAATGTATTTTGTTATAAAAAAGAATTAATGTTACATTAAAATCATGAATTAATTCCTTAAGTAAAAGGCTTATTACTTTTTCTGCACCTCCACTGGTTAGACTAGTGTTAAGTATACTGATGTTTTTTTTTACAGGATTCAATAGATTTATTTTATTGCTTAATATTTTGAAATCAAATTTTATATAGTTTTTCCCATCCCAAGCCTTTAAAACAAGGGCCTTGAACCATCTCATTAAATGTTATACCGTTATGTCCACCATTTAATTCTATTACTTTTAAATTATTATTTTTATCTATAATTATATCCCATCCAATACATTGAATAAAAGGGATTAGACTATGCATTCTTTTTATCTCGGAAACACAATGACTAAACAAAGGCAACTCCATGCCTGCAAAGTCTATATCGTTGTCTGGTAGCCGTTTAGTAGATTCTGACTTTGGGTAAAAGGCAACATCCAATAAAGTACCATTTTTTATATTTATAGGTATTCTCATCTGACGAGAAGAAAGAACATGTGTGTCACCAGTACGACCAAATCTAAAATAACCTGCTCTAACTTCTATTGCCCCATCATCTTTACAAACAGAAGTAAGTCTAATTGTTGCCACAGCTGAATCATTAAACTGGTTGAAAAACGAATGCTGTTTTATAAAGCTTTGGAAGACACCATTTCCTAATTGTTTTATATAGTTTACATCAAAAGATTTTTCGTCAAAAAAATAGATTCCTTTCCCTTGCAACGAGTTTTCAATTTTAAATACAACTTTCACATTATTCTCAAAAAGTAATTTTTTAAATGCCTCAACATCTAGAACTTCATTACTTGTACTCAAAAACAAATTGTTAATATAATAGCCTATATCTGTTGAGTTTTTATCATTTAATAATTTATTTATTACTAATGCCCTATTGCAGACGGTACCATACTCACCATTTAAAGCAGGTACTACATATTCACCGTAATAGTTGTCGGGAATCCAACCTTCCTTAAATTCGTGTGAATAAGCACAATAGGTCATAAGCCAAGGGGTGTATTTTTTATTTCCAAAGATATCAAGTGCGTACTCCTTACATAATTTTATATTTTTAGAGCTAAGTTTACCTTTTTCATTCTCAACTAATCTTCGTATTCTATACGCTTCCTCATTCTGTTCACTGTGATAAATATACATTTTGCCCTTATCAAGTATATTTTTGGTCAAATTCTTTATTGCTATCAATTTTAGTTTTTTTTTTAGTTTTTACTATTTGTTTTATTTGTGCAAGTTCTCCCACTGCAAACCAATGAAACACGGGCCTTGTTCCATCTCATGCAATGATATTGTGTTATGTAATCCATTTAATTCTATTATCCTAATATTCTCTTCTTCATCCAAGATTAGATCCCATCCAATACATCTTACATAAGGGATGAGACCATGCATTCTTTTTATTTCAGAAATACAATAGTTAAAACATGGTAACTCCATACCTGCAAATTTTATATCATTGCCTGGTAATTGATTTATAGGTGTCCAATCAGGTAGGGAAGCTTTGCTATGTAATTGTCCAGTACTCACATTAACAGAAATATATATGGCAGATTTCGATTTTACATGTGTTTCATTTTTACCACCATATTTAAAATAACCAGCTCTAACTTCTATTTCGCCATCATCCTTGCATACAGAAGTAAGACGAATATTTGCAACAGATGAATCATTAAACTGATTAAAGAAAGGATGTTGTTTTATATAACTTTGAAACCCACCATTCCCTAATTGCTTTATAAGATTTACATCAAAGGTTTTTTTATCAAAAAAATAGATTCCTTTGCCTTGGAAAGAGTTTTCAGTTTTAAATACTACTTTTTTATTATTCTCAAAAAGTAATTTTTTAAAACTCTCAACATTTAAAACCTCGTTATTTGTACTTAAAAATAAACTATTAATATAGTAGCCTAAATCTGTAGAGTTTTTATCATTTAATAGTTTATTTATTATTAATGACCTATTACAGATTGCTCCATATTCACCTTTTAAAGCGGGTACCACATACTCACCATAATAATTATCAGGAATCCAACCCTCTTTAAATTGATGAGAATAAGCACAGTATGCCATAAGCCATGGGGCATATTTTTTATCTCCAAAAATATCAAGGGCATATTCTTTGCATAATTTTTTATTTTTTGAGTTCAGTTTACCCGTTACACTCTCAAAAGTTTTCTGGATTTTATATGCTTCAATATTTTTTTCCTTATGATAGACATAATTTTCACCTTTTTTAAGTAAATTTTTGACCGAATTCTTTACTTTTCCCATTTTATAATTTTTACCCTAGTATTTTTAGAACTAATTTAATTTGTGTAAGTTCTCCCACCCTAACCCTTTAAAGCAAGGCCCTTGCACAGCCTCAGTAAATCTAATTCCATTATGCCCTCCATTAACTTCAATAAATGCAACATTATTATTATCATCTACTATTAAATCCCAGCCAAGACATCTTGCGAAAGGCATATTGCCATGCATTCTTTTAACTTCAGCTATACAATTATCGAAAGATGGTAGTACTTTATCAGCAAATGCAAAGTTGCTATCAGGAAGAATTTTAGTCGACTTCCAAGTTCCAAAATATGCGTCTTTATATAGTTTACCGCTATTAATATCATAAGGTATTTTCATTGTAGCATCTCCCATGCAATGGGTGTCATTTCCAAGGGCAAACTTTAACCAGCCTGCTCGAATACTTATATTACCAATATTATCGCAAACAGAGGTATGGACTACCTAATAAATTTGGTACTAATTTTTAAGCTACATTTTTATTGTTTTTCGTTATTAATTCCATTTCCATTTCTAGAGGTGACTTATAACCTAAAGAAGAATGAAGTCTTTTATAATTGTACCATTTAATATACTGGTCAATAACTTGATATGCTTCTAAAAAGAATTTAAAAGAATATCTGTTTGTGCATTCAGATTTTATTGTTTTAAAGAAACTCTCGGCAACAGCATTGTCCCAGCAGTTTGCTTTTCTACTCATACTTTGCGTTATTTTCTTACTTGCCTTTAAAACGCTTGTCATTTTATTCGATGCATATTGTACGCCTCTATCAGAATGAAAAATATGATTATTAGTTATAGTTCTATTTTTTCTTGCTTGTAACCAGACTTTATAAACGGTATTTTCAGTACTCATATCTTCAGTTAATGCCCATGACACTATTTTTCTATCTGCTAAATCTAAAACCGTTGTAAGGTAATTCCATTGATTGCCAACTTTTATATATGTAATATCAGAAACCCATTTTTCACCTAATTGCGTACTTGTAAAGTCTCTATTTAATACATTATCTGCCAAGGCAAAAGTATGATTTGAATCTGTTGTACAAACTCTAAACTTTTTACTTAGTACACTTCTTAAACCCAGTTCTTTCATAATTAAAGCAATGTAAGATCTTGAATAAACTAGCCCTTCGCGTTCTAACGATTTTTGAATACGTAAACTACCATATATTTGTTTACTTTGATTAAAAATAGTAGTAATTCTTGATTTTAAGAGAGATATGGAGCTTTTCTGTCGCTTATATTGACCAGACCGCAACCAGGTATAATAACTGTTTTTACTAACTCTCATACATTTACACATCTTTTCAACAGGAAATAAACCAGTGTTAAGTTTAATAAACTGGTATATTACTTGTCGCTCTTGGAAAAGATGCTTACCGCCTTTTTTAATATATCACGCTCTAATTTTACATCCTTTAATTCTTTTTCTAAAGACTTTATTTTAAGTACTTCAGATTGATTGTTTTGTTTTGAAGTTGTAGTGTTAAATTCTTTATTCCACCGATGAATGGAAGCTTGACTAATACCAAACTCTTTTGTAAGGTCTTTTACAGATTTACCAGAATTTAATAATTCTACTAAGGTCTTTTTAAAACTTTGATCATAAACTATTTTACCCATATTGCTAAGTTAAGTTATTCACTTAAAATCGTACCAACAAAACTAGACATTCCAGTAATTCGAATTGTTGCGACAGATGATTTAGTGAAATTTAAAAAAAATGAGTGTTGTTTTATATAATTTTGAAAAACACCATCACCAAGTTTTCTTATAGCGTCGATAGTAAATGAATTTGAATCAAAAAAATATATTCCTGCTCCTTGTTGAGAATCTTCAGTTTTAAAAACCACTTTTTCTCTTTCCTTAAAAAGTATTTCTTTTAAATTATTTTCATTAAGTACGTCATTATTTATTCCATAAAAGAAATTGTTAATATAATAGCAAATATCTAAAGAGTTGCGAACATTTAATAATTTATCAGTTATAGCGTTTCTTTCTAAAATTTCTCCATAAGAACCACCCACATTTGGAATAACACACTGAGCATAATAATTATCGGGGATCCAACCTTCCTTAAATTCTCCAGAAAAGGCATTATAAACAAATAGCCAAGGCGTATATACCTTATTACCTAAAACATCCACCGCATATTCTTGACATAATTTTTTGTCAGATAATTTAAGTTTTCCTTTTTCTTCCTCTATGCTTTTTAAGAGCCGAAAGGCAGTTTGATTTCTATCCCTATTATCAAGGTAAACCCTAGTTGATTGAATACCATTTTTTACTAATTTCCTTAATGATCCCATCTGATTATCTGAGTGAATTAAATGTTTATACTAATTATTTTAAAATCTCAAAAAATAAATTTTCGTAATCTTTAATTATTTTGTCTTTATTGAACTTCTTATAAACAGATTCTCGTATTGTTTTCGCATCCCAATCTTGTTTATAGTTAAGTTTTTCAATAAACTCTGATTCATTCTCTACTAAAAACCCGTTAACGCCGTTCTCAATGATTTCATTTAACCCTCCGGGTGCATTAAATGCTATAACAGGTGTGCCTACAGAACAACTTTCTATAAGACAATTGGGAAACCCTTCGGCATATGAGCCCATTAAATAATAGTCGCTTTCAGTTAAATATTTTGAAACCTCACTAGTATGAGATATATGTACTATTTTATCCTGCATCTCAAATTCTTCTATTAATTTGAAGATAGTATTTTTTTCACTACCATCGCCAATGATAGTGTATTGAAATTTGAAGTTTAACTTTGAAAGAGTTTTTAATATTCTTTCATGACCCTTCAACGGCACAAGCCTTGCAACAGTAATAAATCTTATCATTCCATCCTGTACTGAGCTTTTAGATTTTAATTTAAAGTTATCTCGCATTGGGTTATGAATGATTCTTAATTTATGCTTTGATACCTTGTATTTGTTAATCTGCATATCATCAAACATATCTCTGGATTGGCAGAGTACTACGTCCAATAAGTTGATGCCAGTTCTAAAAATTTTTCCGATTATTTTTCTTCCTATGGTTGCTTTCTTTACTGGCACCTTAAATACTGTTTGGCTTACTATAGTATGCCTTCCAATAAATTTGATACTTGGGAATAGCACAGAAAAAAATCCCATCGTTACATTTAAATCTCCAATGGTACTTAATACAATCTTGGGTTTATTTATAAATAGAATTTTAAAGAGAGCAAATAATGAATAGCGAACCCTTGCTTTATTCAAATATTTTACAGGAATCCCTGTAACATCATAAGTACTATCTTTTTCGAAACCTACTATAATTAATGTTACATCAAATTTTTCTTTATCTATAAATTGAGGTATATAAGATATTACTCTTTCAGCACCGCCACCATAAAGTGTTGGAATAACAAAAAAGACTTTAATTTTATCCATAAGATTATAATATATATTATTTTTTTATTTAGAGCTTTAAATCTAGCATACTACCATATTTTTCATCACATTCTTTTTGATAAAATTTTTGAAATCCTGATGCATGATGAAATGTTATTTCCCCAAAATATATTTTGTTTCTTACCAAATAAAAATCTATTCTGGAATATTTGAAATCTTTAGCTAAAGTTTCAGCTAACATTTTCATTTCTTCAAAATTTTCTGGTTTATTGAGTTCTTTACCATTTGGTCTTCCCCAATTACAAGGTAACAGCTTCCAATCTGTATCATATAGGTTTCTTGTTCGTTCACCTGAATGTCTGTCAAAATCAATCATAACAAAAGCCAAATTTCCATTAAAACAATGGAACTTGTAGTCATCAGGAATGCTTTCGTCATCATATGTTAATAATTCTTCTACTACAATTCTTGGTTCTATGTTTTTATATTGCCATTCAATGGTACTATAATAATGATTCTCCTTTAGTAAACGTTTGAATCTTTTCCTAGCGGTATACCAATTAATTAGTGATGGGTTTCTAACAATAAGACCTCCCGAACTATCATGGTTACTTTTAATTATATAATTACCATTACTAGGTAAGTTTTCAGGTTTTAAATCATTTGGGTTTTTTGTGTGATACAGTAGTGGTATTAGATATTTTTTACCAATCTTTTCTTCAACATATTCTCTTACTTTATACTTATCTGCAACTATAGAATATAAGTCTTTTCTGTCGTAAAGCTTCAGCCAATTAATTTTTTCATTTAAAGTCTTAGGGTTTTCTAAATCAAGCGAATACCCCATATGTTTTTTAAAACTTCTTTGAATAATTAATTTGTCAGGAATTATTGAAAGTACAAGTTCATATAACTTATAAAAAGGCCTTAGAAATAAATATCCAATGTCTGATTTTCGATAAAAATCAGACACTCTACTTCTTATATTTTTACCTTCTTGATTATACATGTCTTATGATTTTTTTTATATCTACTTTGCCAATAACTTTTGCAGGTATTCCTGCGATAACAGTATTTTCTTCATCAAATGATTTATTAACCACTGCATTAGCTCCAATAGCTGTATTGTTAGGAATAGAAATATTACCATAAATTTTAGCACCTGGGGCTATATATACATTATCTCCTAATTGAGGGGCTTCTTTTTCCCCACCTGAAGCACCTATATTTACACCAGCATGCATCCTACAATTTTTTCCAATTTTACATTTAGCATTAATTACAATAGTACCGTAATGAACCAATGCTAAACCAGGTCCAAAGACATTTTCTGGTATTGAGAAGCCAAGCTTAACTGAAGATTTTTTTAGTAAATATCTCAGGTAGAAATAATAAGCATTGCTAAATATGTTAGACTTAGTATTTTTGTAGTACTCAGCTTTTCTTAACCTCTTTAAAAAAATTTTAATAGGATTTGGAGTTATTATATTAACTATAGATTGAAAAACACCAGATGACTGAAAGCCATTTGCGATTTCATCTTGTTTTAAATAGTCATAATAATCTGCTTTTGACTTTATCATGATGTTATTTCTTGCTGATTATACAATTTATTATTCTTTTGGACCATTAGTTGATACTGTATCCACATTGTAGCAAAAGTAAAGTAATAAAAGTTGAAAAAATTGTGATTAGCTAGTAAAACTAATGACAATGCAATGGTCTGCATAATTAGATTAGGAGCATATTTAAAATAAACATACCCCTGCCAAAACATCACAAAAAACATTGCTATCATAATTAATAAAGGTAAAATACCAGCCTCACCAACAACCATTAAAAATGAATTATGGGCACCAAGGGGACCAGTTACACCAGAAAAAGTGCCCCATCCGTTTCCAATAAATGGAGAGTCTAGTACTTGATCATAATATAATGCCCATGTATCTGCTCTGGAATCTTCATTTATTTCTCGAGTTGAGACTTTTTCATTTGATGCAATTCTCTTAAGCTGTTCAAATCTGGGATTGTTTAGACCCACAATTTCATCTATAAAGAATAGTGTGCTTAAAATTAAAAAACCAATCCCAAGCATTTTAATATTTTTAATACTAATTCTAAGGGATATCAAGTTTAATAGAACCCATATAACAATAAAAGTTCTTGAAAAAGTTAGTAACCCCATTAATGTAAAAACAAATTGTCCGATAAGTTTAAGTCCACGGTTTTTAATTCCGTAAGTTAAGGCATAGGCATAAATACAAATAAAACCTGCTACGTTTGGGTTTATATAAAAACCACTGTATCTACCCCATTTACTTGTTAAAAAAACTGCTTCAAATCCTATGCTTAAAGTCCCAATAAGAAAAAGGTAAAACATGTCAGTAGCACTCATTTTTTTTATTAATTCATAACCGCAGATAACAACTATCAAGTATTTAATGCAATTATAAACAAACTCACTTGGAATACCATAGTACTGCAAGCTTGAAATAACAAAATAAGATAGAGCTAAAACAATCATCCAGACGTTGGGCTCAGTTTTCTTTACAAGGACATAATATATAGCCAGTAAAATAATAGTACTATAGCTTGCCAAACTTCCTATAGTAGCACTTGTATTCATTAAAACTACTGCGGGAGCATTTAGTAAAACTAATGCGGCTATAATAAACTTTAATATTTTTAGCAATTTCATTTATTACACAAATTCTTTAAATCAATGAGCAGATTACTTCATCCCATTTTTTGACTACATTACTGCTATGAAAGCGTTCTGTAGTTAGTTTTGCTTTTACAGAAAACTTTTCTCTAACTCCTTTTTCATTAATAAGAGTATTTAATCTTTTTTCTAACATATCCTGATCTCCCACAGGTATTAAATATCCATTTTCACCATTTTCTATAATTTCTGATGGACCAAAATTACAATCTGTAGAAATAGTAGGGATACCAAAATACATGGCTTCTAACAGTGAATTAGGAAACCCTTCTGTTCTGGAGGCAAACACAAAAACCCTGGCACTATTGTAAAGCTTGTCTATATCATTTACTTTTCCTAAAATTTCAACAGAGTTTTCTAAGTTGTTTCTTTTAATTAACTCTTTCAGGTCATTCTCTTTTGGTCCAGTTCCTGCAATTAAAAGTTTCCAATTGTTAGATTTAACCCTTTTAAAAGCATTAATAATTAAATCATGACATTTATTTTTATCTAATCTGCCTACAGTAAGAATAATGTTTTCTTTTTTAATCTTATCGTCTTTTAAAGAAGATAAATCCTTAGAAATTGGGTTTGGAAGTATCGCTATTTTATTAGATTTAATTCTATTCGTAAAAAATCTTTTTACACCTTCTGTCTGAAGAATTATTCTATCTGCCTTAGGGTAAATTAAATTTCTCATCATAACCCAAAATTTGGGAACATCCTCCATCATTGGGTTATTTCTTTCGCTAATTATACTTGGAATTCTATTTAATTTGGCTGCTATTGTCGTTATAATATTGGCTGTTGTAATAAAACCAATTAGAACATCTAATTTCTCAGATTTTATAATTTTTGAAACACTCCGTACTAATTCAAAATTAAGCTTTAGTGATTTTAAGGTTGAAGTAGGTGTGAGGATAGTTTCTTTACATGCTATAACTTTAATTCCACTATTAAGTCTGTAAAAAGGCGTAGTTTTTACAAAGGTAATAATAGTAATATCATACTTGTTTATTAATTCATTACTTAATGTAGATATAACTCGTTCTGCTCCGCCTGATGTAAGTGAACCTATAACAAAACCAATTTTCTTTTTTTTATTGTTCAAATTTAAATGTGTTATTAATTATTAAATAATTTATGTTCAATTAATTTTTTCAATCTGAAACAAAAATCTTTAAAACCTTTAATAAATAAAAATAATAAAATACCATAGATAAGTGTTATTATTGATGATACTTTAAATGCATAAATTACCCAATTAATAAAATTTGAGGAGCTTTCATTGTAAGGAAAATAAGTGATTGAATAATTTATTAGAAACGTTGATATAGATAAAATTATTACTATAGGTATAATACCTTTCCAATAATGCCAAACATTTTTGTTAAAACCATTTTTAAACACAAAATATGGTTTCCATATTACTACAATTAGTATAAGGCTTACTAAGGTTCCCAGTAAAATTCCTTCAATACCCCATAGCTTTCCAAAAACAAATGAAATTGAAAGATTTATTATGGCTTCAACTATTGGAGCCCATGTATCAGAATATAAACCATATGCATTTTTAAAGCGCTCAATAGGAGAACTTATTTCATAAATAAAAAAATTACCAATCATTAATAATAAAATGCTATTTGATAAAATATATTCTTCTCCAAGCCATAGTATAATAAAAGACCCCATAAGATAATATAGTGTTATACTTAAAAAACCAGCTATAAAAAATTGGATTGCCATTAACTCCCAAAATATTTTGTTAATATGTTCTTTATCATTTTCAGCTACTAAATTTCCAACCGCTGAACCAGTTCCTGAAAACAACATTTTTACTAAGCCACTAAGTTTAATAATAATTAATTGGTAATTCCCAAAGAACGCAACGCTTTGCAAGTTTACAAAGGCGTAAACAAGTATATTATCAGTTCCTCCTTTAACAAACGCCACGATTTTATGCACAAAAACTTGTTTTATTTTTTTAATTATAACGGGGTATTCTTTTATAATTTGTGCTTTTTCTGAGGAGTTAATAATAAGCCATGGGTATTCTTGCTTTATTCTTGCCCTAAGTACGATACTAAAAATAATACTAAACACCAATTCCATCGCAATCCATAAATATAGATTCTTTAAATAGATTGCAATTAGAGCTTGTAAAATTACTCTAACTATATTAAGTGTTTGGTATATCGTATTATCAACATATCCTTTTTGATCGGCACCAAGCAAACTCATATGATAATTAACAAAATACCCTAATAGCGAAGAGAATAATAAAGAATAAAATACAAAATATATTAAAGTAAATGAAAAATCAGTTTTGGAAAATATCAAAGGAAAGAATAAAGAAATAATAACACCCAATCCTATTATGAATAAGCCAATTCTTTTATAAAGAACCCCTAGAAGCGCTATAATTTTATTTATTTCGTTTCGATCATTATCAAAAACGGGTTGATACAAAGCAAAACCAATTGCAGTTCCAATACCTAGTTCTGTTAAGTTTAGAAAACCTATGATACTTCTTATTGTAGAATCTAATCCTATAAAATCGTCTCCTAAATTGTCAAGAAATATTTTTCTTGCAAAGAATTGTATAACAATTGATATAACGAAAAAAAATATACCAACTTTCGCATTCTTTATAGATTTGGAAATTCTTGACATTCAATACTTTTAGTTTTTATTTCTTATGGATAATAAGAATATTGGTATTAGTTTATTATACGATAGTAATTATGTTATTTAAATCAAAGGCACTTATTAGCTTTATCTTTTAAAATACCTTTAACATCATAAATTAAGCCTTTTGGTGTTAATAAATGAGAATAGTTCAGGTTGTTAAACTCTTTGTGGGCAACACCTAGGATAATAGTATCAAACTTATCTTTTGGCACATCATTAATGGCTTCCAAATTATATTCGTGTAACACTTCCTCAGAACTAACCCATGGGTCGTATATAGTTATATCGAGGCTATAATCTTTTAAATGTTTTATAACATCAACAATTTTTGTGTTTCTTACATCGGGGCAGTTTTCTTTAAAAGTGATGCCTAATACTAATATTTTTGCTCCATTAACTTTGATATCATTTTTAAGCATCATTTTGACTACTTCACTTGCAACATATTGCCCCATACTATCATTAACCCGTCTACCTGCTAAAATAATCTCGGGGTGATATCCAACCTCTTGAGCTTTCTGAGCTAAATAATAAGGATCTACACCAATACAATGCCCACCAACTAAACCAGGTTTAAATGGAAGGAAATTCCATTTGGTGCCAGCGGCTTCTA
Source organism: Algibacter sp. (assembly GCF_029245835.1). Lineage (GTDB taxonomy): Bacteria > Bacteroidota > Bacteroidia > Flavobacteriales > Flavobacteriaceae > Algibacter_B. The sequence goes on along the minus strand of NZ_JAQWOO010000070.1, from coordinate 87,628 downwards.
AAACGGCATGTGTATCTATATCTAACAGATTAAAGATTTTTGCAAGCTCATTTACAAAAGCAATATTGATATCTCTTTGAGAATTCTCAATAACCTTAGCTGCTTCGGCAACTTTAATAGTAGGAGCAAGGTGAGTTCCGGCAGTAATTACGCTGGCATATAAGTCATTGACTTTTACTCCAATTTCTGGAGTAGAACCCGCTGTAACTTTTAAAATTTTATCAACAGTATGTTCTTTGTCGCCAGGATTAATACGCTCTGGTGAGTATCCAGCGAAAAAATCGGAGTTAAATTTGAGTCCACTTATTTTTTCTAAAATAGGCACACACTCATCTTCTGTTACTCCAGGGTAAACAGTAGATTCATAAATGACTATATCTCCCTTCTTGAGTACTTTTCCGACAGTTTCACTAGATTTATATAAAGGTGTTAAATCTGGTCTGTTATTCTTGTCAATAGGGGTAGGAACGGTAACAACATAATAATTGCAATCCTTTATATCATTAATATTAGAAGAACAATATAAACCGTCACTAGAATCAGCACTATCTTTAAGTACTGCCTTCAAAACATCATCTTCAATTTCTAAAGTAACGTCTTTGCCTTGCTTTAATTCAGAAATTCGTTTGTCATTGATGTCGAAACCTACAACTGAATATTTTGTAGCGAATAAGCGGGCTAGAGGTAACCCTACATATCCCAATCCTATAATTGCTATTTTTTCTTTATCCATAATATTTTATTGACCTATTGAAGAATATTCAAAACCCATGTTTTCCATTTCAGATTTATCAAGTATGTTTCTACCATCAAAAATAAAGGCAGGCTTTTTCATTTCAGAGTATATTTTTTTCCAATCGTACGTTTTAAATTCATCCCATTCAGTCATAATAGCAACAGCATGAGCACCTTTTAAAGCTTCGTAAGGTGTCTTAGTCGCTTGAACTAACTTACTGTTTTCTTCTTCAGTCCTAGTGTTTAAATGGTTTAAATCTGATTGCATTTTTTCATTTGAAACCTTAGGGTCGTAGACAGCAATGTTAGCTTGCTCATTTAATAAATGATCAGCAACATATATAGCTGCAGATTCTCTAGTATCATTGGTGTCTTTTTTGAACGCCCATCCTAAGAAACCTATTTTCTTTCCTGAAACCGTATTATAAAGCGTGCTTATTAAATGGTCTGCAAAACGCCTTTTTTGGTGATCGTTCAATATGATAACTTGTTCCCAATAATCAGCAACGGCGTGTAAATTATAACTTCTAGCTATATAAACAAGATTCAATATGTCTTTTTGGAAGCATGATCCACCAAAGCCTACTGAAGATTTAAGGAATTTGGGACCAATCCTTGAATCCATTCCTATGGCTTTTGCAACTTCATCAACGTTTGCTTCAGTTTTTTCACATAACTCTGAAATAGCATTAATAGAGGATATGCGTTGTGCTAAAAAGGCATTGGCTGTAAGTTTAGATAACTCAGAAGACCAAACATTTGTTTTTAGAATTTGATGTTCAGGCACCCAACTTCCATATATACTTGCTAAACTTTCTATAGCGTCTTCAGATTCACCACCTATTAAAACTCTATCAGGATTTAATAAATCTTGAATTGCAGTACCCTCAGCTAAAAATTCTGGGTTTGACAGAATATCAAACTTTACATCACTTCCAGTATTATCTAAAATACTTTTAATAGCTTGTGCAGTTCTTACTGGTAAAGTAGATTTCTCAACTATAATTTTATCCGTAGTAGCAACATCTGCAATATTTCTGGCACATAGTTCTACGTATTTTAAATCAGCAGCCATACCTTTTCCTTTACCATAAGTTTTAGTGGGAGTATTAACAGATATGAAAATCATTTCTGATTCATCTATAGCTTTGTCAATTTCAGTAGAAAAAAACAAGTTTTTACCTCTTGTTTCTTCAACAATTTCAGCCAAACCTGGTTCGTAAATAGGCAGATTAGAAGCATCAGGATCATTCCAAGCATCAATTCTAGCTTGATTAATATCTACTATAGTTACTTTAATATGTGGGTTTTTATTAGCAATAACTGCCATTGTAGGCCCACCAACATATCCTGCGCCAATGCAACAAATTTTTGTGATTTTCATTTTATTATAAATTTTTCCAATACCAATTAACAGCTTCTTTTATACCGTCGTTAATATTGTATTTAGGATTATAGTTTAATAATTTTTTTGCCTTTTCAACAGATGCTAATGAATGAGGTATATCACCAACTCTATTTTCGCGATGTTTTATTTCAATATTTTTAATAGAATCATCAAATTGAGAAAGATGTTCCTTCAATAATGTTGTCAACTCTAGTAGTGTTGTTCTATCTCCAAAAGCAACATTATATACGTTGTTTAAAGCCTCTTGATTATTAGTAGTAATAGCTAATAGATTCATTTGAACTACATTATCTATATATGTGAAATCTCTAGAATAACTTCCATCACCATTAATCATAGGTGATTCATGGTTTATAAATTGTTTTACAAAAAGAGGAATTACAGCTGCATAAGCACCATTTGGATCTTGTCGCCTACCAAAAACATTAAAATAGCGTAAACCTATAGTATCTAAGCCATATGCTTTTTGGAATATATCTGCATACAATTCATTAACGTATTTTGTTATAGCATAAGGCGATAATGGTTTTCCTATAACATCTTCTACTTTAGGCAATGCTTCATGATCTCCATAAGTTGAAGAACTCGCTGCATAAACAAATCGTTTCACTTTTGCATCACGGGCAGCTACCAACATATTCAAAAAACCAGATACATTAACATCATTTGTTGTGATTGGATCGTTAATTGATCTTGGTACAGATCCTAACGCAGCTTGATGTAAAATGTAATCAACATCTTTACACGCTTTGTGACAGTCTTCAATATTTCTTATATCACCTTCAACAAGATTAAAATTGTTGTCACTTAAAAAAGGTTCAATGTTTTCACGTTTGCCAGTCGAGAAGTTGTCCAAGCAAACCGTATTTATGTTATTAGAAAGAAGTGTCTCGCAAAGATTTGAGCCTATAAAACCGGCACCACCTGTAACTAGTATAGTCTTATTTTGTAGATTTTTTAGCATTAAATTTGGGTTTGTGGTTAATAGCTACCGCAAATATGTAAAAAAATATTTAAACATTTACGATTATTATGGTAAGTTGACGTTTTTTACGATTAAAATCAAAGTGCTAATTTTTAAAGGATTTTAATCGATAAAAAGTAGGTATACAACTTGTATTTAATTATTTATAGTATGTTTTATACCAATCCACAAACGCTTTAACACCAGCACTTATAGAGGTGTTGGGTTTGTAATTATAATCATTGATTAAATCCTCTACATTTGCCCAAGTGCGCTCTACATCTCCTGGCTGTATTGGAAGCATGTTCTTTTTAGCTTCAGTTTCAAGGTTTAATTCTATCTCTTTTATAAAATCTAATAACTTCACAGAATTATTATTACCTATATTATATACTTTATATAAATCGTTTTTTTCAATTCGTTCTTTATTAGGATGCTCAAGAATTCTGACCACACCTTCAACAATGTCATCTATATATGTAAAATCACGTTCCATTTTCCCATAATTAAATACCTTAATTGGCTTATTGTTAACTATAGCATCGGTAAATAAAAACATAGCCATATCTGGTCGTCCCCAAGGACCGTAAACAGTAAAGAATCGAAGTCCTGTAGTTGGAATATTAAACAGATGACTATAAGTATGCGCCATTAATTCGTTACTTTTCTTTGTTGCTGCGTATAAACTGATTGGATGGTCTACGTTGTCATCTGTTGAAAATGGAATCTTCTTGTTTAATCCATATACACTTGAGCTACTTGCGTATACTAAATGTTTAATATTAAAGTTTCGACAACATTCTAGAATATTTAAAAAACCGACTAAATTTGAGTCAATATAAGACTCAGGGTTTTCAAGACTATATCTTACACCAGCTTGTGCAGCTAAGTTGCACACTACATCAAAGTTTTCACTTTTAAAAAGTTTTGGAAGAGTTTCACGATTCTCTAAGTTCATTCTAACAAATGAAAACTCGTCAAACGACTGACTTTTACATCTCTTGTTGAATATTGAAGCTTCATTTTTATTTATGCCTAGCTCGTTCAATCGGGCATATTTTAGATTAATATCGTAATAATCGTTAATATTATCCAAGCCAACTACAGTGTGTCCTTTGTTTATTAAAACTTTTGAGGTATAAAAACCAATAAATCCTGCGGCACCAGTTACAAGTATTTTCATTTTTTTTTGATTTGAGGGGTTATTTGCTATTTTGATTACAAATATGTGAAAAAGAAATTAATGCTAATGTAATTGCAGATGAAAAGAAATAAAACTCGTTAAAATCTTAATTACCTTAATTTAACCATATTGTATTTAAAACTGGAATTTGGATGCTGTTGTAATGACTTATGTACCTAACCAACCTTAATTCTATATTAATGTTTAATATTTTATTATATCGAAACTGTGTTTTGGTGTGCTTGATATATCAAAAAACCTTTCCACAAGATATTATCAATTGGTATTAAATATCCGATCAACTACTTATTATTAGGACAAACTAAATTTTTTTTAAAATAATATAGTCCTTAAGCTTAAAATTGCCGTATATGATTGAAACGAAAAAAAAATATACATCTATTTTATCGACGAAATGCTAAATAGAAGTTAATACTTACAAATAATAACAGTTTTTCGATGAAATGCAAAAATAATCGATTTAAAGTATTTATATTTGACAACCCCTTAAAATCTAATTTAATATTATTATGAAAAACCTACTAGTAAACACAAAATTATTGACTATTATCCTCTTTTTATTATTTCTATTACCATCATGCAATAATGAAGAAATATTTGTTGTAGAAGAATCTGCAATTGTAGTAGAAGAAACTGAGCCTACTGAAGAAGAAGACGCTCCGAACACTGAGGATGAAGTAATTCCAATAGATGTAGTAGATGATACTGTAACTACTACTGAAAACATTGCCGTTGATTTAGAGCCTTATTTAAATGATGAAAATTTGCCACAAACAATCACAATTTCTAATACAAACCCATCTAATGGTGTTTTGACTATCAATGATAATTCAACACCAAATAATTTTTTAGATGATTCCATAGTTTATACACCAAACGCAGGTTTTTCTGGAATTGATTCTTTTGACTATACTGTTTGTGATGCATCAAACTCTGAGAATTGTGATACGGCAACAGTTACTATAACTGTTGAAGCAGTTATAGATGATATAGAGACTGAATTGAAAGCCTTTCCTGGCGCCGAAGGATATGGCAAAAACGCCGTTGGAGGTAGAGGTGGTAGAATAATTAAAGTAACTAACCTAAATAATAGTGGTTCTGGTAGTTTCAGGGCAGCTTGCGAAGCTTCTGGATCTAGAATAGTTGTTTTTGAGATTGGTGGTAGAATTAACTTAACCAGCACTGTTACCATAAATGACCCATTTATTACAATTGCAGGACAAACAGCACCAGGAGATGGTATTACTTTAAGTATGGAAGGTACTCCAAATGAAGTAGTTTTACAAGTGCAAGCTAACGATGTTATAATTAGATATTTAACTATTAGACGTTCTGAATCGGAAGTGTCAGAACAAAATTCAGATTGTCTTGTCATTACAAGTTGCCATGATGTAATTGTAGATCATTGTTCATTTAGTTGGGCTAGTGATGAAAACATCGCAATTTACGATTATGACGGAAATAATCGAGCAAATGTTTATAATGTAACCATACAAAACAGTTTAATAGACACTGCATGGGGAGGTATTGATAAAGGTATTATATGTTCTGGTGGCGTTGATAGATTAACATTCTATAATCTTGTTTTTGCAAGTGTAGGTCAAAGACAGCCATTAATTAAAAACGAAACTGGTAATTATGCTAATGAAGAAACTTATTTTGAAATTATAAATACAGTAACTTTAGAGGGTAAATGGCACGCTTCTTTTCCAAACAACATTGCAGCAGCAGGAACTAAACACTTAAACTATATCAATAACCTTTGTATTGATTCTGGGTTTTCAAGAAATATGTTATTTGTAGATACTGCTTATCCTGTATCAATTTTTACTCAAGGTAATATTAGTCCTTTAAGAACTTCTATAACTTCTCCTGTTAATTGGGATGAAGAATGGAGTGTTATACAAGCAGGAGGTGGACAAGATGATGTTGAAAAAAGATTAACTACGGATTATAGGGTAACAACACCTAAAAGTACACCTATTATTAATGATGGTGTGGTATTGACAAAGGCTGTAAACTTAGTTGATAGTCTTAAAGACCATGTTGGAGCGTCCTATCCTACAAGAGATAGCGAAGACACTAGAGCTATTAATGATGTTGTAACGAGAACATCTACAGCAGCAAATACTTCAGGTACATTTCCAATTCTAGATAGTGGTACACCTTTGACAGATAGTGATAATGATGGAATGTCTGATGCATGGGAGGATGCGAATGGATATAATAAAAATATAGATGATAGTTTAGAAGATAGAGATGGAGATGGTTATACAAATATTGAAGAGTTTTTAAATAGGACTCTTGACTAAAATATATTTGATTTAGGATGTGATTAAAACCACTGATAATCTATCAGTGGTTTTTTTATGAATAAAAGTATGAGTTTGCAATTTCACTGTCCTTTAAAACCTGAGTTTTATATAAGGACTTATAAGAAAAAGAGATTTCAAGCTAGAATAGCCACAAATGGTACGAAAAAAAACATTATTTTTTGAACTAAAGGTTGCTTAGGTAGAGAGGTTATTCATATTTATAGCAAGAGCACGTAATAATCTTCATTACCATAAATTTATTTTTTTGCTTATTATAGCCCAACGCTAAAGGTGTTTACTGTTTATCGACAAACTTTACACTTAAGTGTAAGTAAAATATAAATTTAGTCCTATTGACCGAAAGAAATAACACCTTAACAAGAAAATTATTAATAATTTTTAAAAGCATTAAATTTACAGCCTGTTTAATTAATTCTGGTTTTTTTGTTAAATATTGAATAATTAAAACTAATTGAGGGTTAATTCTAACCATAATTTATGTCAAGAAAAATTTAATAGTAAGATTAAGATAAACAAGCTTGTTAATACGACTATTCATTTAGAAATGAAACTAAAAAATTCAAAATTTACCGTTTCATGACCACAGACGCAAAAAAGGTATATAAAATAATGTAATAACATTTTTATAAAGAACTGCTTACAGGTTGGCGTAAAACATAGAGGTTTTTTAGAATCAGTCATTTTTAAACATAACTAAATAAGATTATTAAACTTAAAATAATATGTCAAAATGGAAATTAGAATAGTTACTAAGAATGAAGAATTTTTGAGACTGAAAGGTGAATGGAATCGAATTAATAGTTCGAAAGTTCCTTTTTTAAAGTTTGATTGGCAATATAATTGGTGGTTAGCTTATAATGACCAGCATCCTGGAGATAACTTATATATTATTGTAATTGAATACCTAGGACAAGTTAAGGCAATTATCCCTGGATATTTAAAATCAAAAAAAATCTTAGGCAAAAAAATAATTACTTGGCAGTTTTTGAGTAGTTTGTTAGAAAGTAAAGATTTGGATGCTATAACAAATGAAAACAATCCAGAGGATTTTATCTTAGCTATTACCGAAATTTTTAACGACAAAAGCGTTCATATTTGGAATTTTAATTTTTTATTACCTACAAGTTTTTTGAATGGTGTCCTAAAGAGGATAGAAGGTATAATGAAGGATGAAATAGAGGTGGAGTATTTAATAGTAAAAAACCAGAAAAATTTTGAAGAATATATTAAATTATTGAAGCCTCGTATGCGAACGAAAGTTAGAAAAATGACAAAAGAGGCATCAAAACTTCATTTAAAATTAAGATTAGTTGATGATCAGGACTCGTTAGATAATTTTATAAAACTTCATCAAAACCGTTGGGAAGCTGAAGGACATATGGGAGCGTTTGGAGGATATAAAAAATACCGGATTAGTTTTTTTAGGAAAAAAATATCATGGTTAGTTGAGGGTGGAATAATGAGGCTTTATGCCTTAATATCAGAGAAAGGAGAAGTCTTGGGTTACCAGCATTTTTTTGTTGGAGAGAATAAAGTTTATTTATTTCAAGAGGCCTATGTATACCAAAATGATATTATCAAAACACCTGGTAATCTTTTGCGCGTTTTGGTACTGCAGGAGATTATGAGTGAGGGAAGATTTGATTATGATTTCATGGATGGAAGCAGTTTCCATAAAAGCTCATGGGGACCTGAAAGTATGGTGCAGTATACTATTAAGATTTATAAAAATAAAATGATTCAATCATTTGTTAAGTCAGAATTATTAAAGGGAAAAATCAATGGTTTAAAACTTAAATTGAAAAAACTGACTTCATAATAACAGTAGACAATGAGGAAGGAAACCAAAACAATAGAGATGACTATTTATATACAATATAATTTTAATAGTATTAAAAATTAGTTTTTTTTTGGAGTTGATAATGTGGCTGTAAATTATGTTTGAAAAATTATTATGATTGTCGAGATATTAAATTTTTAAATGAACAGTCCTTTAATGAAATGATGCTAGGAACATAGTAAATATGAATGCAATTAATTAATTGTTGGATTCAACAAATAAATAAAAAATAATTACTTTTTAGAACTTCAGTTGGGTTATCATAAAAATAAAATTACTTTTGATAACTAATTAAAAATCTATTGTCATTGATGGATAACTTAATTGCCAACTAGAATTTTTAGTTGAGTTTAAAAAGTATTAAAAGCTGTTTTTTATAAAAAAAATATAAAATTTGAATAGTAACAAATTACGAATTGGCCTACTTATTAACAGTTTTTCAGTACCAGCTTGGGCTTATAAAATGATTGAAATCATCAATCTTTCTGATCATTCTGAAATTGTGTTAACGGTGAGAAAAGAGTCTGTTGAGACTTTGAAAAAGCCATTGCTTAAGTCTGTGTGGGATCAAAGAAAAAACTTAATCTACACTTTTTATCAAAAGTTTGAAGACAGGTGTCATTCTGTTAAATTTGATGCTTTTGAATCCAAAGATATTAGTCATTTATTGAAATGTAAGGATATCGTGGTGAAACCTAAAGAAACAAAATTTAGCCATAGATTTTTAGATGATGACATTGAAAAAATTAAGTCTGAAAATATTGATGTTTTAATTAGAATAGGCTTTAAAATTTTAAGAGGAGACATTCTAAAATGCTCAAAGTATGGTGTTTGGTCTTTTCATCATGGGGATAATAGTGTAAATAGAGGAGGACCTGCCGGAGTTTGGGAGGTATTTGAGAAATGGGATGAAACAGGCGTGTTGCTTCAAATTTTAACGGAAGACTTAGATAACGGTGTAAAGTTAGCTGAGGGTTTTTCTAAAACAGACCAATCAAGTATTACAAGAAATAAAAACAACTATTATTGGAAGGCATTAGCACTTATACCAAGAAAACTAAGTGAGCTACATACATTAGGAGAGGAGAAGTTCATTGAAAACGTTAATAAAATCAATTCAACTCCATATTTTTATTATAACAAGTTATTTACATATCCAAGTAATAAAGAGGCTTTAAAAGGAGTATGGAATATATTTTATGGTAACCTCAGTAAAAAGATTACAAATTATTTCTTTTTCGAACAATGGATTTTGATGTTTAAGTTAGAAAAAACAGAAAAGTATTCAAAGTCTTTTTTTAGGTTTAAAAAAATATTGCCACCAAAAGATAGGTTTTGGGCAGATCCTTTTATTATAGAGAGAAATGACAAGTTTTTTATTTATTTTGAAGAGTTATTGTATTCTGAAAACAAAGGAAAAATAGCACTGATTGAGATGGATAAAGAAGGTAATTATGATAAACCAAAACCTGTTCTTGAAAGAGATTACCATCTATCATATCCATTTATTTTTGAAGAGGATAATGAATTATTTATGATTCCTGAAACAGCTCAAAATAGAACTATAGAACTATATAAGTGTACTGAGTTTCCAGATAAATGGGAATTAGTTAAAACTTTAATGGATAACATTTATGCTGTAGATACTACAATATTTAAAAAAGATAATAAATATTGGTTGTTTTGCAATATTAAAGAGAATAAAGGAGCGTCTTCATTTGATGAATTATTTTTATTCTATTCTGATAATTTAATCACTAATGACTGGATACCACATCCTTTTAACCCTATTGTATCCGATGTTAAATCATCTAGACCTGCCGGTAACATTTTTATAGAAAATGATAGAATTTTTAGACCTTCACAGAATTGTTCAAAGCGTTATGGTTATGGTATGAAAATTAAAGAAATCATAACTATTGACGAGGAAAATTACAAAGAAATAAAAGTACAATCTATTTATCCTAATTGGAATAAAAAACTATTAGCGATGCATACTTTAAATAATTCAGGAAGATTAACTGTTATTGATGCCTCGGTTAAAAGAAGAAAATAAAGCATTAAGGATAAAAAATGAGGGTTTTTAGAACCTCATTTCTTTGCTTAAAACATTTGATTTTAGTTAAAACCAAATTCAGAATACCATTTACTTAAAACGTAAACTTTCCAAATATTAGCTGAATGATTGTGTGTTTCTTCCATATGTTCTTTTAGTAGTTTTTTAAACTTTATAACATTCAAATTTGGTACTTTATGTAAAAAATCATCATTTAGAGCTGAAAGAACTTCATCTTTAATTTCATTTCTCATCCATAGGCTAATTGGAGCTCCAAAGCCTTTTTTGGGCTGGTTAAAAACTTCTTCGGGAATATATTCTTTTAGTATATCTCTTAAAATCTTTTTTTGTCTGCCTTTTTCATATCTGTAAGATATAGGTAAAGATCTTGCATATTCAATAACCCTATAGTCCAAGAAAGGACTTCTTACCTCTACCGAATATGCCATACTTGCACGATCTACTTTCACATTACTATCATTTTCTAACCAGAGTTTAATGTTTAAATCGGCAGCCTTTTGTAAAAAAATATTCGACCATTTTTTATAACCTTGATAATGCTTCATATAGCCTTGCTTCTTTTCCTTTAAAAGAAAGCCTTTTCTTGAAAATATATTCTCAATAAAATCATTTCTTGTTTTTGTATTTAAGGCATTTCTAACCCTATGTGAGTTTAAACCAAATAATTTTAATAATTTAGGGTTTGAAAGATTTTTTCTTATAATAAAAGGAATGTCGATGATAAATTTATTTTTTATTAAAGAATCAAAATAGGGATAACCTATAAAGCTCTCATCACCGCCATCGCCCGATAGCGCAACTGTAACATATTGTTTTGTAACAGAATTAAGTAATAACGAAGGTAATGCTGAAGTATCAGCAAAAGGCTCATCGTAAACCTCTACAAGTTTAGGTATTAACTTTAAAATGTCTTCTGAACTACAAATAGTCGTTTTATGGTTAGAACCTATTATTTCGGCAAATTGCTCTGCTATTTTGCTTTCATCATATATGGGGTTTTCAAAGCCAATTGAAAATGTATTTATTTGACTATCAGAAACTTTGGCAGCAATGCTTGAAACCAAAGAAGAATCTATACCTCCAGACAGAAAAGAACCTATAGGGACATCAGATTGTAATCTGATTTTTACAGCATCTTTTAATAATTCATGGAGTTCAGATTTGGCATCTTCATAAGAAATATCTCTAATTTTTACATCTTTTAAGTTCCAATATTCTTTAATTTCTAATTTTTTAGAATTTAAATCTATAATTAAAGAATTACCTGGAGGCAACTTAAAAACATCTTCTACTATAGTATAGGGACTCGGTATAAACATGCAATCTAAAAACATCGATATTGCTTCTTCGTTAATTTTTTTATTTTTGAGTAAAGGTCTTATTTGACTACAGATCTCAAATTGTCCATCTTTCCAATAATAATAAAATGGTTTTACTCCTAATCTGTCTCTTGCCGAAAATATGATATTACTTTCTGTATCATAAATGCTAAAAGCAAACATGCCGTTTATTTTTTGTAGTATACCTGCTCCCCATTCTTTATAACCTATTAGAAGAACTTCAGTGTCACTTTCAGTCTTGAAATTATACCCTTTTGTTAGTAGTTCTTTCTTAATATATTTATAATTGTAAATCTCACCATTAAACACTATATGAAGATTTGCGTGAATCATAGGTTGATGAGATCGGGCATCTAAATCCAAAATTGATAATCTAAGATGACCAAGTGTGAGGTTGTTTATTTTTTCAACACCCGTATAGTCAGGTCCTCTAAAAGATATAGATTCTAATTTTGCTTTTACAAGATCTTCTTGGTAAGGAATGTTAGTTAAATATATACCGCACATACTTTTTTTTGTAAAGCACGTATAATTTTTTTTTAAAAACAATTTTAAAAACAGAAAATCTATAAAAAGATTAAAAGTTATGTTATGATGCAGAAGTTGGATTAGTCTAAAGGTATTCTTTTAGTTCCACATCAATTTTTGTTCATTTAAGTTCGTTAACCTTAGCAAGTAATTCAAGGTTTTTGCTCCATTTTATGGGATGAATTAATAAATACTTAGTACTCTATAATTATAGCATAAGATATCGACAACCTACTATTTTTTCTGTTTTAAAATAAGCAATATGTAGTTAACCGATTTTAATTACTCTTTTAGCGAAATAACCCTTTTCTATCTTTGTTGCATTAAAACAATTACTAAATTTACACTGTTAAACAGAATTGAATTGATTAATAGCATTATTGATTTAATTGTATTAAATAAGTAAATAAAAATATTTTCAAGAACTCTCGAATATAAATCATTACTCAAAGTAAGGTTATAAAATATTTTTAGAACGTTTAGTATAAATTAATTTAAGTTATTAAAGAAAAATTAATTTTGTTTCATATGCAAGAGGGAATATCCAAAAAGTTATTTTTTTAACAAATAGTATAGTTGTTTTAACTATGGGTGTTAACTTATGCAATATATTTAATAAAGTAAGCTGTTAATTGAATGTTGACTAAAACTAAAATATATCTTTCATCTCCGCACATGGGAGGTTCAGAACAAAAATTTGTTGATGAAGCTTTTGCAACAAATTGGATAGCTCCACTGGGTCCTAATGTAGATGGTTTTGAGAATGATTTAAAAAACTATTTAGGTGGTGATAAATGTGTTGCAGTACTAAGTTCTGGAACGGCAGCCATTCATTTGGGCCTTCAATTGCTGGATGTTTCTGAAGGAGACGAGGTTTTATGTCAAAGTTTTACTTTTTCCGCTTCTGCTAATCCAATTATTTATCAAGACGCAACACCTGTTTTTATTGATAGTGAATTGGATACATGGAACATGTCGCCAGAATTACTAGAAATTGCAATTAAGGATAGAATTGAAAAATATAAAAAACCTAAAGCTATAATTGCTGTTCATTTATATGGCATGCCATATAAAGCGAATGAAATTAATGCTATTGCTAAAAAGTATGATATTCCTGTTGTTGAAGATAGTGCCGAAGCTTTAGGAAGTAAATATTTTAACCGTGAATGTGGAAGTCTTTCAGATATAGGAATTCTATCATTTAATGGAAATAAAATAATAACCACTTCTGGTGGTGGAGCTCTAATTGTTGGAACAAAAGAATTAAAAGATAAAGCTGTGTTTTTATCAACACAGGCTAGAGATAATGCCCCGCATTATGAGCATTCTTCTATTGGATTTAATTATAGAATGAGTAACGTTTTAGCCGGAATTGGAAGAGGGCAGATGGAAGTTATTGATGATAGGGTGGAAGCTAGAAGAAAGAATTTTGAATTCTATAAAAAACATTTATCTCAATTTAATGAAATCACTTTTTTAGAAGAACCAAAGAATTTTTTCTCAAACAGATGGATTACTTGCATTGAAACAGAATCATTTGAACTTAGAGAAAAGTTAAGATTAGAATTATTAAAAGACGATATTGAATCAAGACCACTTTGGAAGCCCATGCACATGCAGCCTATTTTTAAAAATTATTTGCATTTTACAAATGGAACTTCGGAGAGGCTTTTTGATAAAGGGCTCTGTTTACCTAGTGGATCTAACTTAAGTCAAGATGACTTACAGCGCATTCTTAATATTATTATTAATACCCTCAAATTATGATAAATAATTACTTTGCTTATTATTCACAGAAATACGCTTCTAAATGGCTAGTTTTTAGTATAGATTTGGCTTTAATCTTGGCTACATTCTTTTTAGCCTATTTTATAAGATTTAACTTTACACTTAATTTTGATTTGAATCAATTTTACTTTGAACTACCTTTAATTTTGGTTGTAGCAGCTTTAAGTTTCTTAGTTGTAGGTTCTTTTAAAAGTGTTATCAGGCACACTGGCTTTACTGATGTTGTTAACGTTTTTAAATCTATAGTATTAATGGCTTTGATATGTATTGTTCTAGTATTAATAAATAGATTTGCCAACATTATTCCTAAGTTTACAATCCCGCTTTCTATAATAGTTATGCACGCTTTGCTAAGTTTTGTAACGCTTAGTGCAAGTAGATTGCTTTTTAAAATGACATATAAATATTTGAAATCTAAATTATTACTAACAAGAAGAGTTCTTATTTATGGTACTGGTGATTCTGCTATCGTAACTTATAATGCCTTATTGAATAATGCAAAAACTAGTTTTAACATTATTGCTTTTGTTGATGATAATGCTAGAAAGAATGGTAAAGTTATAAACGGGGTTCCTATTGTTTCATTTTCGAGTTTAGATGAAAATTATGTTGAATCAAATGATATTGATGAAATCATAGTTGCCGACCAAAATGTCGATACAAATAAGTTATTAAAACTTATTGATAACTTATCTGATTCAGAGGTAAAAATAACTAAAGTACCACCAATTGAACAATGGATTAATGGTGAGTTAAGTACGAAACAGATAAAGCAAGTACAAATTGAAGATTTATTAGGGCGCCCACCAATTGAAATAGATAATCCTAATTTATTGAATAAATTTAGAGGTGAAACAGTTCTGGTAACTGGGGCTGCTGGATCGATTGGTAGTGAGTTAGTAAATCAACTTTCTAATTTTGATGTTAAGCATTTAATTTTGGTTGATCAAGCTGAATCTGCTCTTTATGATGTGCAACAGGATTTAAAACGAGACGGGAAACATAATTATACTGCTATTGTTGCGGATATAAGAGATGGTCTCAGAATTGATACTATTTTTCAAACATACAAGCCAACAATGGTATTTCACGCCGCAGCATATAAGCATGTGCCCTTAATGGAGAAGGCTCCTTATGAAGCTATAAAAATAAATGTAAATGGAACAAAATTATTGGCAGATACTGCATCGCGCTACAATGTTAAAAAATTTGTTTTCGTTTCCACAGATAAAGCTGTAAACCCAACTAGCGTAATGGGAGCCACAAAACGAATGGCTGAAATGTACATTAGTTGCCTTCAAAAAGAAAGTAAAACTAAATTTATTACTACACGTTTCGGTAATGTTTTGGGCTCTAATGGTTCAGTAATACCTTTATTTAAAAAACAAATCGAGTCTGGGAACGCTTTGACTTTAACCCACAAAGATATTACAAGATATTTTATGACTATACCTGAGGCTTCTCAATTGGTTCTTGAAGCAGGAACGATGGGTAAAGGAGGTGAGATATTTATTTTTGATATGGGAGAGTCAGTTAAGATATATGATTTGGCTAAGAATATGATTAAACTTTCTGGTTTAAGATACCCTGAAGACATTGATATTAAAATAACGGGCCTAAGACCTGGTGAGAAATTATATGAAGAGTTATTGGCCAATGGAGAAAATACACTTTCAACATACCATAAAAAAATATTAATTAGTAAAACAAGAGAATTGGATTATACCAGAATAAAGACTGAGATTGAAGAACTTTGTATAACTAATCGTTTTCAAAATAATAACATCGTTATGAAAATGAAGAGTTTAATACCTGAATATAAATCTAATAACTCAGAATACGAGAAGTTCGATACGAGAGTTAAGATCTACAAAAAAGCTAAAGGTATTATAGAAAATAATTCGAATGAATCTAAAGTTTTCAAGTCAGTTCAATAGAATTTATTTAAAATCTCGTAATTTAACCCCAAATCCTATATAGAATGTTTTCAAATTGTATTAATAAGGAGTTTGCTATAACTTGTATTATTATTTTACTATCATTATCATCTTGTGTTTCAAAAAAGGAAGTTGTCTATTTTCAAAATGCAAAAGATTTTGAAACAATTGTAGATACTGATACGTTTACCCCTAAATTTAAGGTAAATGATATTGTTAGTGTTTATGTCTCCACATTTGATTTAGAAGCTGTTAAGCCATTTAATTTATTTGTTGATGGTGGTAATTCAAATCAACCTCAATTAATCGACTATCTGGTTGATATTGAGGGTAATATAGATTATCCAGTTTTAGGAAAAGTAAAATTAATGGGGCTAACAGTTCAAGAGGCTCAAGACTTATTTAAAGAAAAACTTTCTTTATATCTAAAAGATCCAATAATTAATATTAGAATTTTAAATTTCAGAGTATCTATACTTGGGCAGGTTCGATCTCCAGGTAGATATGACGTTTCTGGAGAAAGAATTACTATACTGGAGGCTATTGCATTAGCTGGTGATTTAAATATAAAAGGGCATAGAGAAAATATTTTAGTTATAAGAGATTTTAATGGCACTAAAACTTATACAAGGGTTGATTTAACTAATAAAGAATTGTTTAACTCTCCAGTATATTATTTAACTCAGAATGATATTGTATATGTAGAACCAAATAATTCAGCTATTAGTAGTGCGTCTGGTGATACTAGAATTGGAACAATAATAAGTATATCTTCTTTTTTAATTACAACAGCATTAATATTTGTAACAAGAAACTAATTTTTGTTTTTTAATAATAACTTAAGATTAAAATAAATTGATGGACAAAAATATTGATATAAAAAAAATTCTTACAACTTATCTAAAACAATGGAAATGGTTTGCTTTGAGTTGTATTCTTTGTATTGTGTATGCTTACGTTAGTTTAAGATATACTGCACCACAATACAATGCTTATGCAAAAATAATGCTAGTTGATGATAATAGAGTATCTAATCCAGCAGAAGAAGTTCTTAAGGACTTAGGCCAAATATCTAGCACTGAAAAAAAGAACGTTGAAGATGAAATTGAAGTCCTGACATCAAGAAGATTAATGTATGGTGTGGTTAAAGGACTAAATTTAAATAAGCAGTTTTTTGCTAAAGGCAGATTTTATAATACTGAATTTTACCCTCTTCAAAAGGCCCCTATAAAGATCAATTTTATTGCGACTGACAGTCTTATTGATAAGTCAAGATATAATTTCAGTATTCATATTCTATCTGAAAGATCTTACAATTTTATTTCTGACTCTGGACAAGAAACAGAAGTCTCAGAGCAACACGATTTTGGTAAAAATGTTTCTACTCCTATAGGAGATATTGTTGTAACTCCGAACATCCAGAAATTGAGTAATTTAATCGATAAAATTATCGATGTTAAAATTACTCCAGTAGAAAAGGTGGCTGAATACTATAAAAAATCAATCGACATTGCACCAAGTGCTGAATTTTCAAAAGTATTAAATATATCTTTAGACGATGAAGTAATTGAAAAGGCAAAAAATGTTATTAATAAATTGATTGATGAATATAATAGAGTTTCGATTGAAGAAAAAAGTGCAAAATCCAATAATACAGCAGATTTTATTAATAAGAGAATTGATTTAATTGCTTCGGATTTATCTGAAGTTGATGATGATATTGAACAATTTAAAACTGGAAATAAATTAACTAATATTACCTCTGAAGCTGAACTTTATTTGAAATCTAATGCACAAACAGAGCAAGAAATAGCTAAAAGTCGTACTGAGTTTAATATGATAAATTATATGAAGAATCAAATTACTGATGATTCTTTTGCTCAAATACCTTCAAATGTTGGATTAACTGATGGCACAATAAATACATTAGCAAAAAGGTATAATGAATTATTAAATGATCGAAGCCGACTATTAAAAAGTTCAAATGAAAAAAACCCAATAATAGTTAATTTAGATCAGCAAATTAGTAGCTTAAAAAATAGTTTAAAACAGAGTCTGGATAATTCTGGTAATTCAGTTGGTTTACGAATTAGAAGTCTTGAAAATCAATCAACTAAACTTAATTCTAAAATTTATGCAGTTCCAGGACAAGTTAGAAAATCTAGAGATATTGAACGCGAACAAGGTATAAAAGAATCATTGTATTTATTTTTATTACAAAAACGAGAAGAGGCTACCATTTCTCTAATATCTACCTCACCTAATGCTAAGATAGTAGATTCTGCGTTTAGTTCAAAGCGAGGTCCTGTTTCTCCAAACAAGCCAATTATATACCTTGCATGGATGATTATAGGTTTATGTGTTCCCTTTGCTTTTTTCTATATTAAAGATTTGCTAGACACAAAAATACATAATAAAGAAGATTTAGAAAAAGTAATAAAAGACATTACTGTTTTAGGAGAAATACCCAGAATCTCTGGAAATGGCAAAAGCTTAATTGAACGAAATGATCGATCTATTTTATCAGAATCTTTTAGAATTATAAGAACAAATTTTGATTATATAAGGCGGAGTACTAATGATAAGAACTTTAATAACGTTGTATTTGTTACGTCTACAATAAATGGAGAAGGGAAATCTTTTATTAGTTTGAATATGGCTCTTACAATTGCGAATACGGGAAAAAAGGTTTTAGTAATAGGCGCTGATATTAGAAACCCACAAATTTATTCAGCATTTAAGAATAAGAAAGATAAGAATACTGATAGAACAAAATTAGGATTAACTGATTATATAGTTGATAAGTCTATTGAAATATCTGATACAGTTAATAAGTACATGATAAATGATATAGGTATTGATATTTTACTAGCAGGTAAAGTTCCACCCAATCCTGCTGAATTACTTATGAGCGAAAGAGTTAAAGACTTATTTGATAATGTTTCAGAAAACTATGATTACGTTATTGTAGATACCGCGCCTTCAATGTTAGTTACAGATACGTTATTAATTAGTCAGTATGCTGGACATACTATATATGTAACAAGGGCAGATCATACCGAAAAGAAAATATTGAACTTTGCTCAGGAATTGCATACAGAAAAGAAACTCAATAATATGATGTTTGTAGTTAACGATGTAAAGCAATCAAATTTTGGATATGGTGCAAAATATGGTTATTATGGGATCCCAGAAAAAAAAGGTATTTTCAGCAGGTTCAAAAAGGCTTAATATATCACACTTATAAAACGAAAAAACATCTTTTTTTAAATAAGATGTTTTTTTTTGAGTAAATATATTCGATTTACTTAGCATAATATTCAAAAGCATCAATAATCACTTTATTATCAACTAAACAATCTATCTTGCATTTACCAATAGATTCTAAAAGCACAAAATTAATATCACCATGATTATTTTTCTTATCATATTTCAATAACTCAATAATAGCGGGATAATCAGTTTTTTTAATTTCGACTTTATCATAATAGCTAAGAAACAGTTTTTTAATACTCTCAGTGGTTTCTTCTGGAAATTCGACTAATTTTGATGAAATATAACTTGCTAAAATCATTCCTATTACAATAGCTTCGCCATGTAATAATGTGGTTTTTTTAGGATGACTTAAAAAGTAGGATTCTATTGCATGCCCAAGAGTATGTCCAAAATTTAAAGTCTTACGTAATCCATTTTCAAAAGGATCTTCTTCGACTACATTTTTTTTTATTATAACAGATTCATGTATGAGTTCATCTAAATCGTTTAGATTCAGTTTTGATAAATCTTCAAATTTATTCCAATAGCCTTCTCCTGTTATTAATCCATGCTTTAGCATTTCGGCAAGTCCAGAACGCATTTGGTCTTTTGGCAAAGTATCCAAATATTGGGTGTCTATAAGCACTAAATCTGGATTACTTATAACACCTATTTGATTTTTTAAATGCCCTAAATCAACACCAGTTTTACCTCCAACTGAAGCATCTACCATTGATAATAGTGTAGTAGGGATATTTACATAAGATATTCCGCGCTTAAAAGTACAAGCCACAAACCCACCTAAATCTGTAATAACACCACCCCCAATGTTAATCATTAAACTTTTTCTGTCTGCATCTAGTTCCGAAAGTGTATTCCAAACTCCTAAGCAGGTATCAATATTTTTGTTTATTTCACCGGATTCAATTTCAATAACTTCTATTACTTTATCTGTTTTTAATTTTTCTAAAAATTTAGTTAAGCAATATTGATGCGTGTTTTCATCTACTAAAATAAAAATTTTAGAAAAATTATTTTTTTCAATATGCTGATTTATATGAGTATAGCAATTATTGTTAAAATGAATTACACTATTGTTAGCTTTAATAGAATCCATGAAAAAGACTTTGTTTTTAAGGCAGTGAAAATAAGGAGATTTTATATAAAATTATAACTTAGCTATAATTATATTTATATAAATTTTGATAAAATGAATACAGATTTAATTTTTGATAACACAGAAATTGCTTTTTCTTTAAAAACTGACTCTGAATTAGAACGTGCTTATTTCTTATTTAAAATGATTTCTATTGAACCGTTAGTTCGCATTGGCACTGCTGCTACTAACTTTGCTATTAAAGCACATTTACCCATTGAAGGATTAATACGTTCGACAGTTTTTGATCATTTTTGTGGTGGTGTTAATGAAGAAGATTGTTTATCTGTTATTGATAACATGTACCAAAAGGGGGTGAGTTCTGTTTTAGATTATTCTGTTGAAGGAAAAGAAAGTGAAAAAGAGTTTGATTTAGCAAAAGATAAAGTTTTAAATATTATAAATTTTGCAAAAGAAATTGATGCTATTCCGATTGCAGTATTTAAACCTACAGGTTTTGGTCGTTTTAAAATATATGAAAAAATAACTAGAGGAGATAATTTAACTGAAGCAGAAAAACTTGAATGGGATAGAGTTATTGATAGATTTAACGTCGTGTGTGAGAAAGCAAAAGATAATGATGTTGCAGTATTGATTGATGGAGAAGAAAGTTGGATGCAAGGTGCTGCTGATGCTTTGGTTACTCAAATGATGCAAAAGTATAATACTGAAAAACCTATTGTTTACAATACTTTGCAAATGTATAGACATGATAGATTATTGTTTTTAAAAGAAGAACATAAAAAAGCTAAAACAGGTAAATATTTTCTTGGTTTTAAACTTGTTAGAGGCGCTTATATGGAAAAAGAAAATGATAGAGCAGAAGAGAAAAGATATAAATCTCCAATTTGTACTAGTAAAGCCTTAACGGATGAAAATTTTAATAAAGGATTGCGCTATATGATTAATAATTTAGATTGTATGTCATTATTTGCAGGAACTCATAACGAAGATAGTTCTTATCTATTAATGAAATTGATGTCTGAAACCGGTTTACTTAATAATGACCCGAGAGTTTGGTTTGGGCAATTATATGGTATGAGTGACCATATCAGTTTTAATTTGGCTAATAAAGGTTATAATGTAGCAAAGTATGTTCCTTTTGGCCCTGTGAGAGATGTTATGCCTTATTTGATAAGACGAGCTGAGGAAAACACTTCGGTTGCTGGACAAACGGGAAGAGAGTTAGCGCTATTAGCTAAAGAAAAAAAGCGTAGAAAAACACTTTAAAGCTTAAATATACTTAAGTAAAATATTTTTGATTTCTAAAGTTGACATTTGAGGTTTGATGTTTATTAATTCAGTAAAATCAATATTTTCTGCCTTAGAAAGGTTATTTTTTTTCACTGCAAAAATATCCAAATCATCTGTTGGAATTAAACTCTCATCTTCAGAAATAATGTCTTCATGTATCTTTTCACCTAAGCGTAAACCAATAATTTTTAGTTCTGGGGTTTTTTCAAGATTATCATAAAAGCAAAGTAATCTTTCAATAATATTTGTTATTCTTATTGATTCGCCCATATTAAATGTGAATAAATTATGGTTATTAGTTTGAATAGAAGCAAGTTTCAAAATCAGGTTACAGGCTTTATATTTACTAATAAAATATCTGGTAATAGTAGTGTCAGTAATTGTTATTGGGTGTCCACATTCTATTTGCTTTTTAAATAGAGGTACCACAGAACCGTTGGAACCAAATATGTTTCCAAACCTTGCAATAATATATTTAGTACTGCTTATTGTGTTTAATTGATTTAAATAATGCTCTCCAATTTTTTTAGATATCCCCATAATCCCGATAGGATTTACTGCTTTATCAGTGGAAATAAAAATGAATTTTTTAACCTGATGTTTATTTGATAAATCCGCTAGTAATTTAGTGCCAAGGATATTAAGCTTATTAGCTTCGTAAGGATTGCTTTCCATTAAAGGAACGTGTTTGTATGCTGCTGTATGAAAAACAATAGAAGGTTTTTGAGATTCGAATAGGTCTTTTAATGACGCTTCATCAGTAATATTAAGTATCAGAAAATCTATATTGCTAATAGCTTCAAATTCTAACTCTTTGAGGAGTTCATATAGCGGAGATTCTGCGATGTCAACTAAAATAAGTTTTTTATAATTGCAGTGAATCAATTGTTTGGTAAGTCCACTTCCAATAGACCCAGCAGCTCCTGTTATTAAAATGGTTTCGTCAGAAAAATCGAAAGAAATTTTATCTATTTGATTTTTTGTTTTTGAAGGGAAAAGACCAGAATCATATAATAATTCATCAATATGATTTGCAGTTTCTTTATTCATGGGGCTATTAATATTCGTTAAAGCGATGTATTTTTTAGGTGAAATACATTTGCAAATTAGGAATAATTATGATTTACTACAAATAAGATAGAAGTAGAAATTTATTTATTTATCACTTTTATAATTGTGAGTGCAATAAGTTTCAGGTCGAAAAAGAAATTGCGTCTGTTTATGTAGTCCTTATTATATTTTAATTTGTCTGGAATAATCGTTTTTATAAAAAACTCTTCGGGGTTTTCAGCGGCTTTTAAAAGCTCAACTTCATTTCTATATTTTAAAGAAGCTAAGCCTGTTATGCCTGGCCGAATCTGAAATATTATTAAATCAGCTTCATTATAAAAATTAACATAATAACGGAGTTCTGGTCTAGGGCCAACAAAACTCATATCTCCTTTAATAATATTGATTAGTTGGGGAAATTCATCAATTTTATAACGTCTTAAAAAATATCCAATTTTGGTTATTCTTGCATCATTATTTCCAAGAGTAAGCAGTCCTTTTTTATCAGAGAGCATGCTCATGGTTCTAAACTTATAAATATTAAAGTCCTTATTGTTTTTACCAACTCGACCTTGAATAAAAAACACAGGGCCTTTTGAATCTAATTTTATAAGAATAGAAATTATTATTAGAATAGGGAATAGTAATATTAGTCCTAGTAATGAAAAAACAATGTCAAATAGTCGTTTTGACATGCTATTTGTGAAGTTTTAAGTTTAAAATTGTTGCGATGCTATCACAATTTTCAACAATTAAAGTGGCTTCTTTTTTTTCATCGTTATATTTACCTTCCACAACATAAACAGCACAAGGTTCTAGTCTTGGATTACTTTTAGAAAAATTAATATCCCCTTTTTTTAGAATATATTTTATATCTGAAGCATCAATAATTTTATTGTTAAAAAGCTGAGAAATATTTTCACTATAATTAATGGTCTTTGTGTTTATATTTTTTAAAACTCTGGCGTCTGGACCGTAACTGCAAGATGTTTTTTTACCATTTAAAAAGAAAGCTAGAATAACTAATCCTATAGAAAAGCCTCCAAGATAATATCCAATACGCTGAATAAGTGTCATTTAAAACATTTAGGGTTAAAATAGTAAGTGTTCAATTAAAATATGAGCAAATTAACATCACTATATTTTAAATCGAACCATTCACCAACAGGTTTGCTTGTTAAAATACCGTGGTAAAAGTACAACCCATTTTTCAAACCTTTATCAAATCTTAAAGAATTTTCTATCCCACCATCTTCAGCAATCTTAAGTAAATAAGGCGTAAAAATATTACTAATTGAAACTGTAGCAGTACGGGGGTATCTTGCAGGGATATTAGGCACACAATAATGAACAACGTTGTGTTTTATATATGTTGGTTGTTTGTGTGAGGTAACATCACTTGTTTCAAAGCAACCACCCATATCAATACTAACATCAATAATAATAGCGCCTTTTTTCATAGACTGAACCATACCTTCCGATACTACAATTGGCGACCTGTTTGTACCTCTAACAGCTCCAATAACAACATCGCAGCGTTTTAATGCTTTAAGTAAATTTTTAGGCTGAATGGTAGATGTAAAAAGTGGCTGTCCTAATTGTGATTGAATCCGTCTTAATTTCGTTATAGAATTATCAAATATTTTAACACCAGCCCCAAGACCTAAAGCGCTTCTTGCTGCAAATTCTCCAACAGTACCAGCCCCTAAAATAACAACTTCTATTGGCGGTACACCACTTATATTACCAAACATTAAACCATTTCCGGTTTTTGTATCAGACAGCAATTCTGAAGCAATTAGTACGGATGCGGTTCCAGCAATTTCACTTAACGACCTTACTGCGGGGTAACTACCATCTGTATCTCTAATAAATTCAAAAGCTAAAGCCGTAATTCTTTTTGATGCTAGCGCCTCAAAGTATTTTTTTGTTTGCGTTTTAAGTTGCAAAGCAGAAATTAAAATGGTTTGCGGATTTATAAGCTTTATTTGGTCTAAAGTAGGGGGTTCTACTTTTAGAATCATAGGGCAGGAAAACACTTTTGCAGTATCTTTTGTGATTTCAGCACCAGCTTCACTATAATCTTTATCGCTAAAGTTTGCACCTTTACCAGCACCAGATTCCATTAAAACTCTATGACCGTTATTAACCAATGCATAAACAGCATCTGGAGTTAAACAAACACGCTTTTCTTGAAAAGCTGTTTCTTTAGGAATACCAATAAATAACTCGCCTTTTTTCTTAAATATTTCAAGCGTTTCTTCTTGAGGTAAAAGTTGTTGCTTAGTAAAAGGCGAAAGTGGTTGTTTCGACATGGTTTAGAATGGATTATTAAAATTCAAATTACAAATTATTTCTTAATTGCAGATGTAAACTTAAAAATAATAATTCTATTCTTAGTAATTACATATAAATCGAAAGGGCTTTATTTTTCATGTAAGAAAGATATTAAAATTTTTTACGGGTTTGCCTCAAAATGGTTTAAATTAATTATTATAAGTTTGTATTATAAGTTGCTACATGTATACAAAACCAATATTTTTTTTAACTTTTTTATTTACATCTTTTTGTTTCTCTCAACATTATACAATAAGCGGAAGTGTAAATGATACAACTAATAAAGCTATAGCATATGCCAATGTTATATTAATAAATAAAGAAAACCCAGAAGATATTAAAGGTTCAACAACCAATGAAGCAGGTTTTTTTAAAATTGATAATATTGAAAAAGGAGATTACAATATTAAAATAACCTTTTTAGGCTTTGAAGATTTTTTAAAAGAAATAAAACTTATTGATCATACTGATTTAGGATTAGTAATACTTAAAGAACGTTTGCAAGAACTTGATGGCGTAACAGTAATAGCAAAACGACCAACTGTAAAAAGAATGGTTGATCGACTAGTTTTTAATGTTGAAAACACAACCCTTTCTAATAGTAATGTTTTGGATGTTTTAAAACATACCCCTGGTGTTTTTGTAAATAATGATAAAATTACTGTAAAACTATCTGAACCTGTCATTTATATTAATGATAGACGAGTACATTTATCTTCAAATGAGATACAACAACTTCTAGAAGGGACATCAGCGAGTAATATAAAATCAATTGAAGTCATTACAAATCCTCCAGCAAAATATGAAGCCGAAGGCGGTTCAGTAATAAATATTACTACAAGTAAAAATATTATTGCTGGTTATAATGGAAGTGTTTTTGGAAATTATAAACAAGGCAGTCAATTTCCAAAATATGCTTTTGGTACAAGTCATTTTTTTAAAGCTAAAAAGCTTAATACCTATTTAAATTATAGTATAAGCCCAAGAAAAGATTTTCGTGATAATGATGAGTTTGTTAATTTTATAGATAACAATCAAGTAACATCCAGTTGGGAAACAGATTTTAAAAGAACTCGTGAAACGGCAAATCAAAATATAAATGCAAATATTGATTATGCGTTAAATGGAAATAATAGTTTGGGGTTTTCAACAAGTATGCTTATATCTCCAAGGGCTAATACTCAAAATGATGTGAATTCTAAAACAGATGTTTTTAGCAATAATAAAGTTTTGGATTCTACATTTATAACAGATAACCAAAAAGTTGACGAGGCCTTTAATCTTGCTTTTACTCTAGACTATATGCATAAATTTAGAAAAGAGGGAGAGAAGCTTTTAATAAGTTTGCATCATACTAATTATGATTTTTCTAGTTTTCAAAATGTAGATACAGATTATTTGTTTCCTGACAAATCGTTAATTAGAAACAATCGATTTCAAACGTTTTCAAGTCAAGAGATAAAATTATATACTGGGCAAATAGACTATGAATTACCAATAAATAATTCTGAATTATTTGAAGCAGGAGCAAAAATATCTAATATAAACTCTGAAAATATTTTAACTCAGTATAATTTTGAAAACGACATTAGGGAGCAAGATTTACAAAATTCTGATTCGTTTTTGTATGATGAAATTAATTATGCTGCATATTCTAGTTATTCAAAAGATTGGGATTCATGGAGTTTGAAATTGGGTTTAAGAACAGAATTAACAGATATTAAAGGAACCTCTGAATCAAATAATTCTGTAAACAATTCAGATTATATAAAGTTTTTTCCATCACTCCATATATTACATGCTTTAAATGATAAAAATGAAGTTTATTTTAATTATCAGAAAAGAATTTTCAGACCTAGATATAGTCAATTAAACCCATTTAAGTATTTTTTAAATGACAATTCTTATATAACAGGAGACCCGGGTTTAAAACCTCAAATAGATGATGTTTTTACATTAGGTTATACATTTAACCAAAAATATACTTTTGAGGCTTATTACCGTTATGAAAGCGATCCAGCTGTTCAAATAGTATTTCAAGACAATGATGAAAAGTTATTAAAAATAATTAATACTAATATTGATAGAAGTATTACTTATGGTTTGGATTTTACAACCTATACGCCAATTCTTGATAATTGGTATTTATATGTTCTATCTTCTGTTTATTATTATGATAACCAGTTTTTTGCTATAGAAAGTGGTAATCAATTGCTTAATACAAAGCAATGGAGTGTATATGGACAAATAAATAATTATTTGTCATTATTAAAAGATAAAAGTTTAACTGCTGAAATATCGTATTTGTATATATCGCCTTTTGTTGAAGACGCTTCTAATTATAGTGAAAAATCTAGTTTTGATATAAGTTTCAGAAAATCATTATGGAATAATAGAGCGTCTATTAATTTAGGAGTTGTAGATATTTTTAATAAATTAAATTTTAGACAAACCACTAAATATTTAAACCAAGATCTGTTTCTTAATTCAAGAATAGAAAATAGACTGCTTACTTTTGGGTTTAATTATAAGTTTGGAAACTTTAGATTAACTACTAATAAAAAGGAAATAGAACTTAACGAACGTGATAGACTAGAATAGTTTTAAAAATATTCTTTGACCTTACCCCAAAAGTTTTTTGGTGATATTTTAAATTCTTCTTCTAATTCTTCTAAAGATTTATTGGCATCATTAATTTTATTGAAAATTCTAGCTCTAATTAAATATATAGAAGGAATCACAATAGCCATAACGGGTATTAAATAGATCATCTGTAACTCATCAACATATGATATATCATCATTTAATATATTCATAATTTGAAATATGTACATGGCAATAGGCACTAATAGTACATGATACCACCAATGTCTGCAGGTAAAAAACCAAATAAATAATAAGTAAACAGGAATTAATTTACCTGTTAAAATCCAAATAGCGGTCTTAGCACTTTGATAGAAATTACTATTAAAAGTAAATAAAAAAGTGTCCCAAATTTGTATATCTGGAACACTTTCATATAAATAAAACAAGTACGGAGTTATAGCGATTAATGTACCTACAACTGTACCTATTACTAAGCTTCTTTTATCCTCTGGGAGCAAGCCTAATTTTACTTCTTTCGATTTTTGCTGTGTCTTGTGCATCAACATTGTAAGTGTTAGCAGCTTGCGCCATAAACAACACACCTCCGAAAATTGCAATTGCAATTAAATACTTTTTAGTCTTCATATTATAAGGGATTTAAATTAATTAATACCTCAAAAGTATATAAAGAGTATCCTGAAGTTTATCGATAAATGTTAAAATTATGTTAAAAACAATAATTTTGCATATTTACGTTGTGGGTTTTCCGTAAAACTTCAAAAAGTGGAAGCGAATTATGTTATTTATGCGTCATTAGCTTGCAGGTTATTGGTTTTTTATGTTTTATTTAAACTTAAAATTCGGTTGTTTTTTTGGTCTAATTTTATCTCAATTTTGTCATAATCATCATCTAAAATTGATTCAATTTTTTCTGGCCATTCAATTAATTTCCAATGCTCAGAATCTAGATAATCTTCAATTCCAAAATTGTATAGTTCTTCAATATTATTTATTCTATACAAATCAAAATGATAAATTTTTTCACCTTTTAATTCATATTCATTTACAATTGAAAATGTTGGACTACTAACATCATCATCACTTCCTAGAGATTTAACAAGCGTTTTTATTAGTGTTGTTTTACCAACACCCATATCTCCATAAAACAGAAGTGTTTTTGTTTTTAAATTCTTAATGAGTTGTTTTGAAACATATTCAACCTCATTAATTCCATAACAAATTTCCAATTGAAATATAATTTAATGACAATATTAATAATTTAAATTCTAAAAACCTAAGAAAAAATGTATTTCATCGATGATTTTTGCTTTTTATGGAATTACTTGGGGTTGAAAACAACGAAAGGAATTATCATTTCTTCAAGGGAAACCCCGCCATGTTGATAGGTATTTCTGTAATAACTAACATAATGGTTGTAGTTATTTGGGTAAGCGAAAAATAAATCACTTTTAGCAAAAATATAAGAGCTACTCATGTTAATAGTAGGCAGGTGCAACTCTTTTGGGTTTTTTGTAGCGAGTACATCTTTGTCATTATATGTTAAACTTCGCCCTGTTTTGTATCTTAAATTTAAACTGGTATCCCGATCTCCAATAACTTTTGATGGATTTTTCACATTTATAGTTCCATGATCTGTTGTTAATATTAATTTGAAACCTAATTGTTGGGCTTGCTGAATCATGTCAAGAAGTGGCGAGTTTTTAAACCAACTAAGGGCCAACGATCTGTATGCTTTATCGTTTGATGCTAACTCTTTAACCACTTCCATTTCGGTTTTTGAATGGGATAGCATGTCTACAAAATTATAAACGATAACCGATAAATCATTGTCTTTTAGAGATTTAAAATTATCAGCTAGTTTTTTTCCATTTTTTAAATTAGTTATTTTATGATACTCATAACTAAGATTAGATAAGCCTAATCTTTTTAATTGTGTTTCTAAAAAATCAGCTTCATGCAGGTTTTTACCACCTTCATCCGTATCATTTTTCCAATATTGTGGAAATAACTTTTCCATATCACTAGGCATTAAACCAGAAAAAATAGCATTACGTGCATATTGTGTTGCGGTAGGAAGAATGCTGAAAAAAGCCTCTTCTTTATCTTTCTTGTAGTAATTATTAATAATGGGTTCAAAGACTTTCCATTGGTCGTAACGTAAATTATCAATAACAATTAAAACTGTGGGTTGTTCTTTACTTATCTCTGGAACAATTTTTTCTTTAAACAATGTATGAGACATTACGGGTGCATCCGTATGTGGCTTAAACCAATCGGTATAATTTTTTTCAATAAACTTTCCAAACTGAATGTTTGCTTCATTTTTTTGTGATTCCAAAATCTCAAACATACCAACATCCTCAATGTCCTCTAATTGAATCTCCCAATAAATTAATTTTTGAAATAATTGTACCCATTCCTCATAACTATTTACCATGGCTAAATCCATAGCAATTTTTCTAAACTCTTGTTGGTAATTTGAAGTTGTTTTTTCTGAAATTAATCTGGAATGGTCTAAATTCTTTTTTAAACTTAAAAGTATTTGGTTAGGGTTTACAGGCTTAATTAAATAATCAGCTATTTTATTACCAATAGCTTCTTCCATGATATATTCCTCCTCACTTTTTGTAATCATCACTACAGGAAGGCTGTCTTTTTTTTCTTTAATTTCATGTAATGTTTCTAATCCTGATAAACCAGGCATATTTTCATCTAAAAAAACAATATCAAAATTTTCTTCATCTATAATATCAATAGCTTCCGTACCACTATTGCAAGTTGTGACTTGATAATTTTTCTTCTCAAGAAACAAAATATGAGGTTTTAGCAAATCAATTTCATCATCAACCCAAAGTATTTTTATTATAGCCATATAGTTATATTTGTAAAAATTAAATGTAAAAAGTTAAAGTTTGAACAAACTTAAAATATTAAACGACCCAATTTACGGATTTATTACAATTCCCAACTCGCTTATTTTTGATTTAATACAGCACAAATACTTTCAACGCCTTCGAAGAATTACCCAAATGGGGATGTCTTATTTAGTATATCCAGGGGCGCATCATACCAGATTTCATCATGCTATAGGGTGTGTGCATTTAATGCAGCAAACGGTTAATGTGCTTCGTTTTAAAGGAGTTACCATTTCTGAAGAAGAAGAAACTGGTCTTTATATTGCTATTTTATTGCATGATATTGGCCATGGTCCATTCTCTCATGCCATGGAACATTCTATAGTTAATAACGTATCTCATGAGGAAATTTCACTGTTATTTATGGAGCGTTTAAATGAAGAATTTAACGGAAGTTTAACGCTTGCTATCCAAATATTTAAATCCGAATATCCAAGAAAGTTTATGTGTCAGCTAGTTTCTGGACAATTGGATATGGATAGAGCCGATTATTTAAAGCGTGATAGTTTTTATACAGGTGTTGCTGAAGGTAATATTAATAGTGAACGTTTAATAACCATGCTTAATGTAGTTGATGATGCTTTAGTTATTGAAGAAAAAGGAATTTATAGCGTCGAAAAATTTATTATAGCAAGACGCTTAATGTATTGGCAAGTGTATTTGCATAAAACAGGTTTGGTTGCAGAACAATTGCTAATTAGAGTATTACAAAGGGCAAAGGAGTTACATGATTTAGGTCATAAACTACAGGCAAGTAATGCGTTATTATTCTTTCTAAATAATAAAATATCAATTGAAAACTTTAGTATTGAAACACTAGAAGTGTTTTCGCAGCTAGATGATTATGATATTATATCTGCAATGAAAACATGGCAATATTATAATGATTTTGTGCTTAGTAATTTAAGTAGCATGATAATCAATAGAAACTTACTTAAAATCAAAATAAAAAATAAACTCATAAAAGAAAATAGTTTAAAAAAACACATTGAAGCTGTTATCGAAAACTATAATATTTCAGAAGATGAAGCAAAATATTTTGTGTTTACCGGTAGTATTTCAAATCAAGCTTACCAATTAGAGACCAAAAGAATTAATATTTTACATAAATCTGGAAAAATTGAGGATATAGTCAAAGCTTCAGATCAATTAAACCTTAAAGCATTATCAAAACCAGTAACTAAATATTATATATGTTACCCTAAGGCTAAACTTTAACACATTTTTCCTATTTTTGCGTGAACTAAAGAAAAAACAACATCAAACTTTCAAAAGTGTGAAATTTACAGCACAACAAATAGCAGGAATATTAGAAGGTGATGTGGAAGGAAACCCTGATGTTGAAGTTTCGAAACTTTCTAAAATTGAAGAAGGCTTTGAAGGTGCTTTAACTTTTTTAGCAAACCCAAAGTACACACCTCATATATACAAAACAAAAGCTTCCATAACAATTGTAAATAAAACCTTTGAGCCAGAACATTTTTTAAACACAACTCTAATCAAGGTAGAAGATGCTTACTTAGCATTTTCTAAAATACTAGAATATTACAATTCAGTTAAACTTAATAAAATTGGTGTAGAACAACCTTCATTTATTTCTGATTCTGCAAAATATGGTGATAATATTTATATAGGTGCATTTAGCTACATAGGAGATAATGTTGTAATGGGTGATAATGTTAAAATATTTCCAAACGCTTACATAGGCGATAACGTTGCTATCGATGATAACACTATAATTTTTTCTGGTGCTAAAATTTATTCTGAAACTATAATTGGTAAAAATTGTGTTATTAACGCAGGAGCTATTATAGGAGCAGATGGTTTTGGTTTCGCACCTAATGATGATGGCAGTTACAGAAAAATTCCACAAATTGGTAACGTTATTATAGAAGATTTTGTAGATGTTGGAGCAGCAACTACTATAGATAGAGCTACCCTAGGTTCAACAATTATAAGAGCTGGTGTAAAGCTTGATAATCAAATACAAATAGCACATAACGTAGAAATTGGAAAAAATACGGTTATAGCTGCTCAAACCGGTGTAGCTGGTTCTACTAAAATTGGTGAAAATTGCCAAATAGGTGGGCAGGTTGGTGTTGCTGGACATATTACTATAGGAAATAATGTTAGAATACAAGCACAATCTGGTATAGGTAGAAATGTTAAAGATGGTGAGGTTCTGCAAGGTTCTCCAGCTATAAAACTAAGTGATTACAATAAGTCTTATGTGCATTTTAAAAACTTACCAACTATTGTCAAAAATATAAATGATTTAGAAAAGTAATTCATGGGAATAATTAATACTGAGATAAAACAAAAAACTATTAAAGATGAAATTTCTTTAACAGGAGTAGGTTTGCATACTGGTAAAGATGTCACCTTAACCTTTAA
The DNA here is from genome assembly GCF_029245835.1 of Algibacter sp. Lineage (GTDB taxonomy): Bacteria > Bacteroidota > Bacteroidia > Flavobacteriales > Flavobacteriaceae > Algibacter_B. The sequence goes on along the minus strand of NZ_JAQWOO010000070.1, from coordinate 54,503 downwards.
ACCTGCTTCTGCTAATTCTGGTTTCTCTTTTAAAAGAGTAGACTTAGAAGGTGAACCAGTTATTGAGGCAGATGCCAATTATGTAACCAATACACAGCGTGGTACTTGTTTAGAAAAAAACGGAGTAACTATCCAAACCTCAGAACATGTTTTAGCTGCTCTGGTAGGATTAGATGTCGATAATGCCATTATAGAATTAAATGCTTCTGAACCACCAATAATGGATGGTTCTTCAAAGTTTTTTGTTGAAGCGATTGAAAAAGCTGGGGTTATAGAACTTGATGCTTTTAGAGAAGAATTTGTTATTACAGATATTGTCTCTTATGTAGATGAAGAATCTGGAAGCGAAATTCTTGTTATGCCTTCTAAAGAGTACCAAATTACTACCATGGTAGATTTTGGCACTAAAGTTTTAGGCACACAAAATGCCACTCTAAATCAAATTTCAGATTTTAAAAATGATATTTCAGATTCTCGTACATTCAGTTTTTTACATGAAATTGAAATGTTATTAGAAAATGGTTTGATAAAAGGAGGCGATTTGAATAATGCCATTGTGTATGTAGATAAAGCATTATCTCCAGAAACTATGGAAAAGCTTAAAGTTGCTTTCAAAAAAGATTCTATTGCAGTTAAACCAAATGGTATTTTAGATAATTTAACCCTGCATCATCCTAACGAAGCTGCAAGACATAAATTACTAGATGTTTTAGGAGATTTAGCGCTTGTAGGAACAAGAATTAGAGGTAAGGTTATAGCTAACAAACCTGGTCATTTTGTAAATACACAATTTGCCAAAAAACTATCTAAAATAATAAAGAATGAACGTCGTAATAATGTGCCAAATATCGATTTGAATCAACCGCCTTTAATGGATGTTGTTCAAATTATGGACATGTTACCGCACAGACAGCCGTTTCTTTTAATTGATAAAGTTTTTGAACTTTCAGATAATCATGTTATAGCTACAAAAAATGTGACTATGAATGAGGAGTTCTTTAAAGGTCATTTTCCTGGGCAACCAGTAATGCCAGGAGTTTTAATCGTTGAAGCAATGGCGCAAACAGGTGGTGTTTTAGTTTTAAATACTGTTCCAGACCCTGAAAATTACTTAACATTTTTCATGAAAATGGACAAGGTTAAATTCAAACAAAAAGTAAGCCCTGGTGATACTTTAATATTTAACTGTTCGTTAATCACTCCAATACGTCGCGGTATTTGCCATATGCAGGGGTATGCCTATGCAAATGGTAAATTATGTGCTGAAGCTGAATTAATGGCTCAAATCTCAAAAGTGAAATAACTATGAACCAACCACTAGCTTACGTGCATCCTGGCGCTAAAATCGCAAAAAATGTTGTTATAGAACCGTTTACAACCATTCATAACAATGTGAAAATTGGAGAAGGTACTTGGATTGGTAGTAATGTTACTATCATGGAAGGTGCTCGAATTGGTAAAAATTGCAATATTTTTCCTGGTTCAGTTATTTCTGCTGTTCCACAAGATTTAAAATATAATGATGAAGATACTACTGTTGAAATTGGCGATAACGTTACTATAAGAGAATGTGTTACCATAAATAGAGGTACTACAGATAGAATGAAAACGGTTATTGGTGATAATTGTTTAATTATGGCTTATTGCCACGTGGCTCATGATTGTATTGTAGGTAAAAATTGTATATTTTCTAATAATAGTACATTAGCAGGTCATATAACAGTTGGCGACTATGTTGTTTTAGCAGGTATGACGGCTGTTCATCAATTCGTCTCCATAGGAAATCATGCCTTTGTTACGGGAGGTTCTTTAGTAAGAAAAGATGTTCCTCCGTTTGTAAAAGCGGCACGAGAACCACTTTCTTATGTTGGAATTAATTCTGTAGGACTAAGACGTAGAGGTTTTTCAACAGAAAAAATAAGAGAAATTCAGGATATATATAGAATCTTATATCAAAAAAATTATAATAATACCCAAGCCGCAGAAATAATTGAAGCTGAAATGCAAGCGACTCCGGAACGTGATGAAATTCTTCAATTTATAAAGAATTCTCACAGAGGAATTATGAAAGGGTATTTCAAATCAAATTAATTTAGAGTTTTTATAAACGTCTAAATAAAAAACAATTTAGCAACAAACATATGGCAACAACAAGTGATATTAGAAACGGATTATGTATTCGTTACAACAATGATATTTATAAAATAATAGAGTTTTTACACGTTAAACCAGGTAAAGGACCTGCATTTGTACGTACAAAAATGAAAAGTGTAACCAGTGGTAAAGTATTAGATAATACGTTTTCTGCAGGACATAAATTAGAGGATGTTCGCGTAGAGACTCATAAGTTTCAATATTTATATAATGATGGCGAGTTTTATCATTTTATGAATGAAGCTGATTATACTCAAATTCGCTTATTAGAAGCTGCTTTAGATAATCCAAAATTAATGAAGGAAGGCGAAGTTGTTACCGTACTTATAAACACTGAAGATAATATGCCCCTTTCTGTTGATTTACCTGCTAGTGTTATTTTAGAGGTTACACATACGGAACCAGGAGTAAAAGGAAATACTGCAACTAATGCTACAAAGCCAGCAACAATGGAAACAGGCGCAGAGGTTAATGTACCGTTATTTATAAATGAAGGTGATAAAATTAAAATTGAAACCGCAAAAGGGACTTATAAAGAACGTGTAAAAGAATAAAAAATCAGTTTACAGTTGGCAGAACTTACTAATAAATTGAAAACTAAAAACGGTATAATGAAGACTGAATTATGAAGTTTCCTAAGCCATATACTTTAAAACAAATAGCAGACTTAATTGACTCTAAATATATTGGTGTAGATGATTTTCAGGTATTAGGTATGAACGAGATTCATGTTGTTGAATCAGGAGATATTGTTTTTGTAGATCATCCTAAGTACTATGACAAAGCTTTAAATTCTGCCGCAACCATCATTCTTATTAACAAAGAAGTAGAATGTCCCAAAGGCAAAGCGTTGCTTATTAGTGATGACCCATTTAATGATTTTAATAAACTTACAGATTATTTCAAGCCTTTTCTAGCTTCAAATGCCTCAATTTCAACTTCAGCTAGAATTGGAAAAAATACAGTGATTCAACCCAATTGTTTTATAGGGCATAATGTAACTATTGGTGACCATTGTACTATTCATTCTAATGTAAGCATTTATGATGATGCGGTAATTGGTAACTATGTTACTATTCATTCAGGAACTGTTTTAGGTGCAAATGCCTTTTATTATAAAAACAGACCAGAAGGTTATGATAGATTAAAATCTGGTGGACGCGTGGTTATTAAAGACCACGTCGATATTGGTGCAGGTTGTACAATCGATAGGGGTGTTTCTGGAGACACTATAATTGGTGAAGGTTCAAAATTAGATAATCTTATTCAAGTAGGTCACGATACTGTTATTGGGAAAAAATGTTTAATTGCTTCTCAAGTAGGTATTGCTGGGTGCGTTATTATTGAAGATGAAGTTACCTTATGGGGGCAAGTAGGTACTACAAGTGGGATAACCATTGGAAAGAAAGCTGTAGTTCAAGGTCAGTCTGGGGTTACAAAATCCATTGAAGGAGGTTATGTTTATTGGGGGACACCAATTCAAGAAGTGCGCACAAAACTTAAAGAAATGGCTTCAATTAAACAAATCCCAAATATTTTAAAACAATTGAAAAATTAATATAATTTTAAACAAAAATGTAAGAACAAAAAATTACATTTGTTCAACAATATTCAAACAAGAAAAATATGAGTGTTTTAGTTAATAAAGATTCAAAAATAATAGTTCAAGGTTTTACAGGAAGTGAAGGTACATTTCATGCAGAACAAATGATCGAATATGGTACTAACGTTGTTGGTGGTGTTACACCTGGAAAAGGAGGTGGCAAACACTTAAACAGACCAGTGTTTAATACCGTTAAAGAAGCTGTTGAAGAAGTTGGTGCTGATACTACTATTATTTTTGTTCCGCCAGCATTTGCCGCCGATGCTATTATGGAAGCTGCTGATGCTGGTATAAAAGTAATTATAACTATTACAGAAGGGATTCCTGTTGCTGATATGATTACAGCATCAAGTTACATTAAAAATAAAGGATGTAGATTAATTGGTCCTAACTGCCCAGGTGTTATTACTCCAGGAGAAGCTAAAGTTGGTATTATGCCAGGTTTTGTTTTCAAAAAAGGAAAAGTAGGTATTGTTTCAAAATCTGGAACTTTAACTTATGAAGCTGCTGATCAAGTTGTAAAACAAGGTTTGGGTATTACTACAGCCATTGGAATTGGTGGTGACCCAATTATTGGAACGACCACTAAAGAAGCCGTTGAGTTATTAATTAACGACCCTGAAACTGAAGCTGTTGTAATGATTGGTGAAATTGGAGGTCAGTTAGAAGCTGATGCTGCACATTGGTACAAAGCAAGTGGAAGTGAAAAACCAGTTGTAGGCTTTATTGCTGGAGAAACTGCTCCTGCAGGACGTACAATGGGACATGCTGGCGCCATAGTCGGTGGAAGTGATGATACAGCGCAAGCAAAAAAGAAAATAATGAAAGCTTGTGGAATCCATGTTGTGGATTCACCTGCAGAAATAGGTAAAAAGATAGCTGAAGTTTTAGCTTAATAACCCTTAATATAGATATTTAAACCTTACAAATCTTGTAAGGTTTTTTTATTTGAAGCCATTTGTATTTGTTATATTTGAAATACTAAGAATATTAATAACTAACTAAACATAAAAATGAAACTATTAGAAGGTAAAACAGCCATTATTACTGGTGCTAGTCGTGGAATTGGAAAAGGAATTGCACAAGTTTTTGCTGAACAAGGCGCAAATGTAGCATTTACTTATAGTTCTTCTGTTGAAGCTGCAAATGAATTAGAGAAAGAACTTAACGCTTTAGGAATTAAAGCTAAAGGTTACAAGAGTAATGCAGCAAGTTTTGATGAAGCTCAAAAATTAGCGGAAGATGTTTTAGCTGAATTTGGAAGTATAGATGTACTTGTCAATAATGCAGGAATTACAAAGGATAATTTATTGATGCGTATGAATGAAGCCGATTTTGATACGGTTATTGAAGTGAATTTAAAGTCTGTTTTCAACATGACAAAAGCTGTACAAAGAACAATGTTAAAACAAAGAAAAGGTTCAATTATAAATATGAGTTCTGTAGTGGGCGTTAAAGGAAATGCAGGACAAACAAATTATGCCGCATCAAAAGCTGGTATTATTGGTTTTTCAAAATCTGTAGCTTTAGAGTTAGGTTCAAGAAATATAAGAAGTAACGTCGTGGCACCTGGGTTTATAGAAACTGAAATGACCGCCAAATTAGATGAAGAAGTTGTAAAAGGATGGCGTGCTGGAATCCCTTTAAAAAGAGGAGGAACACCAGAAGATATTGCTAACGTTTGTGTGTTTTTAGCTAGTGATATGAGTGCATATATTACGGGACAAACATTAAATGTTGATGGTGGTATGCTAACATAATTAATGCATCACCTTGAGCATTACTAAAATGAAAATATATTTTCATTGCAACTACCAAGCGAAGCTTAACGAAAGGTTTTAAATGCAAACAGAAACTTTATTATACATCATACTTGCTGGAATTATAGCGCTAGGTTTAGCGCTTTTTCAGTATTTTACTAAAAAGCGACGCCTATCTAAATTAAACGTACTTTTTACTTTTTTGAGATTCTTAACTTTCTTCTCTACGCTACTATTAATAATTAATCCAAGTTTTGATCAAATAAAAGTATCCGTTGAAAAACCAAATTTGGTTTTAGCTATTGATAATTCTAGTTCAGTAAAATATCTAAATCAAGACGAAAGTGTACTTAAGTTTATTGATAAAATAAAAGCTAATAATGATATTCAAAATAAGTTTAATATTGATTATTACACGTTTGGAGAAAACTTAAAGTCATTAGACTCTATGTCGTTTTCAGAAAAACAAACCAATATATCTAAGGCGTTTACACAATTAAGTCAATTATACAAACAAACAACATCACCAACGTTACTTATTTCAGACGGAAATCAAACCTATGGTAATGATTATCAATTCTCTTCAAATAGTTACAAGCAGCCTATCTATCCAATAATTTTAGGAGATACCATTACGTATACAGATTTAAAAATACAGCAATTTAATGTTAATAAGTATGCTTATTTAAAAAACAGATTTCCAATTGAAGCTATTTTAGTTTATAATGGTAGTCGTAATGTTAGCTCAAAGTTTGTAGTTAAAAACGGGAACACTACAGTATATTCCAAATCAATTGACTTTTCAAAAAATAATAATTCTAAAGTTATTAATTTCACTTTGCCAGCTAATAGCGTTGGAGTTAGTAACTATAAAGCAACCCTTGTTCCTATAGAAAATGAAAAGAATATCATAAATAATTCTAAGAATTTTGCAGTTGAAGTTATTAATCAAAAAACAAAAATTGCGATAGTTAGTGATTTTTCTCATCCAGATTTAGGTGCTCTAAAAAAAAGTATTGAGAGTAATGAACAGCGTTCTGTTTCCATATTAGACACTAAAGAAGCGATTAATCAAATTAATGATTTTCAATTAATTATACTGTATCAACCAAATAATAAGTTTAATAATCTGTATAGTAACCTGGAATTACAAAATAAAAATAAATTTGTAATTGTTGGAACAAAAACAGATTTAAGTTTTTTAAACCGAGCCACTACAAGTTATTATCATAGTATTACAGACCAAACTGAGTATTATCTAGCTGAATTAAATATAAATTATTCACCCTTTTTTATTGAGGATATAAATTTTGAATCATTTCCACCGTTGTTATCAAATTACGGGACCATTAAATTTAATACCCCTTTTCAATCCATTTTAGAAAAAACTGTTAGAGGCGTTTCAACAAACGAAACACTTTTAGCAACGTTTGAAACTAATGGTAGGAGAGAAGCTGTTTTGTTTGGAGAGCATATCTGGCAATGGCGAGCTCAAAGTTATTTAAACGAAAAATCATTTAATACTTTTGATGATTTTATTGGAAAATTGATACAATATTTAGCTTCAAACAAACAAAAAAGCAGGTTGAATTTAGATTATGAATCGTTTTATAATGGTAGTGGTAGTATAGTTATTAAAGCAGAGTTTTTTGATAAAAATTATGTGTTTGATACTAGGGAAACACTTTATATAACTTTAACTGATACTAATTCAAAGGTAAAAAAAACATTTCCTTTAATTTTAAAAAACAATAATTACCAGGTTAATTTAAGTAGTTTGCCTCCTTCAGAATATAGTTTCACAGTAAAAGCTTCCAAAGAAAATCTTTCGAAATCTGGTAGTTTTCAAATTTTAGAATACAATGTTGAACAACAATTTTTAAACGCTGATGTAACAAAGTTGCAACAGTTGGCTACTAACAGCAGAGGTTCAAGTTATTTTATTGAAAAAGCAGAGGCAGTTATTGATGATTTATTAAATGATAATCGTTTCGTTCCTATTCAAAAAAGCAGTAAAAATATCATACCTTTGATAGATTGGAAATTTCTACTCGCTTTAATAGCTTTAAGCTTAGGTTTAGAATGGTTTTTAAGAAAGTATAACGGATTAATTTAAATTAAAATAAAATAGAAAATGGAAAAATTACCAAAAGTAGCATTGCCTTTTATAATTGGGGCGATTATATTAGTTGTAGTATTAGCAAAATCAGCAGTAACGATAGATTCTGGAGAAGCAGGAGTGCTTTTTGAAACCTTTGGAGATGGTGTTGTTATAGATGAACCGCCGATGGGCGAAGGGTTTCATATTGTGGCGCCTTGGAACAAAGTTTATATTTACGAAGTGCGTCAACAAGAGCTTTTTGAAAAAATGAAAGTACTTTCTTCAAATGGATTAGAAATTCAAATTGATGCTTCGGCGTGGTATGAGCCTGTATATAAAGATTTAGGTAATTTACACCAATCACTAGGTCAAAATTATTTACAACGTGTTATTATGCCTTCAATTCGTAGTGCGGCTAGAAGTGTTGTAGGTAGGTATACACCAGAACAATTGTATTCTAGTAAGCGTGATGCTATCCAAGATGAAATTTTTGAAGAAACTAAAAAGATTTTAGACAAGCAATATGTGCAACTTAACGAAGTGCTAGTTAGAGATGTAACTTTACCAATAACCATTAAGGAAGCCATTGAGCGTAAATTAAAGCAAGAACAAGAATCTTTAGAGTATGAGTTTAGATTAGTTACTGCCGCAAAAGAAGCTGAAAAAGTAATTATTGAAGCCGAAGGTAAAGCACAATCAAACAGAATTTTAAGTGCCTCATTAACAGATAAAATACTTCAAGATAAAGGTATTGAAGCTACTGTAAAACTTTCAGAATCACCAAATAGTAAAATAATTGTTATTGGTTCAGGAGATAGCGGTATGCCAATTATTCTTGGAAATCAATAAACTAAGAAGCTAAATAATTCAGCATTTAACACGTTCTTTTAAAAATTATTAATTTTTTGATGCCTAAATATTAATAATATTTAATTGTTTTAAGAATTGTATTTATAATTTGGATTTTATCATATAAATTATAGATATTTGCATCAAATAAAAAGAAATGACTTTTATTCAATTACATCATCATTTTCATATTTGCTCTCAAGCGAAGTGAAAATGTATTGAGTAAAATCAACATATATTTCTAAACCCGTTTGAGACAATCAAGCGGGTTTTTTAATTCTAATGCCAACTAGATTGTTTCAAACTCATAAAAACAACATAATGAGTAAATTAAGAATTGCAGTACAGAAATCGGGTCGTTTAAACGAGGACTCCATGAGATTGTTAAAAGATATTGGTATTTCTATTGATAATGGAAAAGATCAATTAAAAGCTTCGGCAAAGGGGTTTCCTTTAGAAGTCTTTTATTTAAGAAATGGTGATATTCCACAATATTTGAAAGACGGTGTTGTTGATGCAGCTATCATTGGAGAAAATGTTTTGATTGAGAAAGGAGAAGGTATAAATGTTGTTGAAAAATTAGGTTTTTCAACGTGTCGTGTTTGTATTGCAGTACCAAAAGGACATGATTATGCTACCATTAAAGATTTAGAAGGTAAGCGTATTGCTACATCCTATCCAAATACGGTGCAAATGTATTTAGATGAAAACGGCGTAAACGCTAATTTACATATCATAAACGGTTCAGTTGAAATAGCTCCAAATATAGGTTTAGCAGATGCTATTTGCGATATTGTTTCCAGTGGAAGTACTTTATTTAAAAACAACCTGAAAGAGGTTGATACTATTTTAAAATCAGAAGCCGTTTTGGCAGTTTCTCCTATCTTAGATGATAAAAAGCAAACTATTTTAGATACCATTCAATTCAGAATTAAATCGGTTTTAAAAGGTAGAAACTCAAAATACGTTTTATTAAATGCGCCAAACGATAAAATTCAAGATATTATTAATGTATTACCTGGAATGAAAAGTCCAACGGTTTTGCCATTAGCTGAAAAAGGTTGGAGTTCAGTACACTCAGTAATTAGTAAAAACGAGTTTTGGAATGTTATAGATGAACTAAAGGCTAATGGAGCACAAGGTATTTTAGTTTGTCCAATTGAGAAAATGGTGCTTTAATTTTTAGTTATGAATATAATTAATAATCCAAATAAAAGTGATTGGTTTGAAATATTAAAAAGACCTACACAAACCGTTGGTGATATAGAAACAATGGTTACTCAAATTTTTGAGGAGGTTTCAAATAATGGCGATGCAGCTATAAAAAAATATACTCAAAAGTTTGATGCTATTTCTTTAGGTTCTAACCTCGTTACTTCTGATGAAATAAAAAAAGCTATTCAGAATGTTCCAAATAAACTCAAGGAAGCCATAAGATTAGCAAAAGCTAATATCGAAGTATTTCATAACGCACAAAAAACATCGAAAGTTGAAATTGAAACAACAATTGGTGTTCAATGTTGGCAGGAAAAAAGACCCATTCAAAAAGTAGGGCTATATATCCCTGGAGGGACAGCGCCTTTATTTTCAACAGTTTTAATGTTGGCTGTTCCTGCACAAATAGCAAGATGTAAAGAAATAGTTTTATGCTCACCCCCAAACAAAGAAGGTGAATTAGCTCCTGAAATTTTATTTGCAGCGCAACTTTGTGGGGTTACAAAAATTATAAAAGTAGGCGGAATTCAAGCGATTGCAGGATTAACTTTTGGTACAGAAACCATTCCTCAAGTATATAAAATATTCGGTCCGGGAAATCAGTTTGTAACGGTTGCGAAACAATTAGCAACAAAACATGGGGTGGCTATAGATATGCCTGCTGGTCCAAGCGAGTTACTTGTTGTTGCAGATGAGACAGCAAATGCGTCTTATGTGGCTTCAGATTTATTAAGTCAAGCAGAACATGGCACTGATAGTCAAGTCATTTTGGTAGCAACATCAAAAGGTTTGATTGAAGATGTTTCAGCAGAAGTAGAAAAACAATTAGAGGTTCTTCCGCGTAAAGCGATTGCAAAAAAAGCGATAGCAAATTCAAAGCTAATTTATGTCGAGAATGATGAAATAGCACTTGAATTAATTAATGAATATGGACCAGAGCATTTCATTATTTGTGTTAAGAATGAAGATTTATATGTTGATGGCATAACTAATGCTGGTTCTGTTTTTATAGGTGACTATACGCCTGAAAGTGCGGGAGATTATGCATCAGGAACAAATCATACGTTACCTACTAATGGGTTTTCAAAAGCATATTCTGGAGTGAATTTAGATAGCTTTATGAAGAGTATGACGTTTCAAAAAATATCAAAAGAAGGGCTTTTGAATATTGGAGAAACTATTGAATTAATGGCAGAAGCAGAAGGATTACAAGCACATAAAAATGCGGTAACTATCAGATTAGAAGATTTAAAAAAATAAAATTCAAACTAAGATGTCATCCTGAGCGCAGTCAAAGGGTAGTTAGTTTGACACATAAATATAGACACTGAAATATATTCAGCGTGACAAAAATGATAAATATCCAAGATTTAATTAGACCAACTATTAAGGCGCTAAAACCGTATTCATCAGCAAGAGATGAATTTCAAGGTAATAGTGATGATATGGTGTTTTTAGATGCGAATGAAAATCCATTTGAAAACGGCGTTAATCGTTACCCTGATCCACAACAAAGAACAGTAAAATCTTTACTTTCTAAAATTAAAGGGATTCCTGAACAAAATATACTTTTAGGCAATGGAAGCGATGAAGTTTTAGATTTGATATTTAGAGCCTTTTGCGAACCTAATCAAGATAATGTTATCACATTACCTCCAACATATGGTATGTATAGTGTTTTGGCTAATGTAAACGCTATTGAAATTAAAAGTGTTCAGCTAGATGATGATTTCCAACCTAAAGTCGATGCTATTTTAAATACAGCAAATAGTCAATCTAAATTGTTGTTTTTGTGTTCGCCTAACAATCCAACAGCTAATAGCTTTGAAGCTAAATCTATTGAAAGTTTAGTCAATAAATTTAAGGGAATTGTTGTTATTGATGAAGCATATATCGATTTTTCAAATAAAGAAAGTTGGTTAACTAGGTTACATGATTTTCCAAATTTAATAGTAACGCAAACACTTTCAAAAGCTTATGGGATGGCTGGGATCCGACTAGGGATTTGTTATGCTTCCGAGGAAATTATTTCAGTTTTAAATCGTATTAAACCGCCATATAACGTTAATGAGTTAACACAACAGAAAGCAATTTCTCAACTTGAACAACAAAAATTGACGCAACAACAAGTTTCAGATATATTGAAACAGCGTGATTTGTTAATTGCTAACTTGGAGTCTGTAGATTATATTTCAAAAATATATCCATCTGATGCTAATTTTGTGTTAGCTAAAGTTGATAACGCTACAAAACGTTACAATCAACTTATTGAAAAGGGCATTGTTATTAGAAATAGAACAACACAACCTGGTTGTGAAAATTGTTTAAGATTTACAATTGGAACATCTGAGGAGAATGAGAAATTAATAAAAACGCTTTTATTAATTTCGAAATCCTGAACTGGTTTCAGGAACTTTTTCATTGAAGATGAATTACTATTATGAATGAAAAATATTATTGCTATATACTAACAAAAAAAATAGAAGTGTATTATGTGTTGGTTATACTGATGATGTTAAGAAAAGAATTAACCAACATCAAAAAGGGTTAGGATCGTTGTTTACGAAAAGATATAATGCAATTGATTTAGTTTATTTTGAGGGATTTGAAGAAAAAAAAATGGCTAAATCAAGAGAAAAGCAATTAAAGAATTGGCATAAAGAATGGAAATGGAATTTAATAAAAGAATCAAATCCTAATTTAGAAACAATTAGCATAAATTAATAAGGTCCTGAAGTAAATTCAGGACATATAACTAAAGTTATATGAAAAAAGTATTATTTATAGACCGCGACGGCACATTGGTATTAGAACCACCTGTAGATTATCAATTAGATAGTTTAGAGAAGTTAGAGTTTTACCCTAAAGTGTTTCAATACATGGCTAAAATTGCTAATGAACTAGATTACGAATTAGTTATGGTTACAAACCAAGATGGATTAGGTACTGATTCTTTTCCTGAAGATACGTTTTGGCCAGCACAAAATAAAATCATTGCTGCTTTTGTTAAAGAAGGCGTTGTTTTTTCGGCAGTTCATATAGATAAGACCTTTCCAGCAGAAAATGCACCAACTCGAAAACCGAGAACAGGACTATTAACTCAATACTTTTCTGAGGATTATGATTTAGCAAATTCTTTTGTTTTAGGTGATAGAATTACCGATATGGAATTAGCTAAAAATTTAGGAGCTAAAGGTATTTATTTGTCTGAAGAATCAGAACTTGGAGCTGACGAAATTGAGACCTCAAAACAAGATATTCTTGATTGTATTGCACTAACAAGTACAGATTGGAGCACTATTTATGAGTTTTTAAAACTTGAAGATAGGGTTCAAGAAATTACGCGCAATACCAATGAAACTAAGATTTATATTAAATTAAATTTAGATGGTTCTGGCAGGAATGATATTGATACTGGATTGTCATTTTTTGATCACATGTTAGACCAGATTGGTAGACATGGAGCCATGGATTTAACCATTAAAGTTGATGGCGATTTAGAAGTTGATGAACACCACACTATTGAAGATACCATGATTGCTTTAGGAGAATTATTCAATAAAGCATTAGGGAATAAATTAGGGATAGAGCGTTACGGATTCTGTTTGCCAATGGATGATTGTTTGGCGCAAGTCGCTGTCGATTTTGGCGGAAGGAATTGGTTAGAATGGGATGCTGAATTTAAACGTGAAAAAATAGGGGATATGCCAACAGAAATGTTTTACCACTTATTTAAATCGTTTACAGATGGAGCCAAATGTAATTTAAATATAAAAGCAGAGGGTGTAAACGAGCACCACAAAATAGAAGGGATTTTTAAAGCCTTTGCAAAAGCAATGAAAATGGCCGTAAAAAGAGATTCTAATAAAATGTTTTTACCGAGCACAAAAGGAATGTTGTAAGCCCCCTAAACCCAAAGGGGAATTAAAAATAAATAATGAGTGATTTTAAAGATTTGAGTAAGAATTCTTCCCCTTCGGGGACGTTAGATGGGGCTTCAGTAGTAATTATAAATTACGGAGCAGGAAATATTAAAAGCATTCAATTCGCTTTTAAGCGTTTGGGCGTTGACGCTATTTTGTCAAACAATCCAGAAGAAATTTTAGCAGCTGATAAAATAATTTTTCCTGGAGTAGGTGAAGCAAGTTCCGCTATGAAAATGTTAAAAGAAAGTGGTTTAGATAAATTAATTCCAGAATTAAAACAGCCCGTTTTAGGGATTTGTTTAGGCATGCAATTACTTTGCTTATCAACAGAAGAGGGAAATACAAAAGGTTTAGGTATCTTTCAATCCCATGTAAAACGTTTTTCTGATGACGTAAAAGTGCCTCAAATGGGATGGAACGTTATTAAAGATTTAAAATCTAATTTATTTAAAGGCATCAAAGAAAACGAATATATGTATTTAGTTCATAGTTATTATGCTGAGCATTGTCAAGAAACTATAGCTAAAACAGATTATGGTATTAATTATGCATCTGCATTACAACACGAAAATTTTTACGGTGTTCAATTTCACCCTGAAAAAAGTGGAATTGAAGGGCAAAAAGTTTTGAAAAACTTTTTAGCACTTTAATTCCATTCTGAACTTGTTTCAGAATCTATAATTTTGAATAATAAGCTTATTTAATTATTATTGCCACATACTATCAAATAAAAATAGAACACTATTATATATTGGCTACTCAGATAATTTAACAACGAGAATAGAAAAACATAAAAAAGGAGTCGGAGTTTTATTTACAAAGAGATACAATGTAACAGAATTAATTTATTTTGAAGAGTTTATTAATAGTAGTTTAGCAAGGAAGAGAGAAAAACAATTAAAAAATTGGCATAAAGCATGGAAATGGAATCTTATTAGAGAAACCAATCCGAATTTAAAAACATTAGATATAAATAAGACCCTGAAATATATTCAGGGTTGATTAACAAGTTAATCAATGAGAATAATACCAGCCATAGATATCATCGACGGAAAATGTGTTCGCTTGACCAAAGGCGATTATGATACTAAAAAAGTGTATAATGAGAATCCTTTAGAAGTTGCAAAAATGTTCGAGGCTTTAGGGATTGAGTATTTGCATTTAGTAGATTTAGATGGCGCTAAGGCAAAACATATTGTAAATTATAAGGTTTTAGAGCAAATTGCTTCAAAAACAAAATTAAAGATTGATTTTGGAGGTGGGTTAAAGACAAATGAAGATTTGCATATAGCCTTTAACTCGGGGGCTAAACAAATAACGGGAGGTAGTATTGCCGTTAAAGACCCTGATATTTTTGAAAGTTGGATTTCTAAATATGGTGGAAACAAAATTATTTTAGGAGCAGATAGCGATGCTGGAAAAGTGTCTATAAGTGGTTGGATGGAACAAAGTAAAGAAGATGTTATACCATTTATAAAAGGCTATCAAAAGAAAGGTATTCAGTATGTGATTTGTACCGATATTTCAAAGGATGGGATGCTAGAAGGACCATCATTTGATTTGTATAAAGAAATTATTGAAGCTTGCACCAATAGTAGTAGAGGGCAATCTATAAAATTAATTGCGTCGGGTGGGATTTCTCATATCGATGAATTGCCAAGATTAATTGAATTAGGCTGTGAAGGCGTTATTATAGGAAAAGCGATTTACGAAAACAGAATAAGTCTTCACGAATTAGAAAAATTTGTATAATGCTAACAAAGAGAATTATACCCTGTTTAGATATAAAAAATGGACGTACGGTTAAAGGTGTCAATTTTGTTGATTTAAGAGATGCAGGAGATCCAGTAGAACTCGCTAAACAATATGCTGATTATGGCGCAGATGAATTGGTGTTTCTAGATATTTCAGCTACTTTAGAAGGTCGTGGAACCACTTTAGAAATGGTTCTGCATGTTGCCGAACAGGTTAACATTCCGTTTACAGTAGGCGGCGGTATTTCAAGTGTTGAACATGTGGATGCCTTATTGCAATGTGGTGCAGACAAAGTCTCTGTTAATTCATCTGCAGTAAAAAGACCTGAGCTAATTAATGAATTGTCAAATAAATTTGGAAGTCAATGTATTGTTGTTGCTATTGATGCGAAAGAAGTTGATGGACAATGGAAAGTACATTTAGCTGGTGGAAGTATTCCAACAGATGTTGATTTATTTGAATGGGCAAAAGAAGTTCAAGACCGCGGTGCTGGCGAAATTCTATTTACATCAATGAATCATGATGGGACTAAAAACGGCTTCGCTAATGAAGCACTAGCCAAATTATCTAGTGAATTACATATTCCAATAATAGCATCTGGAGGTGCCGGAAATGTGCAACACTTTATTGATACATTCACAGAAGGTAGGTCTGATGCAGCTTTGGCGGCAAGTGTATTTCATTTTGGTGAAATTCCTATTCCAGATTTAAAGAAAGAATTAAAAGCTAATAATATAGAAGTGCGATTATAGTTGTCATTTCGAGGAGGAACGACGAAGTAATCTCATTAACAAAATAGAAAAGATTAAACAGATTGCCACATCACTCAAAAGTGATTCGCAATGACAAGTAATTATTATGAAAATAAAATACGATTCAAACGGGCTTGTTCCAGCTATCATTCAAGACGCCACAACAAAAAATGTGTTGATGTTAGGTTATATGAATGAAGAAGCATATCAAAAAACAATGGATACAAAGCAAGTTACTTTTTTCAGTAGAAGTAAGCAGCGCCTATGGACAAAAGGCGAAGAAAGTGGAAACTTTTTAAATCTTGTTGATATTAAAAATGATTGTGATAATGATTCGCTTTTAATTCAGGTAAATCCTGTAGGTCCAACCTGCCATAAAGGAACAGATACCTGCTGGAAAGAAGAAAATTTACCTAACTACGGTTTCTTTTCAACTTTAGAAGATGTAATTACAGAACGTGTAGCAAATAAAGACACAAATAAATCCTATGTAGCTAGTTTATTTTCAAAAGGCATTAATAAAGTAGCTCAAAAAGTAGGTGAGGAAGCTGTAGAAACCGTAATTGAAGCCATGGATAATAATGATGAGTTGTTTTTATATGAATCGGCAGATTTGTTATTTCACTACCTCATGTTGTTACAAGCTAAAGGATTCACTTTAAAAGATATAGAGAAAGAACTAAAAGGGAGACATAAATAATAAAAAAAGCTGTCTAAAAATTCAAAAACAAGCTAATTTGTCACATTGAGCGCAGTGGAAATGCAATTTAAGGTTTTCAACTGCGCTCAAACTGACAATAAGGTTAACTTTTAAGACAACCAACCTTTTGATTCAGACATACGTGCGAACCAAACAAAAACTAAAGCAAAAACTATTATCATAATAGTCATTACCATACTAGATTCATAGCCATTAATTAATGTGTAACCCATTTGTAAGATTACAGCAATTAGCGATAGTAACCATAGTTTTACAGACCAAGATTTTCTTAATAGTAATCCAATAGCAGCTAATGCTCCTGCAAAAACTGCAATAGCAAACGCTGCGGTTACCCATGCAGGCATATTGGTGGCAATTCTCAGTTGTTCGGCGCTGTACATGGCTTGATAGCTTTCAGTATTGTAGGCTTGTTGTAAATAAGCATTTACGCCCATAGCATTCCAAATAAGCGCAATAATACTTAAAATCCAAAACCAAATAGGTGGTTTTTTTGTTAATGTGTTTGTCATAATTTCTAGTTTTAGGTTAGTATTAAGTATTACAATTTATATTTTTTTTGTCACAAATAATAAAATAGAGTAATTTCAAAGCCTTTAAATATTCAAAATGAAAAAGTATTTCTATGTTATTACCATTCAATATTTAGGCTATCGGTTTCATGGTTGGCAAAAACAGCCCGATGTAAAAACCTTGCATTTAATGGTAGACCGAACGTTGAATTTTATTTTAGAAGGCAAGTATTTTAAAAGCTTAAGCTCAGGAAGGACCGACGCCATGGTATCAGCCGAAAGTGCAGCTTTTGAGCTATTTTTAAAAGAACCTATCGAAGACCAAGATGCTTTTTTAGAATTGTTTAATTATAACTTACCACAAGATATTCGGGCTTTAAATATTAAAGAAGTTGATGAAAATTTCAATATTATTAATCACTCAAAAGTTAAAGAATATTTATATTTATTTACTTATGGTGAAAAATGTCATCCGTTTTGTGCTCCCATAATGACGACCATTCTTGATGATTTAGATATTGATATCATGAAACAAGGTGCTAAACTTTTTGAAGGTGAACATTATTTAAGATCCTACTGTTACAAACCTACGGATAATGGCATTTATACTAGAACCATTTTAACCTGTGAAATAATTAATAATATAATTTATACCGCAAATTATTTTCCGAAGCAGTCTTTTATTTTGAAAGTTAGAGGTAAGGGTTTTATGAGAAATCAAATCCGGTTAATGATGGGTACGCTTATAGATTTGGGTAAAGGCAAGTTATCACTCCAAGATATAGAAACAAGCTTAAAACCAGATAGTAATATTAAAATGGATTATATAGCTCCAGCTTCAGGACTAATTCTTAACAAAATAGAATTTGAATAACACCTAAGCTTTTGTAGCTTTATAAAAAAATATAGAATCATGAGTTTAGCTTTTTCAAAAAATGTGTTTTCATTTTTCAAAAAATTAAAAAAGAATAATAACCGCGATTGGTTTAATGAGCATAAACCAGAATTTAAGGCTATTGAAAAGCAGGTAAAGGATGTTTATAATTCGATTTTAGAAAACCTGAACACCCATGATGATATCGATAAGCTAAAAATATTCAGAATTTATCGCGACGTCCGTTTTTCAAAAAACAAAAGCCCTTATAAAACTCATTTTGGTGGTTCGTTTCATAGAACAAAACCTAGGTTAAGAGGTGGTTATTATTTGCACATCCAACCAAATAATGAATCGTTTATTGCGACAGGTTTTTGGGAACCAGCTAAAGTAGATTTGTTACGTATTCGTAAAGAATTTGAAATGGACGATTCTGAAATCCGAGACATTTTATCTAATAAAAAATTCAATAGTATTTGGGGAGATTCCTTTGTTGGAGATGAAGTTAAATCTGCTCCAAGAGGCTTTACTAAAGATCATAAAGCCATAGATTTAATTAAGAAAAAACAATATATTTTCACTAAAAAGTATACAGACAAAGAAATATTAGATGCTAATTTTTTAAATGAAGTTGATGAAGCATTTAAAGCCATTCGCCCATTTTTTGATTATATGAGCGATGTGCTTACAACAGATTTAAATGGTGTTTCTATGATTGATTAAACCGCAGTTAGTAACTCAGGTTTCTCAAATAATTGGATGTGACTTAAAAGTCGTTCCTTAACAATATTCATCATACGCTTATTTAAGGCCGAAGAGTTTTGAATGTAAATAAGATATTCTTCAACAGTAAAAAGTCCTATAATCATGCCTTTCATTGAGTTACGAAGCTTCATGTCTTTTTGAATCGCATTTTCAATATAAATCGTGCGCTTTTCTAAAGATAAATCATAAAAAACAGATTTGTGTTTTGCGATGTAGTTTCTAAAAACTTCAACAAGCAAATTATTTTGAAATTTAATAACTGGGCGTAATACTAAATTTTGAAAACGCTCATCAGCACTCATATTATCATTAATAGTTGCGCTTAAAATTTCTGGTCGAATCTGTTTAGCGCTAAATTGTCTTGAGTTCATTTGAGTAGATTTTCAATAAAAATATCGATTATTAGTCCTTGATTGTGCTCGTAAGCTTTATAATTGTTAACGAGGTTATTAACATTCAATTTTTAATTATCTGTTTTAATTTTTTTAAATATGACGACCAGAGAAGATAATGTCTGCATTTCTCTTTAAAAATTGTAATCAATTTTTTGTTTTTATTGCATATAATGCAATTATTAATGCGTCCATTATATATTTTATAAAAATAAGATATCAATGTGGTCTAAAGTTTCGATTATCTGTAATTAAATTTAACTTTGTATACCTTTTTAAAATTTAAATTATTTATGAGCAAATCATTGTTTGACAAAGTATGGGATTCACATGTTGTAAGAAGCATTGCAGATGGACCAGATGTGTTGTATATAGACCGTCATTTAATTCACGAAGTTACAAGTCCTGTGGCTTTTGTAGGATTAGAAAGTAGAGGTTTAAGTGTATTATATCCTCAGCGCACATTTGCTGTGGCAGATCATAACACGCCAACTATTAACCAGCATTTACCTGTTAAAGATCCATTATCTGCTAATCAATTAAAAACATTAGAAACTAATGCAAATAAGTACGGTATTAGTCACTGGGGATTAGGTCACGAAAATAATGGTATTGTGCATGTTGTAGGACCAGAAAATGGTATTACACTTCCAGGAGCAACTATTGTTTGTGGAGATTCACATACATCAACGCACGGAGCTTTTGGAGCTATTGCGTTTGGTATTGGTACATCGGAAGTTGAAATGGTGTTAACTACACAATGTATCATGCAACCTAAGCCTAAAAAAATGCGTATTAGTGTTAATGGTGCATTACATAAAGGCGTTACACCTAAAGATGTAGGTTTATATATAATTTCTAAATTAACCACTTCTGGTGCTACAGGATATTTTGTTGAATATGCTGGAGATGTTTTTGAAAACATGACTATGGAAGGTCGTATGACGGTGTGTAACTTATCTATTGAGATGGGTGCACGTGGTGGGATGGTTGCTCCAGATGAAAAAACATTTGATTATATTAAAGGGCGTCCAAAAACACCTAAAGGTGCAGATTGGGATAAGGCTATGGCATACTGGAAAACCTTAAAAACTGATGATGATGTAGTTTTTGATAAAGAATTAACTTTTGATGCTAGTGATATTGAACCAATGATTACTTATGGTACAAATCCAGGTATGGGAATGGGTATTTCTAACAATATTCCTACTGCTGAGTCTGTTGAAGGCGGGAAAGCAACTTATGATAAGTCTTTAGCTTACATGGGCTACGCTGAAAACGATCAGATGATTGGTAAGAAAATCGATTACGTATTTATTGGTAGTTGTACTAATGGACGTATTGAAGATTTTAGAGCATTTGCATCTATTGTAAAAGGGAGACAAAAGGCTGACAACGTTACCGCTTGGTTGGTTCCAGGATCACATGTTGTTGAAGCTAAAATTAAAGAAGAAGGATTACTCGATATTTTTGAAGAAGCTGGTTTTGTTTTAAGAGAACCAGGTTGTTCTGCTTGTTTAGCAATGAATGATGATAAAGTACCTGCAGGTAAATATGCAGTAAGTACATCAAACAGAAACTTTGAAGGGCGTCAAGGACCCGGATCAAGAACCTTGTTAGCAAGTCCGTTAGTTGCGGCAGCTGCTGCAGTAACAGGAGTTGTAACTGATCCAAGAGAATTACTTTAAAATAGCTGTTAGCTTTTGGCTGTTGGCCTTTAGCTAAATTTAGCAACTAATTATAAAATTTACATTAATATTCGCCAACGGCTAATAGCTAATGGCAAAAAGCAAATAAAAATGGCTTACGATAAATTTACAACACTTACAAGTACAGCAGTTCCATTGCCAATTGAGAATGTGGATACCGATCAGATTATACCAGCACGCTTTTTGAAAGCTACAAAGCGAGAAGGTTTTGGAGATAACTTATTTCGTGATTGGAGATATAATGGAGATAACACGCCTAAGCAAGATTTTGTTTTAAACAATCCTATTTACAAAGGGAAAATTTTATTAGGAGGAAAGAATTTTGGTTCTGGTTCTTCTAGAGAGCATGCTGCATGGGCAGTATACGATTATGGATTTCGTTGTGTAGTGTCTAGTTTCTTTGCAGATATTTTTAAGAATAACTGTTTGAATATTGGTGTATTGCCAGTACAAATTAGTCCAGAATTTGCTACTGAGATTTTTGAAGCTATTTATGCAGATGCTAATACTGAATTAGAGATTGATTTAGAAAAACAAACGATTACCTTGTTATCATCAGGAACTCAAGAATCTTTTGATATTAATGGTTATAAGAAGGGGAACATGTTAAATGGTTTTGATGATATAGACTATTTACAAAGCATGAAGAATGAGATAGAGACATTTACAGAATCCCGTCCTTTTTAAACAATGGGTGTAAAGCACATAGAAATAATGGATACGACATTGCGCGATGGTGAACAAACCTCGACAGTGTCGTTTTCTGCTTCAGAAAAACTTACTATTGCCAAACTTTTACTTGAAGAATTAAAAGTTGACCGTATTGAAATTGCATCGGCTAGAGTTTCGGAAGGTGAGCTTCAAGCGGTAAAAGATGTTACGGATTGGGCCTCTGAAAATGGGTATTTAAATGCGGTTGAAGTTTTAACTTTTGTTGATAAAGGGGTTTCTATTGATTGGATGATTGATGCTGGTGCCAAGGTTCAGAACCTACTCACTAAAGGCTCATTAAATCATTTAACTCATCAGCTTAAAAAAACTCCAAATCAGCACTTTGGCGACATAGAAGAAGTGATTTCATTAGCTTCTGAAAAAGGTATTGCTACAAATGTATATTTAGAGGATTGGAGCAATGGGATGCGAAATTCTAAAGCCTATGTATTCGAGTTTTTAGATTTTTTGAAAACTCAAAATATTGAAAGAATTATGCTTCCTGATACTTTGGGTGTTTTAACACCTAAAGAATCTTACGATTTTATAAAAGAAATAAAAGACACCTATCCAGATTTACATTTTGATTTCCATACCCATAACGATTACGACTTAGGCGTATCAAACGCTATGGAAGGCTTAAGGGCTGGTGCAGATGGTTTGCACTTAACTGTAAATGGTATGGGAGAGCGAGCTGGAAATGCACCAATGTCGAGTACCATTGCTGTGATTAACGATTTTATGCCTGATGTTAAAATTGGTGTAAATGAAAAGATGCTCTATACAGTAAGTAAGTTGGTTGAAAATTTCTCAGGGGTTATGATTCCTGCTAACAAACCTATTGTTGGTGCCAATGTATTTACGCAGACTGCTGGAATACATGCTGATGGTGATAATAAAAACAATTTATATTTCAGTGATTTAATGCCTGAGCGTTTTGGTAGAACACGCCAATATGCTTTAGGAAAATCGTCTGGAAAAGCCAATATTCAAAAGAACTTGCAACAATTAGGATTGCAACTGGATGATGAAGATTTAAAGAAAGTAACCCAACGTATTATAGAATTAGGCGATAAAAAACAGGTGGTTACTAAAGAGGATTTACCTTATATTATCTCTGATGTTTTAGATAGAACGTATGAAGAGAAAGTAACTGTAAATTCTTATGTTTTAACGCACTCTAAAGGTTTAAAACCTTCTACTACGGTGTCTATTACTATTGAAGATGACACTTTTGAAGAACACGCTCAAGGTGATGGGCAGTTTGATGCGTTTATGAATGCCCTTAAAAGTATATTTAAAAAGAAAAACGTAGTATTACCCAAGTTGATAGATTATGCGGTGAGAATTCCTCCTGGAAGTAACTCGGATGCGCTATGTGAAACAATTATTACTTGGAAAAATGCTGAAAAGGAGTTTAAGACTAGAGGTTTGGATAGCGACCAAACAGTTTCGGCTATTAAGGCTACGGAAAAGATGTTGAATATTGTGGTGAGTTGAAAATTGACAGATGACGGTTTACGGGAGACGGAATTTAGCTTGTATGCGGATAAGTTTGACTTTTGATTGAAGACAGTTTTCTGCAGACTTACCCGCGTTAGGGATTGAACGGTTTGTTTGAGCTCCTCGCAGAGAGCGAGTAGTGAAAGCCCGACTTTTTGCGATCCTGCAAGGTTTTGGAAACCTTGTAGGTATGAGTAAAAAGAAACGCCAAAAGAATAAAAGAATTAAAATTAATATATAATGAAATTAAATATTGCGCTTTTAGCCGGAGACGGTATTGGACCAGAGGTTATAGATCAAGCAGTGAAAGTGAGTGATGCTATTGCTGAGAAATTTGGACATGAGATTACATGGAAACCAGCTTTAACTGGTGCTGCGGCGATTGATGCTGTTGGTGAGCCTTACCCAGATGAAACTCATGAGATTTGTAAAAATTCGGACGCTGTGTTATTTGGTGCTATTGGGCATCCTCGTTTTGATAATGATCCGTCAGCAAAGGTACGTCCGGAGCAAGGTTTGTTGAAAATGCGTAAAGCTTTAGGCTTGTTTGCTAATGTGCGTCCAACATTTACATTCCCATCGTTATTAGATAAATCGCCTTTAAAAAGAGAGCGTATTGAAGGGACTGATTTGGTTTTTTTACGTGAGCTTACTGGTGGTATTTACTTTGGTGAAAAGGGTAGAAGAGATGGTGGAGAAACCGCTTTTGATAACTGTGTTTATACACGTGCTGAAGTGCAACGTTTAGCGAAAAAAGGTTTTGAATTGGCCATGACACGTTCTAAACGATTATGTTGTGTGGATAAAGCGAACGTTTTGGAAACCTCAAGATTATGGAGAGAAACGGTTCAAGCGATGGAAAAAGATTATCCTGAGGTTGAAGTGAGTTATGAGTTTGTTGATGCTGTGGCGATGCGTTTGGTTCAATGGCCTAATAGCTATGATGTATTGATTACTGAAAACTTATTTGGTGATATTTTAACGGATGAAGCTTCGGTTATTTCTGGGTCTATGGGATTAATGCCATCGGCATCTTTAGGGTCTGATATAGGCTTATTTGAACCTATTCATGGGTCTTATCCACAGGCTACTGGTTTGAATATTGCTAATCCAATGGCAACCGTATTATCGGCAGCTATGATGTTTGAAAACTTTGGGTTACAAGAAGAAGGTAAAATTATTAGAGAAGCTGTAAACAGTGCTTTAGAGAAAGGAATTGTTACTGAAGATCTAGCGGATGGCGGAAAAGCTTATGGTACTAAAGAAGTAGGAGATTGGCTGGCTAGTAATATCTAAACTTAGATTAAATTATAATTTGAAACCTTGTGAAATGATAACTTTACAGGGTTTCTTGTTTTCTAAAATTATTTAAAGAGATTTATATTAAAGCCATATTTTTTTGTAAATTACTTTTAAACTTTAACTTAATGCACATGAAAATAATTTTACAATTTACTTTGATATTATTTATACTCGTTCTTCAAAGTGTTAATGGACAAGATATTGGTGATTTCATATCTATTACACCAACAACCCAAACTTCTGGATTTGTATTACCTTCAAGTCATGATTTTCAAAGCATAATAAAAGTAGGAGATGTTTTAACAGCAGGGGGGAATATGCTAACAAAACCTGATTTTACTGGATATGTACCCATTGCTGGTAGTAGTATAAATGGTTATCTTAGTGTTAATTCTGAAGATGCTCCACCACCTTTTGGAGGGGGAGGAGGTGTAACCATATTAGATATTTACTTTAATACAACTTCAAAGCTATGGGAAAAAACAGCGTCACAAACTATAGATTTCTCAAGTGTAGGAGGTACTGCTGCCAATTGCTCAGGTACTGTAACTACTTGGGGAACAGTTATTAGCTGTGAAGAAGCTAGTATTCCTGATACATTCCCTCCATTTGATGGCTATAATGACCTTGGTTGGAATGTAGAAATTAACCCAGCTACCAAAACGGTAGTTGGTAAGCATTATGCTATGGGTAACTTTGCTCATGAAAATGTAGCAATTCATATTAATGAGCGAACCGTATATCAAGGTGCAGATTCTAACCCTGGTTATCTTTATAAATTTGTAGCCGATACGGCTCAGGATTTAAGTAGCGGAAAACTTTATGTTTTTAAAGGGCTTAAAAATGGGGTAGGAAGTTGGATGCTTTTAGCAAACTCAAACCAAGCAGAGCGAAATAGTACTTTAACCCAATCTGGTGCATCAGGATTAGATGCAACTATATTTAATGGTATTGAAGATGTTGAAATTGGTCCAGACGGCATGATATACTTTGCTGTTAAAGGAGAAGGACGTGTTTATAGATTCTCAGATTCTGATATACTTGAAACCTCTGCTTCTACTGTAATAATGGAAACTTATGTTGGTGGTATGAGTTATGATATTGATGATGGAACTTCGATAACTTCTACACCATGGGGAAATGGAAATGATAATTTGGCTTTTGATGGTGAAGGGAATTTATGGGTATTACAAGATGGAGGAAATGGTTATATGTGGGTAGTTAAAAATGGACACACTCAAGCTAGTCCTGATGTTGAACTATTTGGAAGTACACCTATGGGTTCTGAGCCTACTGGGATAACATTTACACCAGATTATAAGTTTCTATTTATGTCTATTCAACATCCTAATAATACAAATAATGGAAACCAAATGGATGCTGCTGGAAATAGTGTGAATTTTAACACTGGAACAACTTTAGTAGTTGCTTTAAAAGAAAATATAGGTAGCGCATTAGCTGTCAAAGATAAAAATAGAAATCAGTCGTTTAGTATATTTCCTAATCCACTAAAGTCTTCAAGACAATTAACGATTAAAGGGAGTCAAATTATTACTATTAAACTTTACTCGGTATTAGGTAAAATGTTATTAGATAATACCTATAATGGACCAAATGAAGTTGAACTAAATCTTAAGAATTTAAATTCTGGAATTTATGTTTTAAAAATTAACGAAAGCATTAAATCTAAGCTTATTATAGAATAATATACCTTTAAGCTTTAAAACTTGAATGGCTCGGTAGTTCGAATAGTTCCAATTCAAAATACGGAATTGCTGCAATTAAATGATCGAAAATATCAGACATGATGTATTCGTAATTAGCCCATCGTTTATCACTACTAAAGGCATATATTTCTAAAGGAATACCTTGTGTTGTTGGTGCTAATTGACGCACCATTATCATCATATCTTTATTGATTCCAGAATGCTTGTTTAAGCAGGTATCAATATACTTTCTAAAAACACCTAGGTTCGTTAAATTTCTACCATTTATTGGAAGTTTCTTATTAACGTTATTAGCGCTATTATAGGATTTAATATCGTTTTGCCGCGTTTCTAAATAAGCCGCAATGAATTGAATATCTTTCAACTTTTCAACTTCATGATCACTCAAAAATTTAACACTGGTTTGTTTAATTAATAAAGCTCTTTTGATGCGTCTTCCATCAGAACTTGTCATACCTCGCCAGTTTTTAAACGAATCTGAAATTAAAGCATACGTTGGAATGGTTGTAATGGTTTTATCGAAATTTTGAACTTTAACGGTGGCTAGATTTATTTCAATAACATCACCATCGGCACCATATTTTTCAAAGGTTATCCAGTCGCCAATTCTTACCATATCGTTAATAGACACTTGGATACTAGCTACAAACCCTAGAATAGTATCTTTAAAAACTAAAATAACAACAGCAGATATGGCACCCATTCCGGTAACAAACTGTAAAAATGGAATATTTGTTACTAAAGCAATGGCAGACATAATACCTGCTAACCAAGCAAAAATCATAAATACCTGAATGTAGCTATCTATGGGTTTATCTTTTAAACGCGGCAGTGTTTTTAGATAATCTTTTAATGTATTTAAAAGGCTTCTAGCAATCCATAGTGTTAAGATTATAGCGAATACTTTCAACCCTTTTTCTATAATTGTTTCAAAATCATAAAAATCTGTAAATACTTGAGGAACAAATTCTAAAGCAATTAACAGCGGGATAATATGTGCTATGTTTCTAGGCACTTTATTAGACACTAAGAGGTCGTCAAAATTTGTTTTAGAGCGTGAAGCAAATTGCGAAAAGGTACTAATTATAAGTTTTCTAATAATTAAGTCGATAATAACGATTATTAATAGTAAACCCAATAGCAGGATACCCATGTTAAGATATTCTGCAGCTTGTTCAGAAAGACCAACACTGATAAAATAGTCGTATGCCAAATGTTTTAATTTATCCATTTTCACTTAACGGTTTAAGATATTTTCTGTCTATATAAAAGGTTCCAAAAGGAATTATAGCTGCTAAAAGGACTATTAAAAATGTTTTATTATTCCAGGAAAATTGCTTTTTAAAGAGTACTGCTAATGCCACATAAGCAACAAATAAGAGACCATGAGGCATGCCTAAAAGCTTAACATATTGTGGGTCGTTTACTAAGTACTTAATAGGTGTTGCTATAAATAAAAGTAATAAATATGAAACACCTTCTAAGAGGGCAACAATTCTAAATATATTTAATGAAGAAAACATACTGATTTATTTTTCTTCAAAAATAAACTAGAAAAACCACATACACTTAGTTTATGTAGAATAGTTTCTAGGGATTCAGGAGAATGAAATACAAAAAAGATTTTTATAAGACATTAAAAATGATGAGTCCGTAAATAGCAAATCTTGCAAACCTTAATGACCCATAAAGCATTACATTTTTAAAAGGAAATTCTATGATTCCAGCAGCAATACAGGCTATTGAAAAGGGTAGAGGCAAAACAGCTCCAACCATAATAAGAAAGCCACCCCATTTTTTAGAGTTTTTGAGTTGCTTTTCCATTTTTACTTCTAAATAATTATGAACGGAAGGTGTTTTTGTTATGGTTCTTCCCATCCAATAAGACACCAAACCGCCACCATAGGATAGAATAGCCAATAAGGTTAAAAAAAACCAAGGACTAAACATTTTACCTGCCCAAGCAATAAAAATTTCTGGAGGAACTAACCCTAAGAGCGTTTCTGATACAAAAAAGAAACTTAAAACACCGTAAGATGGTAGAATTTCAGTTATTTGAACTAATGCCGCATTTATATTAAAAAAATGATTGAGTGTATAGACTGCAATAACTATAGCTATAATAT
Source organism: Algibacter sp. (assembly GCF_029245835.1). Lineage (GTDB taxonomy): Bacteria > Bacteroidota > Bacteroidia > Flavobacteriales > Flavobacteriaceae > Algibacter_B. The sequence continues at coordinate 26,049 of NZ_JAQWOO010000070.1, read as the reverse complement.
ATGGTAATGCTTTTATAATAGCTTGCCATACAAATGTATAGAAGCCCGTGTAACTGTAATATTGATGCAAAAGCTGCAAACGCGACTTTGCAGGTTTTTCAGTGTTTTTTTCTTTCATAATTCTTGACAGATAAAGGGGATTACAAATATAAGTTAGAAATTCTATCGAAAAAAGTAATTAACATATTTAACAGGTAAAGTTTGTGCTTACTTCGGTTATAATGACAAAAGTCATTTTTTTCAATATATATATCAGTTAGTTTTATAAGATGAATTTTTAATCCATGAAACATGAAAGTATTTGATGAAAAACACATAAAAAATATTGTGCTTGTAGGAGCTCATCATAGTGGTAAAACAACCTTGTCTGAAACCATGTTGTTTGAAGCTGGTCTTATAAATAGAAGAGGCACTGTAGAAAATCATAATACAGTTTCAGATTACCATGAGATTGAACATACAAGAGACGCATCTATATTCGCCACTCCGTTACACACCGAGTGGCGTAATTATAAAATAAATATTATAGATACGCCTGGTTTAGATGATTTTATTGGTGAAATTATTTCGTCTATAAGTGTTGCAGATACTATTGTAACTGTAATTAATGGTAGACAAGGGGTAGAAGTAGGGACTGAAATTATTTGGAATTATATTGACACCTATAGAAAGGCGACTTTATTTGTAATAAACCAAATCGATCATCCCAATTTAAAGTTTGAAGAGAGTTATAAGCGTATTAATGAGTTGGTAGGTAACCATGCTGTAAAAATACAATTCCCTATAAAAATTGATGGTGCTCAAGGAATTATTGATGTTTTAAAAATGAAACTCTACAAGTTCAAACCTGAAGGGGGTAAGCCGGAAAAATTAAGTATTCCAGATGAATATTTAGAACTCGCCAATAAACTTCATAATGAGCTGGTTGAAAAAGCAGCCGAAAATGATGATGAATTATTAGAATTATTTTTTGAAAAAGGTACGCTTAATGAAGATGAAATGCGGCAAGGCATAAAAGCCGGTATGTTAAATCATGAATTATTTCCTGTATTCTGCGTATCTGCATTGCATGATATGGGAACAGGCCGATTAATGGGCTTTATTGATAATGTAGCACCAGCGGCATCCGAATTAAATGAAGAACAAAGTGTTGAAGGCGAAACCTTAAAAAGATCGGTTGATGCGCCAACGTCTTTGTTTATTTTTAAAACCATTCATCAGCCTAATCTAGGTCAGATTACTTTTTTTAAAGTCAAATCGGGAGAAGTTAAAGTTAATGATAAATTGATAAACCCAAGAAATGACGAAACCGAAATTATTAATCAGCTGTTTATCATGGATGGTAAAGAGCGGCAACCGGTTACAAAATTAACCGTAGGCGATATTGGAGCCACTCTAAAATTAAAATTTACAGATACAAACGATACGTTAAGAGATACAAAAAGTAAAACCACCATAAAACCCATCAATTTTCCGAAACCAAGAATTAAAAAAAGTGTATTAGCTACAGAAAAAAAGGATGAAGAAAAATTGATTGATGCACTTAAAAAAATCCATAGTCAAGATTTATCAGCTGTTTTAGAATACTCAAAAGAATCCAAACAACAATTATTAGGGTGTCAAGGCGAATTACATTTAGCCACAATAGACTGGACTTTAAAACATGTTTACGGTATTGAAGCTAAATTTGAAAAGCCAAAAATAACGTATAGAGAAACTATTCAGCGCACGTCTCAAGCAAGTTATAAGCACAAAAAGCAATCTGGTGGGTCTGGGCAATTTGGAGAAGTACACATGAAAATAGAACCTTGGTTTGAAGGTATGCCTGAACCAGAAGGTTTTAGTTTAAGAGGTAAAGAAGAAGTAGATTTACCATGGGGCGGGAAGCTTGTTTTTTATAATTGTATTGTTGGTGGCGTTATCGATCAGCGTTATTTACCATCAGTAAAGAAAGGCATTTTAGAAGTTATGGAAGATGGCCCTTTAACAGGATCTTTTATAAGGGACATCCGTGTGATGGTTTATGATGGTAAAATGCACTCTGTAGATTCAAACGATATTTCTTTTAAAATAGCAGGCGCACATGCCTTTAAAGAAGCCTTCTTAAAAGCAAACCCAAAATTACTTGAACCCACTAATGAATTAATAGTAAAAGTACCCGAAGACATGATTGGGAGTGTGATGACCGATTTACAATCCAGACGTTCTATCATACAAGGGATTGAAAGTCATAATAACTATCAAATTTTAAAATCTCTAACACCAGCAGCAGAATTATATGGGTATTCAACAGATTTACGTTCGTTAACACAAGGTCGAGCAACATTTATTACCGCGTTTGCGTCGTATCAACCAGTACCAACAAATGTTCAAATGGACTTAGTAAAGCAATTAGAAATAATAGAAGTTTAATATATAAATCAAATCATATGCAAACTAAAATATCATATTTAAGTGATTTAAAGTTCAATTTAGAAACTTGGAGAAGAGAATTACGTTTTCATTTTAATGAAATGGATACGTTTGAAGAAAAGCTAGAAGAAATAGCAGGTAGAGAATTTGGAAAGCGGGCAACCATACCATTAGAAAATTTTCAAAATAGAATTATGATTGAAAAAGCAGCTATTTCAAAATTGATGCATCGCTGTAAAAATAAATTGAATAATATACATACCGCAGATTATAATGAAAATATTGATGGTCGTTTACGTACTGAGCAACATACATTAAAAGATGATATGCGAACGTATATTAAAATGCATTATGAATTAAAAGAAGAAATGATGCAGTATTTTCTGGAATGGCTATAATATTAGTTAAATTTATCTAAACCACATTTTAGAAGTAGAGTGTGGTTTTTCATATTAGAAAATTCTATTTGACATACTATTATAATAAATTGATTGAGTATCAATTTTTATAATACAATAGAAAGTAGTGTAGTTTATTTTAAATCCTATTTTACATAATATAAATTATAATTCAGAAAAAGAATTATAATCAGACATTATATAAAATGTCTTTGTAACATTAAAAAAGTGAGTTTTATTGTAATCATAAAGAGAAAAATATATAACTATAAGTTAAAATCAACTTTTTAGGAGATTCACGTATTGTAAGATATTACAATATAGTACTATTTTCTAACCAACGCTGCAAAAGGATATCGTTATGAGAAATATCTACAAGGTGAAATTTTGTAAAATGCTTAAAAACTCGAGACTCTTTGAGGGTTTCGATACAAACGAAGGCAGGAGAAAAATAGTTGGAATGGATGAGAAATAGTTTGCCCTCACGTTTTAAAAGATAGCCCACATGTCCCTGGTCAAAACCAATAAAATAAAGCCCTTCTTTCGTTAAGCGATCAATATCTTCAAAGGCCTTTTGAGGTGTATCCTGAACAATCTTATTTATTACCGAGCCACAACTAATCATTTTAGCCTCATCAATAGGTGATTTTTGAGCCAATTTATACCGATTAAGGTTTATACCCATATCACGCAAGGTGGTTGATATAAAATAACCACATGCAATTTCACCTTGGTTAGGTATAGCTGTATGTCCACCAAAACTCCATGGCGTACCGTACCAATGAGGTATAATCTTATCAACTAATTGATTCGTGAAAGCTGTTTTAATGTTACCAAAATTAATAGTTCCCAGTCGTAGGCCTTCTTTTAAACGCAAACGAAGTTTACCCGAATCTACTTTGGTACCAGCATAAGAAATAGCAATACTATCTAAATCTGTTTTAAACTTTAAAGGTATTCCTTCCTTAAAATTCATGTTTTCCATTATAGGCAAGGGATTTCCAGTAACAAGGACATGTTTTTCCACCTTGTCTATCTTAGACGGTATTTCGTTTATAAAACCTAAAACAAATAGTAGAGCATAAAATAACATCATGGTTTTTATAGATTTTTGGCTTAAAATACATGTTTCTAACGTATTAGATAAAAAGTAATTACATTAAAAATGTTAAATTTTTATTTTACTAATATATTTTCTCCTTTAGATACTAAGATTTACCGCCCACCAAACGTCATAGTCACGAGGTACTACAGGTCTGTAGCTTTGAAAACCTTGATCGGCAATGTTAAGTCCTGTAATTTCATTTTTTTTATTAAACACATAGCTTATGAAAATGAACGAATGTCCATATGGATCAAGTTTTTTAACATTTACACCTTGCACTACCTTTACATAATCTTCTTTATGACACCAAACTTGCATGAGTGCTCCTGGTCTTAATTGGCCATTCCAAATTCCTGATGAATCAACCAAAGTACCCATACCAGCATAAGCAATAGCACCTGCATTGCCCTTGCCCCTATATTTTTCTGGAAGGCTCCACCAACCCTCTGATATTTCTGAAGCGGAGGCGTAAAGGATATTAAAAACTTGTTTAGGGGTGTAGAATTTTGAGGCCATACTGTCCGGTAGATCTTGATAAAATGAATGACCATAAACCTCCATATATGCTTGTTCAAAACGCCCTTTGCTTACAGAAAGACAATGACCATTAGGCTCTTTGTTTTCACTGTTTAGATAATTTTCTACTATCTTACCAGCCACCGGACTTTTTTTATCTAAAATATTAGAATTTATAAATTCCTCTGTTAAAATAGCCTCTGATATCATTTTGTTTTCTTTTGTACCAGTAAGGATTTGTGTTAATGAACCATTAGTATTCGATAGCGGTGTTACATTTTGATATGAAACCAAAGGATTTGTTTTATGCTTTATTTTTTTTGTCGATGAACAACCCAATATAATAAAGCCAATAAGAATTTTTAATACCCAGTGAGTAATAAACTTATTTAGCGAAATTTTTATTGAGTAACTGCTCATTTCATAAGCAACTAATTTTAGGAATTGTGTGTGTTGCATAGAATCAAAACTAGTTGATTTTACGACCAAAAAAAATGATGCTTATCAGTCTTAATGGAAAACCCAACGAACCGGCAAACGCGAAATAAAAATAAAAACCATTAAAAGTAGATACGAAATACAGCGTTTGAAGTGCGACCGAGTGAAAACCTAGAAAATTGTAACGTATTATCGTTATTATCAATCCTAAAGTAATTGTTAATTGGATTGACTCTATTAGAAAGGTTCCAAACCGATGCCCCAATTTCAGAACGAAACGTATTACTAATATAAAATTTATAAAGAACAGAAGCATCAATACGAAGGTAATCTAGTAGTCGTTGATTGTTTGCAACATCAAAATTAACAATATTATTAGCAACTTCATTACCCATTAACGGTATAGAAGTTGGTTTGCCTGTTCTGTAATTAACACCAGCTGAAAGTTTCAAGTTTTTATTACTAAACGTGCTACCAAAAGTTATGGAATGCGTAATATCGAAATTACTTGGAAATTGAGTCTCTTCAAGTGTTTCAAAGGTATAATTGTTATTCATATAGGCATAACTTAACCAGCTACTAAGATTTTTTATTTTTTTTCTAAGTAATAATTCTACACCATAAGCATCATAACTGCCTTTTGCACGTTCAAGTTCATATTTGGTTGTGAAACTTTGACTTTGAGTTGTAATGCCATCTACCGTTTTAAGGTATGCTTTAGCGTCAACCAGCCAGCCTTTATTTTTATAAAGAAAACCTAAGGAGGCTTGTTTACTTTTTAATATGGGTATGCTATCATTATCCGTTTGCTGCCATCTCCTTTTTTCAATTCCTAAAAAATCATTTTGAAAATTGACGATCTGTGATATATTTTGATGTTTAAATTCGCCTAAAGCTTCAACTTCAAAATGAGAACCTACAGTTTTACGGATACTTAAACGTGGCTCTACTATAAGCTCGTTAAACTTATTAATATAATTCACTCGAACTCCAGATTTTATCGAGAAATTTTTATTTGCAGTTTCATAACGCGTCTGACCAAAAACTGCGTGTTCTCTAAGAACTTCAGAGTCTCTTCTTACAAATAGGGGTACATCAATATCGTTTAAATTCACAACTTCTGTCTCCACAAAGTTATAGCCCAAGTTAAAATCCCATAAACTGTATTGAAACGTATTGTCTAGTTTAATAGCTGTTTCAGAAACCACATTTTCTTGCAAAAAGCGCTGATTAGCAAGAATATTAGCATTAATGGCTTGCAGTTTGTAATCTGTATTGTAAATATTTATAGCGGTGTTAAAGTTGTCATTCCAATCCTTTCGGTAGTCCAATCCTGCAGCAATACTTTTTTGAGATACACGACTCTCTCGGGTTTCTAAATTGCTATTTACTACCGCGGTTTCGTCAAAAGTTAAATTAGTATTGATGAGTATGAAGTTTAAACGAATAACATCCTTATCTGTTGGTTTGTATATCCATCGGAATGACGTATCATAAAAATCGAAAACTTGATTAGAATTACTCACTTCAGAAACGTTAGATTGCGCTTCTGTGTTTTGAGTAACACGATTAAAATAACTTTTATAAGTAGGTGTTCTATAAATGTCGTCTAACGATTTTCTTCCAGCGATTTGAAGGGATGACTTCTCTCCTACCGGCACATCCACAAAGGCATCTGCATTTAATAGATTGATACCTAAAGACCCTTTAAGTTTCGATTGTAAATCAGTATCGGATTGCATGAGTATTGATCCTGAAACACCATCACTAAATGCCGCATCAGTTCCGTTGTTTATAACGTTGGCGGTTTTAGTAATTAATGGGTTGAAACTTGAAATAAGTCCGAAAAAATGGCCAGATTGATACATTTTAATGCCATCCCAAAGAATGAGGTTTTGGTCGTGAGAACCACCTCTAATATTAATGTTAGAAACGGTTTCATCAATACTTAAAACGCTTGGTAAAGCTTGTACAGTTTGTAGTACATCAGATTCAATAAGTCCAGGTAAGAGACTAAATTTACCGTAATCAATTAAGGTGCTCCCATCTTGTCTTTTATCGATACCAGAAACAAGATAACCGTTTATTATTATGGGACTGATGATTTGATGTTCTTCGATCATAACGATAGATTCACATGAGTCTAAATTAAAAAATTGAGCTTTACGTTCTATGGTTTTAAAACCTATAAACTGGATTTTAAGCATGGCTTCTAAAGAAGTGACCTTTATTTCAAAATAACCAGAGTCTTCACTTATAAAATAACCTGTAGTGCCATGAATAGTAGCGCCTGATAACGGGTTTTTAGAGACGTCTTTTAGATAGCCACAAATGGTAATGACTTCGGTAATGCTAATAACCACATCACTAATTTTTGTAAAAAGCAAGTTGGTTTGGCGTTCTAGGTTTTTAAGTTTAACCGCTAAACTCAAATTTTTAGAAACAGGCAAAACACTAATATCTTTGAGAAGTCCACCTTTATAATTAAAAGTAACATGATGTAAAGTGGTGATCTCATCGAGTACTGAAATGAGCGCTACTTGTTGATTATTATTTTGACTTTGAATCCAACAGAAATTGAATGCCAGAATAAAGAAAAGTAAAAGATGTTTAGTTCTGTGCATGCTTGATTACAACCACTTTATTTGTTTTAATATCATATTTTAAATTAAGGGGCTGTGTTACAGATTTTAATGCATTTTCAAGGTCTTTGTGTTCAAATGCTCCGGTAAAGTTTAGGTCAACCTCATCAAACTGTTTAGTAATGGTAACATTAAATTGGGCTTCAATATCTTTTAATACCATGTGGATAGGAGTATTTTTAAAAACACTCATATCTTTAAGCCAATAGGGCTCTGAAATAGCAATTGTAGTTTTTTTACCTTGACCAGACTTTAATATAAACTCAGTACCTGCAGGAAGTTGAATACTTTCATTGTTATAATCTACTTGAACAAGACCTTCAAAACAAGAAACTTTAAAGATGTTATCTCTAGAAATCACATTAAATTCTGTTCCTAAAACACTAACTTTACCAAAATCGGTACTTACATCAAAACGTTGCCCTTTTTCTACATCAAAAAAAGCTTCACCTTTAAGAGTTAAGGCTCTTTTTTTATCCCATTTAGATTCATTGTACTCGAGTTGAGAGGCTTCATTTAATTTTACAAGGGAGTTATCAGGTAATGTAATGGTTTCATTTTGAGCAAATTCAGTTTGAAAACTGTTAACCTTATCTTTACCAAATAAAGTAAATACAGCAATACCAACTACTAAAATAGCTGCAATTTTCATAGCTGTATTTAACCAATTAAGTGAGGGAGACGTTTTGTTTTCTAATTTGTTTTCTAGAGTTTTAAAAGGTTTCACTTTGGCATTCAAAGATCCGTCAAATCGCTTAGCTTCATCAATAATTTCTTTATATAAGTTGGCATGCTTAAGGGCTTCAAAAACTTGGGCTTCTTTTTCGGTTAAATCATTATCCAACCATTTTTTTATTAAATCTTCTCTGTCCATAACAATCTGTTATATTAATAAAACAACTAAGTTTTAAATTATCCCAAACTTATTTTTAATTAAATTCTTCAAGTTCTGCTTTCAACTGTTTAAAAGCTGCATAAATTCTATGTTCAGCCACTTTTTTGGTAACTCCTAAAATTTGAGCAATTTCTTTATGGGTTTTTCCATCCACCTTACTCAATAAAAAAGCTGTGCGTTCTTCTTCTTTTAAATTTGACAAAACTGTTTCATAGCGTTTTAAAAATTCTTTTTTACGTAAGACAAACTCAGGTGACTCATTGGTATATTCCTTTGGCTTTACTTTTTGATGTTTTAAAACTACATTTTGATGTTTCACTTCATTAAGCATCATATTGTTGGCTGTGGTGTATAGGAATGATTTGGCAGCTTCTGGGGCTACCTTTGCACAATTTTCCCATAATTTAATAAAGGCATCTTGTACTTTATCTGATGGATTTAATAAATCACCATATTTATAATATAAAATATTACTTAAACTTTGGGCATACTTTTCATAGAGTTTTGAAAAGCGTAATTTATCGCATACATCTTTATGTAATAATTTAGCCAATGATTGGTTTTTCTTATATTAAGACTGGAAAGATATAAAAAAAATAATTTTTTTTGGGACATTTAGATATCGAGTTGTTATAAGTATAAAGGGGCCATTTTAATTCTTTTAAAACTGTTCACCCTTGTAAACATAAAAAATAAAATAATTATGAAAACTATTAAATCAATTCTATTTTTGGCAATAACGTTATTGCTCACAACTACATCATGCAGAACAGAGGATGATCTTTCTATTGATGCACCTTCCGAAACTGTCTTACTTGTAAATACAAATTTGGCAGTACAAATGCGTAACGTCGCCAAAAATGATGGTTCTGTAGACAATATCGTATATAACGCTAATTGTTTCACCATTCAACTTCCAATTATGGCAACCATCAATGGCGTTTCTATAACAATCACAGATATTACAGATTACGATGACCTTGAAGACATATTAGATGAGTTTGATGATGACGATGATTATATTGATATTGATTTTCCTGTAACTATAATCCTTTCAGACTATACTGAAATACAAATTAACAGTTTAAATGAGTTAGAAGATTATGCAGATGATTGTAATGACGAAGATAAAGATGATGACGATATTGAATGTATAGATTTCGTATATCCCATTGCCGCTTCTGTATTTAATACGAATAATGAAGTTATTTCAACCATTACTTTTAATAACGACTCCGATCTTTATGAGTTTATTGATGATCTTGATGAAGATGATCTTGTAGGGTTTGATTTTCCAATAAGCTTGACTTTAGCTGATGGCAATGAATTTGTGGTAAATAATTTTGATGATCTTGAAGATGCTATTGATGAGTATGAAGACGATTGTGATGAAGACGACGATTACGATTATAATGATGATGATTGTAATGATTGTAGTCCAAATCAATTAGAGTCTGTTTTAACAGCTTGCGATGGTTGGCACATTGACGAATTAGAACGAAATGATAATGATTTAGAAGATAATTTTAGTGGTTATCTGTTTAATTTTTCTGATGATGGTAACGTAACAGTAACTTGGGGCAACGAGGAAGCAAGTGGAACATGGTCAATTGAAGGAACAGGCAACAACATTACCGTAACTTTTAATATACCCGGATTTGATGATATTAATGATACTTGGAATTTACAAGAAATTGAAGTAGAGTCTGACGACGATGACAATGAAGCAGAAGTAAGTTTCGAGATTGGTGATGATGATGAATTAGAATTTGTAAACGATAACTGTTTTTAATAACTAGGAATTATGAAAAAATCTTTTTTATACTTTGTAGCATTGGTTTTAAGCCTTTCAATAATAATCTCCTGTTCATCAAACGATGACGATAGTCCAAAAAATACTATTGACATTCAACAATTAGAAAGTACAGCTGAGACAGGAACATGGAGAGTTACAAATTTAGTTGACTCTGATGAGGATGAAACCAGCGATTTTAATGGATACGATTTTACCTTTTCGGCAAATGGAACCGTTACTGCAACAAACGGCACAACAACCTACAATGGTACTTGGTCTATTACGAGCGATGATAGTGATGTAGAATTTAACCTCTTTTTTCCAGTACCAGATACAGATAATTTTGAGGATTTAAATGACGATTGGGACATTGTAAGTTATTCTGACACCATCATTAACCTTATTGATGTCAGTGGTGGAAATGCAGATACAGATGTGCTAACTTTTGAGAGAAATTAATGTACATGAACCCTCAAAAGTAACTTAAAAAATTCATTTTTTTTCTCTCAAATAGATAATTAATAGAAGAAGCCAGTGGTAAAATTACCGCTGGCTTCTTTATATTATAGTTATTTTTAGGCGAAGCATTCATGAACTTCAAATTATCAAATAGAAATTTGGCTAATAATTATCCAATACTTAGTAATACATAATATAAGTTAATCTTTTATTTCTGATTAAAAACCGGCTATTAATAAATGATATTATAAATTTTACGAGGTTATCGTGGCTTTGTTTTAATTGTTTTAAAAATTTCTTACACAACTCGAACTGATTATTGAGTAATAGCTTTTAAATGCGCATATACTGGATTTCCTTGTATTTTCATCTCTATTTCTCTTTCAAAAATCTTCATACCTTTTACGACATTAAGTTTTCCGTCTGGAGCAAAAGCTTTAACACCTAAAAACTCCCCATTTTCATTTATAGCTTTAACATGAATTATATTGCCTGAACGACTGATACCTTTTACATCTAGTTTTACATTATCATCAGTTAACGCTTTAACATCGTAAATAGTTCCGTCTGATCCAATAGCCTTAACAGGTGCATATTCGTCTGTACTCTGCATTATTTTTACTGGTAATTCTGCCCCGTCTACAAAGGCCTTAATATTCATAAAACTATGTTGTCTAGAGTCTTGTGTTGCTTTTACATCAAACGTATTGCCCTCAGCATCAAAAGCTTTTACATCTAGATTTTTACCATCCTTAGTAACCGCCTTAATATTCCAAATAATTCTTTTAAAATTACTTTGATATATGTCTTTTGTAATATTTCTTTTTGGCATTCTAAAGTCATCTTCATTATCAGATGGATGCATGGCTTTAACATGTGCATAAATGTTTAGACCTCTTGAGGTCATTTCTCGCTCTTGTGGATTAATTTTTATGCCTTTAACATCATTAAGCTGTCCTGTAGGTGAAATTGCTTTTACACCATAGAACTTACCCTTTTTAGTAAGGGCTTTCATAATAACAACATTACCAAATCGAATAACTCCTATAACCTCTATTTGTTCACCTTCTGGAGTTATTGCTTTAATTTTGTATGCATTACCTTTATTAGTAATAGCTACAACAGGAGCAAATTGACTTTTACTCACTAATATCTTAACGGGTAGTTTCTCACCATCTATAAACGCTTTTACATCTAATAAGTTATCTTGATCGGAGTTTTGAATGGCCTTTACGTCGAAAGATTTTCCTGCATTATCAAAGACTTTAACATCTAAACTTTTTCCATTGGGATGGATAGCTTTAACATTCCAAAAAATCTCCTCAACTTTTACAATATCATCTGATTCAGTTTTACTGGTTTTATCTTTTGAAGGGTTATTATTACAGGCCGTAAATACAAATAAAAAACCAAGAATAAATACATTATAATAGATAGCGCGAATGAATGATTGGTTTGAATTTTTCATAATTTAAGTTTTGAATTAGCTAAAATTAGTAAAAGATGATACCTTTTTTTATGATATTAGTCATGAAAAAATAAATGTATATTAAGTCCACTTAAATCCCACCTCGCTCATATTATCGTTGATTCTTTGCTGGTCTATTATATTAAATAGGTATTTATTCATCGCACAAGTTGAATATCGTAAATAGAATATTCATTTGTAGGTTTTTTATTGTTTTAGGGGTGCTCATGAACCTCCTGCGTCACTTCCATACATGGTAGAGAAACATTTGAGAATAACAAATAAAGTTAATTAAATAATAGATTTATGGTTTTACCAAAGCCCAAGTTTCCCCAAATCAAGTTCGAGATAGATTATAATCGGTAAAAACAGTTCAGTTTAAAAAATTAGTGAATAGGCATTTTTACTCAATTTAGAAGAAATTTTCGAATCATTTTTTCACTTAGTCTAACGTAATCACTTCGTTTTGTAAGACCCATTTTCCATTAACTTTTGCGCTGTATGTTATGGTAATTTTATTGGGCCCCGTTTTTTTAAAAACATCAATAAGTTTCAGATTTTTATGGACGGTGGTATTTATTACAACAGGCTCGCAAAGTAAACTGCCATTTAAAGCATTAAAAACATAGAGGCTCTTAGTTGTGGGTTTTATATCCCAAAAACCAATCTCGTCTGCGCCATCGTTATTGAGGTCTTTAAGATTTTCTAATTGTGATTTGTACGCCCCTTTGATGGTGATGGCTTTTAGGTTTTTATTACTAAATATGATTTCGCTGTTGCATGCACCTTTGCATTGCACCACATCAGTGCTTCGAGCATCTGTACTATTAGTGGTGATTATTTCTGGAGCGATTACAGAAGCATAGTCTGATAGACCGTCGCCATTAAAATCGCCATACAGTGGCCTGTTATTAGAGATGATAGGATTTCTCTCGCGACCATAGGGAAAAATGGGAGCATCTAAATCTTTAGCATTACTAGTAACGCCTTCTCGTAGTATTTTTAAAGTTCCATTTTTAGTTATCACTGAAAGATTCGAGGTGTAATCTGCTTCAATGCCATTGTAGTTAACGTGTTTAGTGAACTTCACTAAATAACTTCCTGCTTCTTTGGTAATGACTAATTCGTCATTTAAAATACGTTGTGTATAATCTGGGAATTGTTGAAATAGCAAATTTTTATCTTGCTGCACTTGGCCTCTGGTGCGCTCTTTTTCGTAATAGGTTACAACATCCATATAGTAGCGTTCAAGGTATGGTGATTTTATTTGCGTGTGGGCATTGTTCCATTGCCTTACAAAATTACGCACTTCTTTTTCGCCCTTAGGATTAACCTCATTGCAACCAAAAAACAGTAATACAAGCATGTAGGATATAAGTGTGAGGTTCTTCATAGATCGAATGTGTTTTTAACTTAAAAATGAACCTTAAAGATACATGATTTTTTGATGAATTTTGTAACGAGATGTGTATACTTTAATGTACAAAAAGCTTTTTTTAGGGAATTTATGAATCTTGCAAACAGGTGGTTTACATTAACATTACAGAAGCACTATATTACTTCTTCCTTGTAAAAGGGACAAAGGCAACTCCAATTAGTTTCTGTGTCTTTATTTCTCCATTTTTCTTGGTGGCTAGAATGAGGTTTCTATGAAACAGATTTTGTCCCACAGGAATAATCATCCTACCACCTTCTGCCAGTTGATCTAATAAATCAGGTGGAATTTCCTTAACACCTGCGGTTACAATAATGGCATCAAAAGGTGCTTTGTCAGGCCATCCGTGATACCCATCTCCTAGCCTGACTTCAATATTTTTATAACCCAACTGTTTTAATAGTTTTCTAGCGGTAATACCCAAAGGTTCAACAATCTCTATGGTATATACAGAATCTACAATAGTTGCTAATACTGCAGCTTGATATCCGGAACCTGTTCCAATTTCAAGAACCCGATAGTCAGGTTTTAGTTTAAGTTCCTGAGTCATATAAGCCACAATATAGGGTTGGGAAATAGTCTGTTTATTGCCTATTGCTAAAGGTCTATCTTCATAGGCATGAGCCTTCATAACTTCTGGTACGAACTCATGCCTTTTAACGCGGCGCATTGCATTTAGGGTTGATACATCATGAATGTCTCTAGCTATTAATTGTGTATTAACCATTAGCTCCCTTTGGGCTTTATAGGATTCTTGTCCGTTTGTGGTCTCCATTAAAAAAGCAATTAATATGATGACTGAAATTTTAGACATAGTAAGTACACGTTGTGCTTAATATTCTCCAATGATGTAAACAACTAATTTGGTGTAAGTTTTTAAAGTATGCAATGATAAATATCATTAATAAGCACAATTATTTAAGATGAAGTTGCGGGACGCTAGCATCAAAAAAAAAGCTAGTTGTAAGATGGCATAGACATTTAATTATGTTTTTTATTTGCCTTCATTTCTTGAAACAATTCTTTAAACAACCCACGAGCAATTAATAATTTCATGATTTCATTGGTTCCAGCATAAATTCTGGCTACCCTATTATCGGCGTACATACGAGCAATGGGGTAATCCCACATATAACCATAACCACCAAATAACTGCAAGCATTCATCTACGACTTTACTGTGCATTTCTGTTGCTGAATATTTCGCCATAGAAGCGCTTTCAGCAGTGAGCTCATGATTTGATAATAACCGTGTACAGCGATCTAAAAAAGCTTGATGTACTTGTAATTGTGTTGCACATTCGGCTAATTTAAATTGTGTATTTTGGAATCCTGCAATGGGTTGATTAAAAGCGGTTCTTGTAGAGGTATATGCGATTGTTTTTTCAATAGCGCCTTCTGCCCCACCAATAGCCTGAAGCGCTACTGTTAAGCGCTCTCTAGCTAATTCTGTCATCATAATTTTGAACCCTAAGCCTTCTTCTCCTAATAAATTTTCTTTTGGAACTTTTACATTATCAAAAAATAATTCGCAAGTATCTTGGGCTTTCATACCTATTTTCTTAAAAGGAAGGCCTTTTTCAAAACCTTCAGAAGTACTTTCAATTATTAATAAGGATACACCTTCTTTTTTTGTCCCCACATTAGTTTTTACTGCTACTATAGACATATCACTCATATATCCATTTGTTATAAAGGTTTTTTGTCCATTAACTAAATAATGGTCACCTTTATCTACTGCGTTTGTTTTGATAGCTTTTAGATCACTACCACAGTTTGGCTCAGTCATACCAAGAGATGTAATCAATTTTCCGGAGGCCATTATAGGTAGATATGTTTCCTTTTGAGCTTCTGTACCATATTTTAAAAGATATGGAGCAATAATATCTGAATGTAATGAAAAGCCCGGGCCAGTAATACCTTCTTTTGCCAGCTCTTCAATAAATAAGGCACTAAAACTAAAATCTAAACCACTACCACCATAGTGTTCCGGTATATCAATACATAACAAACCTAATGCTCCAGCACGTTTCCAGATGTCTCGGGAAACCATACCGTTTTTCTCCCATGTTTCTATATGATCTAAAATTTCATTCTTAATGAAATCCTGAATCATATCGCGCATCATCTTATGTTCTTCTGATGCGTAAATATCGCGTTCTAACAAAACATGTTGTAACATATAAGCTGATTTTTTATAAAATTCATTAATACTTAAAGTATGTTCTAAGGTATAAAAAAACTAACTAATATTTCCATAATTATCAGTTCTAAAAAAGCATTGAAAACCTGTTAAATAAGTAGTCTAATTACTTGATAGTAAAATGTTTCTAGTGTTTTACTTGACCCTAAGTTTTGCTACTCAACTATACGTTATTTTATTATAAAATAGTAACCCGAATCTTCTTCTTTTTTAAGCGTGAATTATTCAGTTTTCCTACTAATTCATCAGCTAAAGTTAGTGGTATAGCCACAAAAGCACAATCTTGTTTTAACTCAATAGTGCCTAATTCCTCTTTATTAATACCACCTTTTTTGAAAAATAATCCCGCGATATCACCTTTGGAAATTTTATCTTTTCGCCCGCCAGAAATAAATAATGTTTCCCAGTATTGTGGCTTATAGGGTGCTTTTGTATCTATATTAATACCTTTTACATTTTTAATAAAATCTGGTAAAAGTTGGTCTTTCCACTTCACGATATAAGCGGTGCCTTTGGCATTCATTCTAGCAGTTCTGCCATTTCTATGAATAAATTCTTCCTCATGTCGTGGTAATTCATAATGAATAATGTAATTCATTTCTGGAATATCGATGCCTCTTGCGGCTAAATCTGTAGCTAATAACACTTGAGAGGTTCCATTTCTAAAAGTAATTAAGGCACGTTCCCTCTCTTTTTGTTCTATACCACCAGAAAAACACCCATGACTAATTTTATGTCGCTTTAAAAAATTACTAACAACATCGATACTATCTCTTAAATTACAGAAAATAATACCTTGCTCATTACCAATATGTTCTATTAACTTTAATAGGGTTATTAGTTTATTCTTATCTGGAGATACTACTGTTTTAATGGCTAATTTGGATGCTACTTGTTGTTTTAAATAATTAATCGTGGTTGGCTTATCTAACCTTACAAAACCGGGTACTTTAACACCTTGAGTTGCAGATGTTAAAACGCGTTTATTTATAGCGGGTAATTGACCTATAATCGCTTTCATTTCTTCCTCAAAACCATCTTCTAATGATTTATCAAACTCATCTAATATTAGTGTTTTAATACTTGATTTAGAAAAGCGATTGCTATTAAAATGATCTAAAATTCTACCAGGTGTACCTATTAAAATAGCAGGATTATGTTTAATTTCAATTTTATCCTTAGACATCGGTCTGCCGCCATAAACTGCATTTACCTTATAACCAGAACCCATAGAACGAATAACTTGCTCTATTTGAATGGCTAATTCTCTTGAAGGCACCAATATTAATGCTTGAACCTCTGTAGATTCTGGGTTTAATACTTTTAATAATGGTAATGAAAATGCCAAGGTTTTTCCAGTTCCTGTAGGTGATAATAGAATGGTATTTGTTGTTTCTTCAATTACAGGAATGGCTTCCTCTTGCATCGAATTTAAGGCTTGAATATTTAATTTTTCTAAAATATCCTGTTGATTTTTAATACTATTTGCCATAATTCTATTTCTTTTTAGTCTTTTTTGACTCTTCAGGTTTTGGAATAATTGTACCTGATTCTGCTAAGTAATTGGCTAATATTTTATCAACTAACTCCTCTTTTGTTAGATGATGAAATATGGTTTTTATCTTGGATTTAAAGTCTTCTGAAACGTTGCGATTAGGCTTTGTTTTGAATATTTTTTTCGCCCATATTAAACCATTATTTTCCTCAATACTTTGTGCATCAGCTTTTAAAAACGCATTAAAAGTAATGCCTAATTCGTTTTCAAACTCAGGAATATCTTCAATTTCTTCTTTTTGAATCACACTTAATGAAAGTCCCTTTGCTCCAGCTCTAGCTGTTCGTCCGCTTCTATGCACATAAGCTTCATAAGTATCTGGTAAATGATAATTAACAACATATGAGATGTCTTTAACATCAAGACCTCGAGCTGCCAAATCTGTAGCTATTAAAATGTCAATATAACCTGCTCTAAATTGCTCCATAATACGGTCGCGAATCCCTTGTGTTAAACTCCCATGAATGGCTCCAGAAGAAAACTTATTTATGGCTAATTTTTTTGCTAATTTATTTACAGCAGCTTTTGTTTTACAGAATATTATACCACGTTGCCCTTCTTTAGAGTTTAAAAAATGAAGTAGTACCTCTAGTTTTTCAATAGGTTCTACAACGACATATTGGTGGTCGATACCTTGATGCCCAACCGTTGTCATATCTGCTTCAATATGCACCACATGTTTGGACATGTAATTTTGTACCAGCTGTTTTATAGCCCCTGGCATGGTAGCTGTAAATAATAAGGTTCTTCTAGATTTTGGAATATCTTTTATTATACTATCAACGTCTTCTTTCAAGGCACTTACCATTTCATCAGCTTCATCTAAAACTAAAAACTTAATGTTCTTAATACTGATAGCTCCCCGTTTTATTAAATCTACTAAACGTCCTGGAGTTGCCACAACAACATGTGTTGTGCTTTTTAAACGTTCTATTTGAGGTTTTATGGGAATACCGCCGCATACCGATGCTATAGATATGTTTGTAATATACTTAGAGAAAGCCTCCAAATTGTTATAAATCTGGTGTCCTAATTCTCTTGTTGGTGCTAATATTAAAAGTTGAATATTAGTCTCTTCTATATCTATTAACTGGAGTAAAGGCAATCCAAAAGTAGCAGTTTTCCCTGTTCCTGTTTTTGCTAAAACAACCACATCTTCCTTTTGGTTTAGAACAATAGGAATTGTTTTTTCTTGAATATCGGTTGGAATAGAAATTTTTAAATCTGCTAAACCTTTTTCTAACTGCTCATTAATTCCTAAATCGGAAAATTTTTTTGACATAAAAATAATTTTCACAAAGGTAAGTATTAACCTTTAGTCGAAGGATTTAATAACCATGAATTACTTTTTTTGAACATTAAAAATATGCTTTATGATACTTTTAAATTTTAATAAAAATGTTTTGATAATAATAGAAAAAACAAGACAGGTTTTTAAGATCTAAGGCTTGAAATACTTGTGCTTTAAAAAGGATAAACTTTAAAACTGCCCTGGTGATAACTCCTAAATTATTTTATTAGGTACTAAAGTTTAATCATAAAAAAAACCACCTATTAAGATGGTTTTGTAATATGTTTTTTAAGACCTATTTTTTTACAACACGAACATTTGTGGCAATTGGGCCTTTAGGGCTTTTTTCTATTTTAAATGTTACGTGATCTTTTTCTCTTATTTTATCTATAATGTTTTTTGTATGTACAAAGATTTCTTCGTTAGAATCTTTAACAGTTATAAATCCATATCCTTTTTTATAATTGAAAAACTTAACCTTTCCTGTTTTCGTATCCGTTTCTTTACTTCGGTTAAATAATTTATTTATAAAATTTTTAATCATTTTTTCTATTTTTTTTATTCGACTTAAACATTATTTTTAGTTACTCATATGGCAAAAATAGGTTAAAAAAAGGGTTTGTGAAAAAAGACGACGAATTATAACGGTTACTTTTATAATTTCATTTTAGTAGATGAATGAATCCTTATATTTACGCTTAATAATTTAGAACCAGAAGATTTGCAACAAATAAAAGCGTATTTAGACCAAATAGCAACTATATCAGACTCGGATTGGACGTTTTTTACGTCTAAATTGCAGCGTCGTGTAATTCCGAAAAAAGCCGTATTTTTAAAACTCAATGCTATAGAAAATCATATTTCTTTTATTGAATCTGGAGTAGTTCGCTTATTTATTCCTAATGACATCCCGGAGAAAGAAATTACTTTTGGTTTTAGTTTTAAAGACCAGTTTGTTAGCGCTTATGATTCTTTTTTAACTCAAAAACCTTCTGCATACGAATTACAAGCGCTTACAGAAACAACTATTTTAAGTATAACTTATGAAGATTTACAGGACGTTTATAAAACCACTCAAATTGGAAATCTTGTTGGTAGAATAACGGCAGAACGTCTATTTTTATTAAAGTCTAAACGAGAACAAAATTTATTAAATCTTAATGCTGAAGAGCGTTATCTGAAACTATTTAAAGAGCGTCCAGAGCTTTTAAAGGTGATTCCATTAAAATATATTAGTTCTTATATTGGTGTTACTCCACAAGCTTTAAGTAGGATTAGAAAACGCTTGTAATGCCATACATTCTTCAAATTAATTATCAATTTATCTCAAAAAGTTATTTGTTATAATAGGTATTAATTGATTTAGGTTCATTGTTTTGTATAAAATGTGCCATTATCTTTGTAAAAAAAGATTATGGTAGTCATTATTTTTGTTTTAGTACTGTGGTATGGAGGCTTGTTTTTTCAATCTTTCTTTTTGCATCGTTATGCAGCACATCAGGTATTTACGATGTCGAAAACTATGGAGCGTATTACTTTTATTCTGACATGGATTTTCCAAGGTTCGAGTTATTTAAGTGCTTATGGTTATGGGATTATGCATCGTATGCATCATGCATATACAGATACTGAAAAAGACCCGCATTCGCCTTCTCATGATGCTAATATGTTTGCGATGATGTGGAAAACAAAAACGATTTATCAAGATATCAATAAACAACGTATTGATATCGACGAGCGTTTTACTAAAAATGTACCACAATGGAAAACCTTTGACAGTTTTGCTGGTTCTCGTTTTTCTAGATTACTTTGGATTACCGGTTATGTTTTATTTTTTGCACTTTTCGCAACTGCTTGGTGGCAATGGTTATTATTACCAATTACATTTTTAATGGCACCTATTCATGGTGTTATTATAAACTGGTTTGGCCATATTTATGGTTATGTGAATTTTAAAATGAAAAACACAAGTAAAAATATCTTCCGTTTTGATTTTTTAATGATGGGTGAAGGATATCATAATAACCATCATAAGTTTGCAAGTAGCCCTAATTTTGGCGTTAAATGGTATGAAATCGATATCACCTATTTAATAATAAGGCTTTTGGATGCTTTAGGTTTTATTAAATTGAAACCAATTAAAGTAAAGGGGTAATACATACTAATTCAGTTATCATTTATAACAGAATTCCTTTAGAATTATATTGAATTTAGAAACTTCTAACTAAATGGTTAACCAAATTTATAACCATTTTTTTTAAGTTAAAAAAGGTTATTATTAATATGATGCAGTTTCTTCCTGGCCAAGAATAATATCTCTTTTTGCAATAAATAATCCTTCTTTTTTATCTAATTTAAGAATCCTGTTTGGATTAGTTTTTTCAACTTTAGTTCGACATTTACCTGTTAATTGAGGGTCATCATCAAAAAGAAAAGTTTCGATTTTATACTCCGGTTTATTAGGTTCTTTAACAATTGGAAGAATTTGTTTCAGCTCATTACTATACATGTATTTTCCTGGTACAAAAGTGTAAAACGTATATTTACCATCAGCATCTGTTTTTACCCAGCCTCTGTGATGTACGTAACGTTTTTTGTTTTGTCTTTTTAATTCAAAATTTCCATTTTCATCGGTATGATGAATAAATAGCATCACATTTTTGGCAGGTGTTTTACCATCATTTTCATAGATGGTTCCTGTAATTTTTAGTTTTTGAGATTTAGAAGCAAAATCAGGAATGGTATCTATATTATTCAGTTTCTTTTCAGAATAATCATAAATAGGACTCCTCTTTTTAAAATTTTCAGGAATCTCAGATGTCTCCTGAGCTTGAAGTATGTTAAAGCTTATAATTAAACAAACAAGACTTAGTAGGGTAGTTAGATTTTTCATTTGGGACGTTTTTTTAATCTACTCAAAACTAATAGACTGCGTTCGTTTTAAACAAAAAAATCGATTGAACTGTAAAATTTCACGATGAATAGATGAAACGCAACATTTTTAAAAAAGGTTATTCCTTTTTGAGTGACTTAACATGCCCTGTATATGAAATTGGAAACCTACCGCTCCCCGTAATTTGTATAAGACTTGTTAAATTAGGAAATAATGTAATATTTACTGTAAAGTATTCTGACTTGCTTTTTGCATCGAATGAAATGTTATATCTATTGTGTTTGCCTTTTTTTGTAGTGTAATCTTCCAAAACACCTTCTAGTTGTATAGCACTATCTCCTCCTCCATAGTCAACATGCATTTGACGTTCACCAAAATAAGGTAAATGTGATGAAATACTATCTCCAGATATCGTTAGGAAATTAGAATTGCCTATTAAACTTATGGCATTTGCAGAATTTCCAGGTTGTAATATACCTGAATTTAAAACTTGTTGCATAGCATTAGTAAGTTGAGGATTTGCCCAATTAGATTCGATAGTATAATATTTGCTTTCAACTAAAGCATTTAAAGCACGAATTTGGGTGTCTTTAGTATTGTTTTTTAACGATTTACAAGATGTAAATAATAAAAAAAAGACTATTGTATATAAATAAAATGCCTTCATAAATTAAAAGATTATGTAATAAAATTAGTAAATAATCTTATTGGATAATTATATAGAAGTGTTAAAAAATAGTTGATTGTAAATAAAAAGACAAATAATTAGGAGACTAGAATTCTATTAATCTCATGAAACCAATCATCAATATCAGTTTCATTAGTATCAATAGCTACACTACCGTTTCCATAAGGCCCATAAGTATTTTTGTTAGTTCTAGAAAAGAAACCTACAATAGGTGTTAATGAAGCACTAGCTAAGTGCATAACACCATTATCGGCAGATATAAAAATGCATGTGTTGTGGATGATGGCTCCCATTTCTCGAATATCTTGACTATAAAAATGTGGTGCTTTAAAATTGATTTTAGAGATATTCTCTATGGGTAGCATTTCAATAATATTATAATTGGGATATTCTTTAAGTAACCTGGAATAAACAGCTTCCCACCAGGCTTCAGAATAGCATTTATTACCCGTAGCATTGGTGTAAATACAAATAGTTTTCTTATCATTCTTAATGATGTCTTCTAATATCTTTTGTCCGTTAGAAAGTTCTTTTTTACTTAATTTAATATCTAAAACGGGTACTTTAGAAGTATTAACATCAAAACCTAATTTAGATAAAAAGTGCCTTAAATTATAAATAGGATATTTAGAAATATGCTCATGGTCTTTATAATCCCTTTTGATAGTGTTATCTACATCACCAAAAACTTTAATTTTAGCTTTGGCTAATTGCGTTAACAGTTTTCCTGAAGATGAATTTCTATCTGCATTGATAACCAAATCATAGTTTTTGTTTTTTATGGACAGCCAGCTTTTAGAATACGCATATAAATTATCAAAAGGTTTTCTAGGCAACTTAATAATCTTATTAATATGCGTGTAGTTTTCAAAAACGGGATGCGCAACACCACCTTTTACAAATAAATCGATTTTACAATCTGGAAAAGTATTTATAACTTCCTGAACAAGAGGTGTTAATAATAACTGATTTCCTAACCGATGATTTGGTCGGATAATTAAAATATTTTTTATATCTGAAATTTGAATATCACCCTTTTTAGGTTCAGAATATGAGCTACCAATATTTTTGGTAATACTTCTCATAATGCGTCTTCTTAATTTATTAACTCTGTATTTAAATTTCATTAAATTTTATTTTCAATATAAATCTGAGCAAAATTACGAATTACAATTCAAGAAAATAGAACACTTGGTTTCTTTTACTTTTTGCCTTTATATAATGCATTTAGAATTAATCCAAAAATAATCATAGCAATACCCAAAAGACTGAAAAGTGTATACACTTCACTAAAGAGTAAAGTCCCTAAGAGCAGTGTAAAAACAACTTCTAAATATTTTAATGGAGCTACTTGGTTTGTTGATGCTATTTGAAAGGCTTTAGTCATGTATAATTGTCCAAAATATCCGAAGAAGCCTAATCCACAGAGCATGAGCCATTCCATACCCTGTGGGTTTACCCAATTATTTATGGATAGTAAACCTCCTAAAATTGTAGAAATAACCATAAAGTAATTTACCACAACCACAGGGTGATCGCCTTTTCCTATTTTACTAATAACAATATAAACCAACCCGCTAAAGATGGCCGATATAAAAATTAATAATAACCCATAGCTATCTAATTCTTTATCAACACCTTTTAAAATCAAAACACCAACAAATGCCATGCTAAAGAATAGCCACTGCAAAGGTTTAATTTTTTCTTTAAGAAAAAATATTGCAAAAACAGCAGCAAATATAGGAGCCAAGTAGCGCAAAGATACTGCGGTACCAATGGGTAAATACTTAGTTGCCATAAAAAACAAAGTCATAGACGTTACCCCTACCAAACCTCTTAAAATCAATAACTTTCTATGGTTACCTAATATGGGGATTTTGTTTTTTACTAAAAACCCAAACGTTAAAAATAAAGAACTTACAGATCTAAAAAATACAATTTGAAAAGCATTTATATGCGTTAAATGCTTAACTATAGCATTCATGCAAGCAAAAGCAAAAGTGCTTATTAGCATAAATTTTATGGCTTGTTTAACGCCCAATTCCTCTTGGTTTTAAAATACGTTTTGTATTTATAAAATAAACACCTGTAAGCAGTATTCCTGCAGCTATTATGGATTGCAAGGTAATATGTTCATCTAAAATCCACCAACCCAATATTAAGGCTATAATAGGATTAACATAAGTGTTTGTTGCTACTTTTTCTGGGGAGACTTCTTTTAAAAGGAAGTTAAATGATGTAAATGCTATGATGCTTCCAAAAACAATTAAGCCCATCATAGACCACTGTACATCGGTTTACCACATATTTGGTAATAGCCAAGATTCATTTAGTATTAAACTAATAATAGCAAGCATAATACCACCTGTAAGCATTTGGTAGCCAGCATTCACAAAAATATTAGAGGGCAAGTCTGCTTTTCCAACAAATATGCTGCCGTAAGCCCAACTTAACATACAAGTAAAGATTAAAATCATGCCTAAAACTTGACCATCTTTAGTTATAATTTCTTTCTGACTCACTAAAAGAAAGATTCCAATGAATCCTAAAACGACGCCAATATAAGACATAGCTGTAATGCGTTTACCGAAAAGTACACGCATCATTACAAGTACAACTAAAGGTTGAGCAGAAATCTCTAAAGCAGCAAAACTACTATCAATATATTGCAAAGCCACAACTGCAAGCCCGTTGCCTAAAGTTAAAAACAAAAAACCAGAAATTATAGAATTTGCTAATTGCTTTTTAGTGATAGATAAATCTACTCTTAATGACTTAGCAATTATAAATATAATAATACCAGCAACAATAAACCTTAAGGCGGAAAGAAAAAAAGGCTGCAACTGCAAAACTGCTATTTTATTCAAGAGGTATGTAGACCCCCAAATAACGTAAATAGCAAAAAAGGCTAAAATGATAAGAACCGTTTTACGCGATACACTCATATATAGCCTTTTTGTATGGTGAAATTTTGTTATAAAAAACCAGAAAAAATATTATATTTTTTTTACTCTTACAGCATTCATTCCTTTTTGTCCGCGTTCAAGTTCATAAGTTACTTTATCATTTTCCTCAATATCTTCAAGTAAACCACTAACATGAACAAAATATTTTTCTTGATTTATACTATCTAAAATAAAACCAAAACCTTTAGAATGATCAAAGAAAGATACTTTCCCTTCTTTGTTTGCTGGCTCCTCCTCTTCTCTATCTTCTTTCTTTGGGATGCCAAGTTCAATACTTTCAGCCTCAACCTTTTCGCGCATTGCAGGGTCTGGCGGTGTATCTGTTAAATTGCCATTAAAGTCAACATAAGCAAACTGAATTCCCTGAGGGTTTTCTTTAGCTTCGGCTTTACGAGCCTCTTTCTTTTTTTGCTTATCCTGTCTCTTTTTTAAGCGTTTTTTCTCTTTTTCAATTTTGTTAAATGTAACTTGCGATTTTGCCATAGTTTAAAAATATGCTACTTGCTTTTTTGGGTTAATATGCAGTAAAGATACGCCTAATATTTATTATGCTATAATAATCAAGCCATTAAAAGCCTTTCAGCAAGATAATCAGATATATAACATATAAAATAGGTGTTTAGGCGTTACCACAAAGGTCGGGCTTTTCGTTACAAGTACTCGCTCGTTCCCAATAATTATCGGGATTCGCTGTGGGCTTTTATTCATACATTTCTTTTTAGAATAAAGAATTCATGAACATAAATGTTTCTCTGCAATCCCTAACCTTTAGTTTGTAATTGAAATAAATTTTTAAATTTATTCAAAAGAAAACAGAGGTGAACTATATCCCTAACTAGGTTAGCCCTATCGTGCGTATCAGTCCTCTGCTTTCTGTTTGAATAACCGTTG
>NZ_JAQWOO010000069.1 GCF_029245835.1 Algibacter sp. | reverse complement strand
ATAATCCTTTTGCGAAAGAGCAACCTCCGCCAGATAAATACATACAGGGGGTTCTTTTTTGAAAAAACAATAAAACAAAGGATAAAATCAGTAAAATGGTGAATGTTAGTGTGCCTAAAATTTATTTAGGACAGGATTGATTTTTTATATTTTTTTTTTGAAAATATGAGTTAAGAAAAAATAACCGTTTTATTATTAAAAACCATCACTTTTCTATCGGCGTGAAGCTTAACAGCATTAGCTAAAACAATTTTCTCTAAATCTCTTCCTTTTGCAATTAAATCTGAAATAGAATGAGCATGGGTTACCCGAGTTACATCTTGTTCTATTATCGGTCCAGCATCAAGTTCTTCAGTGACATAGTGGCTAGTGGCTCCAATAATTTTCACACCTCTTTTAAAAGCAGAATGGTAGGGTTTTGCACCCACAAAAGCAGGTAAAAAAGAATGATGAATATTTATTATTTTATTTGGGTATTTATTAATGAGTTTGCTTGATACTATTTGCATATATCTAGCCAAAACAATAAAGTCAATATGATACTTTTTAAGTAACTCTAGTTGCTTGTTTTCTGCTTCTTCCTTAGTATCTTTTGTTACTGGTATATGATAAAAAGGAATTTTAAAACTATCAGCAATAGGTTTTAAATCTAAATGATTCGATATGATAAAAGGAATTTCTAAATTAAGCTCTCCAGAATTATACCGACCAAGTAAATCATATAAACAATGGTCATACTTTGAGATAAATAACGCCATTTTAGGCTTCTTTTTAGAGGAATAAATTCGCCATTTCATTTCAAATTTATTAGCTAGGTCACTTTCAAAAACAGATTTAAAGTTGTTTGTAGAAAAAGATTCTGAAATAAATTCACTTTCCAATCGCATAAAAAAGATATCTTGTTCTCTATCAACATGCTGATCTATATAAACAATATTTCCACCTTCATTTGCTATAAAATTAGTCACAGAAGCAATAATATTTGGCCTGTCTTTACAGTGTATTAAAATTGTAATCTTATTCATAAGTAGTCATTATTCGATGCTAAAATTAGTTTAAAAAAGATACAAGAGCAGGTTGTGAATTAAATTTTATATAATATTTCACAAATAGCTTATTTTTTTGAATATTTCGTAAATTGCAATACTAAAATTCAACAATCATTACGAATGAACCAACAAGCGCCCTACAAGCCAAAACATAAAGTTAGAATAGTTACTGCTGCATCACTTTTTGATGGACATGATGCATCAATTAATATTATGCGCAGAATAATTCAAGCAACTGGTGTTGAAGTGATACATTTAGGACATGATAGAAGTGTTGAAGAAGTTGTAAATACTGCGATTCAAGAAGACGTAAATGCGATTTGTTTAACCTCTTATCAAGGCGGGCACAATGAATATTTTAAATATATGTATGACCTTTTGAAAGAAAGAGATTCAGAACATATTAAGATTTTTGGCGGTGGTGGAGGTGTCATTTTACCCTCGGAAATAAAAGATTTGATGGATTACGGGATTTCTAGAATCTATTCGCCAGATGATGGTCGTGAAATGGGTTTACAAGGCATGATTAATGACTTGGTTAAAACGTCTGAAACCCCTCTTAATCTCCGAAAAGGAGAGAAAACACAAACAGGAAAAGTTTGTAATGAAGATGACTCATGGTTAATAAAAATGAGTAATGAAAAAGTTTTAGAAAGTTTAAAAAATAAAGAAGTAAGAACCATTGCAAGATTAATTTCTTTAGCAGAAAATAATCCAAGGGCATTTGAGACTATTTTTTCAGAATTGAGTGAGAGTTCCTACCCTTTGGGGACGCTAGGAGGGGCTTCCCCTATTCTAGGTATAACTGGCACAGGCGGCGCAGGTAAATCAAGTTTGGTTGACGAATTAGTAAGGCGTTTTTTAATAGATTTCCCAGAAAAAACAGTTGGAATTATCTCGGTTGATCCTTCTAAAAGAAAAACAGGAGGTGCATTATTGGGCGATAGGATTAGAATGAATTCTATAAACAACTCAAGGGTTTATATGAGAAGTTTAGCAACCCGCCAATCTAATTTAGCTTTATCAAAACACGTAAATGAAGCGGTTGAAGTTTTGAAAGCTGCAGAATACGATTTAATTATTTTAGAAACTTCTGGTATAGGACAATCTGATACTGAAATTATAGAACATTCTGATGTGTCTCTCTATGTAATGACTCCAGAGTTTGGCGCAGCTACACAATTGGAAAAGATTGATATGCTTGATTTTGCAGATTTAGTGGCTATAAATAAGTTTGATAAAAGAGGGGCATTGGATGCATTGCGTGATGTAAAAAAACAATACATGCGCAATAATAACCTTTGGGATGTACACCAAGATGACTTACCAGTTTTTGGAACTATAGCATCTCAATTTAACGACCCAGGAATGAACACGCTTTATAAAGCGGTTATGGATAAATTAGTCGAAAAAACAGGTTCTGATTTAAAATCGACATTTACCATTTCAAATGAAATGAGCGAAAAGATTTTTGTCATTCCACCTTCTAGAACACGTTATTTATCTGAGATAGCCGAAAGCAATAGAGCATATGATAAAAAGGCTGATGAACAAGTTGAAGTGGCACAAAAGCTTTATGGAATTTTTAAAACTATTTGTTCTGTTTCGAATGTTACCTTGAGTACTTCGTCTCCGCTCAGTATAAACTCCGTCGAAAGGTCTTTTATTGGGAAATTAAGATTAAACGAAGATGAGATATTGAATCATCTTAAAGATGACGGTTCAAAACAGTTTTTAGAATTACTTATCAAAGAATTTGATAGAGTTAAGCTTGATTTAGACCCCTATAATTGGGAAGTTATTACAGGCTGGAGCGACAAAGTAAATAAATACAAGAACCCTATTTATTCTTTCAAGGTTAGAGATAAAGAAATTAAAATAGAAACCCATACAGAATCTTTATCGCACACTCAGATTCCTAAAGTCGCACTTCCAAAATATCAAGCTTGGGGTGATATTTTAAGATGGTGTTTGCAAGAGAATGTTCCTGGAGAATTTCCTTATACCGCTGGATTATACCCATTTAAAAGAACAGGTGAAGACCCTGCGCGTATGTTTGCGGGTGAAGGCGGACCAGAACGCACAAATAAACGTTTTCATTATGTGAGTGCAGGTTTGCCAGCTAAACGTTTATCAACTGCTTTTGATAGTGTAACGCTTTACGGTAACGACCCCGATTATCGTCCGGATATTTATGGGAAAATTGGTAATGCAGGCGTATCTATTTGTTGTTTAGATGATGCTAAAAAACTCTACTCTGGTTTTGATTTAGCAGATGTAATGACCTCGGTAAGTATGACGATTAATGGACCAGCAGCAATGTTGCTAGGTTTTTTTATGAATGCAGCCATAGACCAACAATGCGAGATTTACATTAAAGAAAACGCATTAGAAAAAGAAGTTGAAGCTAAAATAACGAAGCTTTATAAAGGGAAAGTACGTCCTGAGTATAATGGTGATTTCCCTGAGGGAAATAATGGTTTGGGATTAATGCTTTTAGGCGTTACAGGAGACCAAGTATTACCAGAAACTATATATTCAAAAATTAAAACAAAGACCATTGCTCAAGTTCGAGGAACGGTTCAAGCAGATATTTTAAAAGAAGATCAGGCACAAAACACATGTATTTTTTCTACTGAATTCGCATTGCGTTTAATGGGTGATGTTCAGGAATACTTCATAGAAAATAATGTACGTAATTTTTATTCAGTGTCTATTTCTGGTTATCATATCGCAGAAGCTGGAGCTAACCCAATAACCCAAATAGCATTAACCTTATCAAATGGTTTCACTTACGTGGAATATTATTTAAGCAGAGGTATGGATATCAATAAATTTGGTCCAAACTTATCATTCTTTTTCTCAAATGGAATCGATCCAGAATATGCCGTTATAGGTCGTGTTGCTCGAAAAATTTGGGCTAAAGCCATGAAGCAGAAATATGGGGCAAATGCCAGAGCACAGATGCTTAAATATCATATTCAAACATCAGGACGTAGTTTACATGCTCAAGAAATTGATTTCAACGATATTCGCACCACATTACAAGCTTTATATGCTATATACGATAACTGCAACTCACTGCACACAAATGCTTACGATGAAGCGATAACAACACCAACAGAGGAATCTGTTCGTCGTGCCATGGCCATTCAACTCATCATCAATAAAGAATTAGGATTGGCTAAAAACGAAAACCCAATTCAAGGGTCGTTCATCATTGAAGAATTAACTGATTTGGTTGAAGAAGCTGTTTTATTAGAATTTGATAGAATTACCGAACGCGGCGGTGTTTTAGGCGCTATGGAAACCATGTATCAACGTTCTAAAATTCAAGAAGAGAGTTTATATTATGAAACTTTAAAGCATAATGGAAAGTTTCCAATTATTGGAGTCAATACATTTTTAAGCAGTAAAGGATCGCCAACAGTTTTACCTGCGGAAGTTATAAGAGCTACAGAGGAAGAAAAAGAATTTCAAATTAAAACCCTAGAAAACCTTCACAAGGCAAATGATACAGACGAATTATTGAAAGTGCTTCAACATAAAGCTATTAACAACGAAAATATATTTGAAGCTTTAATGGAGGTTTGTAAAGTATGCTCATTAGGGCAAATTACAAATGCATTGTTTGAAGTAGGTGGGCAATATCGTAGAAATATGTAAGCAGTGAATCATCCCGGTTAAAAATCGGACTGTGCGAATCGCTTATCGCGAAAGTACTTCGGGATTTTATTAATTTAACCCATTTGTAATTATTATACCCCTACTCCACGCAACCATTTCTATATCTACTCATCTATTAATTGAAACAAATCCTCTCAAAATGAAAATCTACTTATTCATATTTTTAATTGTTTTTATATCTAGTTGCTCATCAGATGATAGCAAACCAAATGATAAAACTGAACTAATTGGAAAATGGAAACTCATAGAACAATATTCAGATCCCGGTGATGGAAGTGGTGATTTTGAACCCATAGAGAGTGATAGAGTGATAGAATTTTTTAGTGATGGTACTGTTGAAATAAATGGAGTTTTATGCTTTTTATCTTCTGAAGTAGGCAATAAAGAAATAGGAACCTTCACAATAATCACTGATTCTGATTCACAACATGATGGAGAAATTATTCCATATACCTGCAATTCTCGTTCTGCTAGAGTTTATTTTGATTTACCAGTAAGTGGAGATTTAGTACTTTGGTATCTATGTATAGAAGGTTGTGGACAAAAATTCGACAAAATTTAATTTAGTAAACTATTATAAAGTAAGCATCCAAGTTTTTTGAAGCTTCTTGAATTTTTTTAATTCACTACGAAGAATAGGTAAAAAATCTTTCCCATTACTATTAGAACGTTCCAACCTATAAGAGTTTTTGTAAAGTTTATTTGTAAGACGCTTAAGGGAATCAACATGCTTATGCTTTTTATCAGAATAGCGTTCAAGCTCTGCATTCATAATTTCAGGAACTAAGGATACAGATTGCTGAATAATATCTCCAGAAAAATAAATATCAACATCTTCAGAACCATCTGATTTCAAACTAGATAGATCATGATTTAAATACATAGATATGTTTTGAGACAAGGCAAAAATCTCTAATGCCTTTTGATAAACCGGTAAATCCGATAGATTTGATGGGGTATTGTGTAACATAATCTAATTCTCTAAGCAATTTAATCAAAATTACTCACAAGAAATGAGATTCAACTTTAGGTTTTAAAGTAAAAACGTATATTTGCTTTAATTTTTAATTTATTTAAGCTAATTTTCTTTTAAATGATTGTAGATTCGATTAACAGCAAGATTTTAAAGTGTTTACAACAAAATGCTAGACTTTCTAATGCTGAAATAGGAAGGCAAGTAGGCATAAGTTCACCGGCTGTCTCAGAGCGTATTAAAAAAATGGAAGATTTAGGTATTATAGAAGGTTATAAAACCATTGTATCGCCTTTTGAAATTGGGTATCAATTAAAAGCTATAATTACGTTACGTGCTTTTATGGGAAAACTAAAGCCCTTTTTAGAAAAAGTAAAAACATATGATGAAGTTATTAATTGTTACCGTATTACTGGAGATGAAAATATAGTAATGGAAGTGGTTTTAAAAAACCAAAAACATCTTGAAGCTTTTATAGATCAACTTATTAGTTACGGAGAATCAAAAACACAAATTGTTTTATCTAGAGTAGTTAAACAGAAAGAAGTAATTCCAATAAAATAGGCTTTTAAATATGAATTTTACATTCCCATTTAGCTTAAAAGAAATCCAATTTTACTTGTATTTTTAAAATAATAATTTTTTATGATGAAGAAAATAATTTTAGTAATAAGTCTAAGTTTTTTGCTCATTTCCTGCGGGAGTAGTTTTCAAATTTTTTTTAATAATCATAAGGCAGATATGGGAACAACATCCTTTCAAGTACCTAATTTTATGAAAGCTGTTTTAAGTAATATTTCACCAGAAGTTAAACATGCTATTGGTAATATCTCAGATTTTAAATATATAAAATTTAAAAACGTTAGTGCATTAAAACGTCAAAGCCTTATTACAGAAATGAACGCTATTACTAATAAAGGATTTACGGATGTAACCAGGAAAAACGAAATAGATAAAACACGAATTATTTCAGTAATAGAGTTAGGTGCTATTGTTACTGATGCTATTATTTTTAGTAGCACAGAAAACGAAACTACCGCCTATTATTTACAAGGTAATTTTGACCCTAAAAAGATTAAATCATTTGCTGATGAAGATACGTTTAATAGTTTCTCTAATAACCTAATTCAAGCCTATCAAACAAATTTGAACCCTTCATTTAATCCAGAAAACTAATGAATAAATTATTTGGGCGTTACCCACAAGGGGTCGGGCTTTCTCTACTCAATCCCTCCTACGTCGGGGATTTCAAACATGCCAATCAATCCCTAACGCGGGCATCTCAGCCAACAATAAGTAAGACGCTATTGTCATTATTACTTGTATTATTTATGCTATTTACAAGTTGTACTCAAAAGAAACGAATTATAAGAGGTGAAACCGAATTTCAAAAGGAAATTAATGCCGATTATAAAGACGCCAGTAAATCGCCATTAACAGAAAAAGATAGAAAAAATTTTGAAGGCTTAGATTTTTTTAGGTTTGATTCTGTTTACTTGGTGAAAGCTAATTTCAAAAGAACCTCAAATGAGCAGCCTTTTAAGATGAAAACCACAACAGATAGAACTCCTATGTATTTAAAATATGGCGAATTAACTTTTAATTTAAAAGGAGAAAACTTTAAATTAAGCATATACCAAAATCAAGAATTAATTGAAAAAGAAGGTTACGAAAATTATTTATTTCTCCCCTTCTTAGATGAAACTAATGGACTAGAAAGTTATGGTGGCGGACGTTATATAGATGCTAAAATCCCTGAAGGAGATACCATGATAATTGACTTCAATAAAGCTTACAACCCCTATTGTGCTTATAACAATAAATATTCTTGCCCCATTGTACCTAGAATAAATTATTTAAAAACTAGAGTTAAAGCTGGCGTTAAGGCTTTTGGTAAACATTAAACTTTTTAAAGTTAGTGAGTTATTTAACTAAATACATCCCCGCAAAAACAGCTAAAAAACCAATTACAAAACTAGCAATAGTATAAACTGCAAAACTTGTAAAATCACCCGACTTTAAAAAAACGTGATTTTCATAGGCAAACGTAGAAAAGGTAGTAAAACCACCGCAAAACCCTGTGGCTAATAGTAACGTTTGACTTTGAGATATTGAACTGTTTTTAGCCGCATAACCTAGTATAATACCAATAAGTAAACTACCCAAAATATTAGCTACAAATGTACCGTAAGGAATACCTGCTTCAGCATTGTTTAAGTATTTTCCTATAATATAGCGTAATACACTACCAAAACCACCTCCCAAAAAAACTAATAATACATTTTTCATTTACTATTTTATAGGGATATAGATTTCGGTAATCCAATCTGCAGGGTTAGGATTATTACCGGGGTCGTTAGTATAAATTTCAAAAGGTTTTAAAGCAGATTGCTCAAGACCGTTGTTAGCAAGATAAGCCATAGTAGCTTCCCAAGCATTTGGTAAGTTGCTATAATTTCCTTTTAAAGTGGTTTTTAAAACTTTTGTTTTTGGTATGTATCCGCATAAAACTTCGCTAGTTCTATCAACAATTACTTTATCCCTTACAGGAATAGCATTGCTCATAATAACGCTACCATTGTCATTATTCATTTCATTGTATATCGTGAAAGGCATGCCATGAGATTTAACTTGATTTTGAGACATATAACTCATAATTTCTCCAAATTGCTTTCCAATTATTTGGCTAATATTAGCACTAGTTGCAGAAGTTGTTTTATACATATAAAATCCGCCACCATATTCTGTTACACCACCAATATTAATGGTATAAACTTTCATGCTTTCTTGAACAATACTGTCTAATTTTTCTAAACTACGTTCATAATAGGGTGCAATTTGTTTTTCCATGCCCCCCATAAAAGTAGAAAAAGCTTTAAACCCAAAAGGCAAATCATTACCAGAAATAGTCCATGTTGCATCTGTAGAACCATCTTTATTTGGTTTGAAATTCCAAATAACATCTGATGAAGGAAAGTCTGCAAATTGCATTTCTTGTTTTATAGATTTGTTTGGAGTAGCATCAATCGTTTTCATGGTTCCAATACCATCTTTATCCTCCCAAGAATATGAGCCATCAATACCTTTAGTTTGCTCTGAAAGTAAAATTTTCATATCAGGATTAGCTTCAACCCAAGCCGACCAAGCTTCCCAGTTTTTAAAATCAATTACATTATCATAAACTACCGCTGCAGGTGCTTTTATAGTTCTCGTTCTGCTTACCTCAAATTCGTTTGGCTGGATAGCAATATAAATGGCTAACCCAATAATAGCAATCAATAATAAGAATAAAATATATTTTAATGCTTTCATTTAAATGGATTGAAAGATTTTATCAATCAAATATAATCATTTTTAATTTTTTGATTAATAAATTATTACATTTGTTCAACTCAAATTCAATTATCAATAGTTAAAAATTGTTTTTTCAAGTAATTCAATAATTTTTTGCCTTTTTTGAGTGTTTTTTTATTAAATAATTAAAATATAGTTTAAGCAATGAAATTAAAGTCAATCCTAAATTTAGTATGCATTACCGCTGTATTATTATCATGTGGAAATGAAAAATCTGAAAAAAGTAATGATGTGATGGCTTCTACTGAAACCGTTTCATTTGATTATAATTTGGAGCAATTTGCAGACATTAAAGTATTACGATATCAGATCCCAGGTTGGGAGTTACTCACCTTAAAAGAACAAAAGTTAGTTTATTATCTGGTACAGGCAGGTTTATCTGGAAGAGATATTATGTGGGATCAAAATTACAGACATAATTTAAAAATCAGAAAAGCACTAGAAAACATCTATACGAATTATGAAGGTGATAAATCTTCAGTCGATTGGAAAGCCTTTGAAACTTATTTAAAGCGTATTTGGTTTAGTAATGGCATTCATCATCACTATTCAAATGATAAAATAAAACCAGAGTTTTCTTCTGAATATTTAAAAACATTGCTACAAGCTACAAATACAGTATTAGAAGGTGAGCCATTTGAAGTTTTATTTAATGATGAGGATTCTAAGAAAGTAAATCAAGCTAAAAACGTTGATAATGTAGCACTTTCGGCAGTTAATTTTTATGGTCCTAATGTTACTAATGCTGATGTTGAACGTTTTTATAAAGCCAAGAAATCACCAAATCCTGAAAAGCCTTTATCATTTGGTTTAAACGCGCAATTAGTAAAAGAAAATGGGGTATTAAAAGAACGCGTTTATAAGTCTGGTGGATTATATGGCGAAGCTATTGACGAAATTATTACATGGTTGGAATTAGCAAAAAAAGTTGCTGAAAATGAAGCTCAAGGAAATGCATTAGGGCTACTTATTAAATATTACAAAACAGGAGATTTACAAACTTGGGATGATTATAATGTGGCATGGACTGCTAGTACAACTGGGAATATTGATTATATAAATAGTTTTATTGAAGTTTATAATGACCCGTTAGGTTATAGTGGCTCTTATGAAACAATTGTGCAGATTAATGATTTTGATATGTCTCAAAAAATGAAGGTTGTGGCAGACAACGCCCAATGGTTTGAAGATAACTCCACTTTAATGGATGCCCATAAAAAGAAAAATGTAGTAGGCGTAACTTATAAAGTTGTCAATGTGGCTGGAGAATCGGGAGATGCATCCCCTAGTACCCCAATTGGAGTTAATTTACCTAACGCCAATTGGATTCGCGCGTCGGTAGGAAGTAAGTCAGTATCGCTAGGAAACATTACTCATGCCTATAATAATGCAACGAGCTCAGAACGTTTAAAAGAATTTGTACACGATGACGAGGAGTATGAGTTAGAAGAAAAATACGGTCAGCTAGGAGATAAGTTACATACTGCTTTGCATGAAGTAATTGGTCATGCATCAGGACAATTAAATCCTGGCGTAGGTGAGACCAAAGAAACGCTTAAAAATTACGCTTCTACATTAGAAGAAGGGCGAGCTGATTTAGTCGCTTTATATTATTTGTATCATCCAAAACTTCAAGAATTAGGCTTAGTTGAAGACTGGCAGGCTGTCGGAAAGGCTACATATGATGGTTATATCCGTAATGGTTTAATGATGCAGTTAATTCGTTTAAATTTGGGCGATGATGTTGAAGAAGCGCACATGCGAAACAGACAATGGGTATCGGCATGGGTTTTTGAAAAAGGAAAAGCAAATAACGTTATTGAAAAAGTAACCAGAGATGGAAAAACGTATTTCAATATAAATGATTACCCGAAACTTCGTGAGCTTTTTGGTGAGTTATTAAGAGAAACCCAACGCATAAAATCTGAAGGAGATTTTGCTGCTGTTGAAGCCTTAGTTGAGGGGTATGGTGTAAAAGTAGACCAGGCCGTTCATGTTAATGTATTAGAGAGAAATAAGCAATTTAAATCTGCACCTTATAATGGATTTGTGAATCCAGTGTTGGTAGCAGTGAAAAATAATGAAGGCGTAATAAAATCTATAAAAGTTACACGACCAGAATCTTTTGCTGGACAAATGCTAAATTACAGTAAGGAATATAGTTTTTTGCCAGACGTGAATTAAGTAAAAAAAAATAGTGAGTAGCAATAATACTGAAAACAGAATCTTAAATCAAGGTTCTGTTTTTTTGTTTACACTAAATACTAATAGTATTAAATTAACGACAACTAGTGCACTTACGATTAATATAAAATTCATTCTTAGTCTGGTTTAGTTATTTAGTAGATGCATGGTTTTAAAAAAGGTTGCGTCAAAGGTTAAATTTATTTTTGTTTCCGTTAGTTTTTTTTAGAATTTTATGGGAATTTCTAGGTATCAGCTTCAAAGTCAAATATGGCTTAAGATTAAATAATATTATTTAAGTTAATACCAAAATAATTATTGCCACAAAAAAGCTGGTACAGATACTATTTATAGTCAGCTTAATTACTTAAAGAAAAATTTAATAGCAGCAATAAACAATATAAAAGCAATAAAGGCAATTAAAACCCAAACGCTACCAGCATAAAAACGTTTGTGGATTTTTAAATCTTTTCTGTAGGTGTAGGCAATTATAATGGAGAAGACAATAAAGAATATAATTCCGAAAATGATTTGACCTTTACTAAACATATAGTTACTTTTATGCAAATTTAATCAATTACAAAAGATTTCCTTCTTCAGGGAAATGAAAAAATACACTTATTAGATGAAAAATAAAATTGAAGCCGTAAAAGCATTTCATACCGCTTTCAAAATAGGTCATAGAGAAGCACCAAAGGCAGATTTAGGTTTAGCAAAAAACATGTTGCGTTACAAATTAATGCGAGAAGAAAACGAAGAATATCTTGATGCCGCAAACAATAATGATTTAGTTGAAGTTGCCGATGCTTTAGGCGATATGCTATACATTTTATGTGGTACCATTATAGAACATGGTATGCAACATAAAATTGAAGAAGTTTTTGAAGAAATACAGCGCAGTAATATGAGTAAATTAGGGGCTGATGGAAAACCTATTTATCGTGAAGACGGAAAAGTATTAAAAGGACCTAATTATTTTAAACCAAATATTCAGTCTATTTTAGATAAATAGTTTTTTATTATTTAAATTTATTTTAAGAATCTTATATAAAAAAGAGAAGCAAAAACGGCTTCTCTTTTTTTTAAAATTATTTTACAGCATAACGCCATCCAAATGGGTCTTCAGCTTTATTAGTTTGTATATCAGTAATACGTTTTTTTAAGAAACTAGCGTAAGTATCTTTAAGTTTCGGTAATTCATAATCAGCACCCTGATATCCAAATCCAGAGATAGGCGAAATTACAGCTGCAGTTCCTGCGCCAAACATTTCTTTAAGAACCCCTTTTTTAGATGCTTCAACAACTTCAGAAACCGATATTTTTCTAACTTCTACATGAATACCTTCCGCTTTAGCGAGCTCAATAATACTCTTACGTGTAATACCATCAAGAATTCTATCACTTGTTGGTCCGGTAATTAACGTATCATTAATACGAATAAATATATTCATCGCACCAGCTTCTTCAATATATTCATGTGTGTTATCATCCGTCCAAATAACTTGCTGATAGCCTTTATCAATAGCTAATTGCGTTGGGTAAAACTGTCCAGCATAATTACCACCAGCTTTAGCAAAACCAACACCGCCATTTGCAGAACGCGAGTATTTTTCTTCAATTAAAACCCTAATTTCTCCAGCAAAATAAGCTCCAGAAGGTGCCGTACAAATTATAAATTTATATTCATCGGCTGGTGAGGCATGAAACCCATTTCCAGAAGCAAATACAAAAGGTCTTATATATAACGAACTCCCATCTTTTTTAGGAATCCAATCTTTATCAGTTTCTAACAACGCTTTCAAACCATCTATAAAATAAGACTCAGGCAGTTCAGGAATAGCCAATCGTTTTGCTGAAATATTCAAACGTTTAAAATTATCTAAAGGACGAAATAACCAGACCTTCTCATCAGCATCTTTATAGGCCTTCATACCTTCAAAAATAGATTGCCCGTAATGAAAAATTTTAGCCGACGGATCTAAAACAATAGGTTGATATGGCATCACCTTAGGCGCTTGCCATTTACCATCTTTAAAATTACATTCTAACATGTGATCAGAAAAAACATGTCCGAATTTTAAATTATCAAAATCTACGTCGTTGATTTTAGAGGTTTTAGCCTTTATAATCTCTATATCGTTGATTATCGTATTCATAGTTTGCTTTTTTACTAGTACAAATTTAACTAAAAACGTTTTTAAAAAAGCGGTATATTTACATAAATCGTTTAAAATTGAAATATTTGTAACATGAAGTCAATTACCTTAGTAATTATCTGCGTTTTAATGTTAAATTCTTGTAAAAATAAAACACACGAATCAACAGAAAATCAAGTAAAAGTTGAGAATATAGAATATGCGACATTCGGTAAAGAAATTATTACTAACGATGCTATAGCAGGAAATTCTATGGTTGCACATTATAAAACCATGAATGCAGGCGATAGTATAAACTCAAAAATAATTGCAGAAGTAAATGAAGTTTGTCAAGCCAAAGGCTGTTGGATGCGATTAAAATTAGATGATGAAAACGAGGTTATGGTAAAATTTAAAGACTACGGTTTTTTTGTTCCAAAAGATATTAAAGGAAAAAATGTTATTGTAAACGGAAAGGCTTTTGTTGAAGAAGTATCTGTAGACGAGCAGCGTCATTATGCCGAAGACGCAGGGAAATCTGCTGAAGAAATAGCAAGTATTACCGAACC
Source organism: Algibacter sp. (assembly GCF_029245835.1). Classification (GTDB taxonomy): domain Bacteria; phylum Bacteroidota; class Bacteroidia; order Flavobacteriales; family Flavobacteriaceae; genus Algibacter_B. The sequence continues at coordinate 11,394 of NZ_JAQWOO010000069.1, read as the reverse complement.
AAAAAGAACATATACTTTCGAAGCCGATGGTGTTTTAGTAGCCCAATAAAATAAACGTATTCATTTTTTTTAAGTTTTGGGCGTTACCACAAGGGTCGGGTTTTCCGCTATATCTTTTTTTAACGTCATCGCCAGAACAAATGTCGTAGCTTGCTGTTAACTATAAGTTTAAATTAAAATTCATAACTTCTTAATAAAAAAAAGGATGCCGCTTCAACCCCTAACGCAAAAATCAAGACCCTTTCAACGCTAATACAATACCACATGAAACGTGAAATAATCATCACCGCAGACGGATCATCGACCATACATATTCCAGAGTGGAATGAGCAGTACCATTCAAAACATGGCGCCATACAAGAAGCCTATCATGTATTTATTAAGCATGGTTTGCATCATTTTTACAACCAAGAATATCTCCTTGACCGCAATCGAAAGGTAAAAAACCCTCTTAATATCCTAGAAATAGGTTTTGGTACAGGATTAAATGCATTCATAACACTTATAGAATCAAAAAAACGAGCATTAAATATCTATTATAATGGCGTAGAAGCCTATCCAATTTCAGAAGATGAAATACAAGCTTTAAACTACACTGAAGAACTTCGTACCGAAAACAGCAAAGTTTTTTTTAAAAAAATCCATAGTATACCTTGGGAAGAAAGACATCAAATAAATGATAATTTCAAATTAATAAAACAAAAAAAATTCTTTTCAGAGATTAATGATACTGCAACGTATAACCTCATCTATTTTGATGCATTCGGAGCCAGAGTGCAACCCGAATTATGGACAGAAACCATATTTAAAATCATGTATAAAGCTTTAAAACCTGAAGGTATATTAGTCACCTATTCTGCAAAAGGAAGCGTTCGAAGAGCTATGCAAGCCGTTGGCTTTACTGTAGAAAGACTTCCTGGGCCACCAGGAAAACGTGAAATGCTTAGAGCCACGAAGCATTCAGCGATTCCAAACCAATAATATTTAGAGCTAAATGTTACGAGCTATAAAATAGTTTTGAATTGTTATTGCGAGAAGTGTGCGACGTGGTAATCTCATTATTTATTTCAATTTGCCACTTTTAGCAATGGTTAATCAGCAACTTCCATACTGTTAAACCTAATATAAACTTTAACAAACCCTTTAAGCGTTTTTGTAACTTTACAAAAAAAAGAAAATGCGTGTTTTAATAACAGGAGCAACAGGATTAATTGGTCAGGAAATTGTTAAGCTTTGTCATGAAAAAGACATAAAAGTAAACTACTTAACTACAAGTAAATCCAAAATTGTACAAGACGAAAATTACAAGGGCTTCTATTGGAATCCGAAAGCAAAGGAAATTGATACAAATTGTTTTACCGCTGTAGATGCTATTATTCATTTAGCAGGAGCAACCGTTTCAAAACGTTGGACTTCTAGCTATAAAAAAGAAATTGTATCCAGCAGAACGGAAACCACTGCTTTATTGGTAGAAACTCTTAAAGGAATAAATCATCAAGTAAAACAAGTTATTTCAGCCAGTGCAATTGGAATTTATCCAGATTCATTAACCAATTATTACGACCAAACTCATAACGAAATAAGCTCCTCTTTTTTAGGACAAGTCGTTTCTGTTTGGGAACAAGCAGTCGATGAATTTTCAAAGTTAGATATTACTGTCTCAAAAATTAGAATAGGTTTAGTTTTATCAGATAAAGGTGGCGCATTAAAAGAAATTGTTAAACCCATAAAATATGGATTGGGTTCCGCTTTTGGTACCGGAAAGCAATGGCAATCATGGATTCATATTCACGATTTAGCAAACCTTTTTTTATATGTTTTGGAAAAAGAAATAACTGGAGTTTACAATGGCGTTGCACCAAATCCAGTTTCTAATACAGAATTAACTAAAACCGCAGCAAATATTTTAAAAAAACCATTGTTTATGCCAAACATCCCTAAGTTTTTTATGAAATTGGTTTTAGGCGAGATGCATAGTTTATTGTTTGAAAGCCAACGTGTGAGTTCTAAAAACATCGAAAACAAAGGGTTTAACTTTGAATATAATTATTTAGAACCGGCTTTGGAGAATTTGTTGGGCTCTACTGTCCTTAAATAAGTTAATAAAAGCGCTTCCATGTGTTATATGAAGCTTTAAACGACTGTAGTTTCTTTTAATACATTTAAGTGTTTATCCGAAGGAACAAAAAAGAAGCATTAACATTCAATTAACCAATGCAACTTCGAAAAATTCCCTACGTTTAATTGGTTAAAAACTCGTTAATAAAACACCTTTCATATTTCTATTTTTACCTATTAATTTTTAAAATATTCCTTTTCTTTGCATCACAATACAACATTATGAGTCAAGAAGTTTCAAAACGATATGCACAACGTGGTGTATCTGCATCAAAAGAAGATGTTCACAATGCCATTAAGAATATAGATAAAGGTTTATTTCCTAAAGCATTCTGTAAAATAGTACCGGATTATTTAACTAATGACGACGATTATTGCTTAATTATGCATGCCGATGGCGCTGGAACAAAATCATCTCTAGCCTATATGTATTGGAAAGAAACTGGTGATATTTCAGTTTGGAAAGGCATTGCTCAAGATGCTTTAATCATGAATATTGACGATTTACTTTGTGTTGGTGCCACAGATAATATCATGCTGTCTTCAACCATAGGAAGAAATAAAAACTTAATCCCTGGTGAGGTACTTTCAGCCATTATTAATGGCACAGAAGAACTGCTTGAAGATTTAAAATCGTTTGGAGTAACCATACATTCTACAGGCGGAGAAACTGCTGATGTTGGCGATTTGGTTAGAACCATAATTGTTGATTCTACGGTTACAGCAAGAATGAAACGTACTGATGTTATAAATAACGCCAATATAAAAGCTGGGGATGTTATTGTAGGATTAGAAAGTTTCGGAAAAGCATCTTACGAAAAACAATACAACGGAGGTATGGGAAGTAATGGATTAACTTCTGCACGTCATGATGTATTCAACAAGTATTTAGCTAAAAAATACCCTGAAAGTTTTGATGCTTCAGTTCCCGAAGACTTAGTGTATTCTGGAAGTGTAAAATTAACAGATCCTGTTGAAGACTCCCCTATTGACGCTGGTAAGTTAGTATTATCTCCAACAAGAACCTATGCGCCAATTATCAAAAAAATCCTTTCAAAATATAATAGTGAAACCATTCATGGTATGGTACATTGTTCAGGTGGAGCGCAAACAAAAATTCTTCATTTTGTAGACGAGTTTCATATTATAAAAGATAATATGTTCCCTATCCCTCCTCTATTCAAATTGATACAAGAACAATCAAAAACAGATTGGAAAGAAATGTATCAAGTTTTTAATTGTGGACACAGAATGGAATTGTATGTTACACCAGAAGTTGCAGAAAGCATAATTGAAATTTCAAAGGCTTTTAATGTTGATGCAAAAATTATCGGAAGTGTACATCCTTCAAAAACAAAAAAGCTTACAATAAAATCAGAGTTTGGAGAGTTTAATTATTGATTGAAAATAATTCTTCAAAGCGCAGCATTGAGGTTTAGTTTGAAATTGTTATTCCCTAAACATTGGGATTCTAATGAAGTTTTTTAATACCTATAAATGACTCTTTTACAAATTAGCCTAAATAAAATACTTCATTTTTATTTTTTCATCCTAAATGGAATAATTTTTGATGAAACATAAAACTTCACAAACAACCTAATACAAACATGAAGTATTTACTATTATTTATAGTTTGTCTTTGCTTTCAATTTTCAAATGCGCAGCCCGATTCACTTTTTATAAAAGAGAAAGAACAAAAATATACGGGCCCTCAATGGAGTCAAAAAAACAAAGGAACAGTAGATATTAGTCAAGTATCCTTTACAAATTGGAACGCTGGTGGTAGCAACTCTATTTCAGGTTTAGCTGCCATATTCTCTTCACTTAATTATAAAGATAAATTTTTCAATTGGAAAAACAATGTAAACCTTAGTTATGGAATAAACCGGCAGCAAGGCAGAGAAACAAGAAAAACAGACGATATATTTGAAATAAATTCAAATCTAGGTTTTAAGCCAGATAGTTTATCAAATTGGTTTTTTTCGGCTAGAGTAAATTTTAGAACCCAACTTACTAACGGTTTTAATTATCCAAATGTCTCAGAACCCATTTCTAAATTTCTTGCTCCGGGTTACTTGTTTCTAGGAGCGGGTATGGAGTATGGCAAAAACATAGACCAATTATCTTTCTACTTCTCTCCGCTCACCTTAAAAACAACTTTTGTTTTAGACGAAGATTTGGCAAACGCAGGCTCCTATGGGGTTAATCCAGCAGTTTTAGATATAAATGGCGATATTATTATTCCGGGCGACAAAATAAGAACAGAGTTTGGTGTATTAATAACTAATAGCTATCAAATGGAGGTAATTGAAAATATTAATCTAAGAAATGAAGTTAGTATTTATTCTGATTACATAAATAATTTTGGGAATCTAGACTTAGATTGGAGAATAGATTTTGATTTTAAAGTAAATTCTTTTGTGAGGGCTACTTTTGGTTCTCATTTACGTTATGATGATGATGTTAAAACTCAAACGCAATCCGACATCGAGGGCGAGTTTGATGAAGCTGGCGCGAAAGTACAATGGAAACAATTTTTAGGTGTTGGTTTTGCCGTAGATTTCTAAAAAACACCAATAAATCCATTTAAAATATTTGTTAACTTTTTTATGTTAATAAATTAATAAAATACTTGTAATCAGTTATTTAACATGGTTTAACTGTAAACTTTATGATTTTTATCATGTTTTAAGTTGTACATTTATGGTTTATTTATAGTCGTAAATTATTCCATTCAACCTAAAAAATCTTAAAACATCAATGAACACTGAACTTGCCAAAAAAACATCCAAGACCTACACTTCAGAAGATGCCTTTAATGCGTCTCTAGAATATTTTAAAAATGATGACTTAGCTGCTCGCGTGTGGTTAAATAAATATGCCCTAAAAGATTCTGAGGGTAATATTTATGAGTTAACACCTAATGACATGCACAGGCGTATTGCTAAAGAAATAGCTAGAGTAGAAACTAAGTATGCCAATCCATTATCTGAAGATGACATTTTCAACGTCATTAAAGACTTTAAATATATTGTCCCCCAAGGAAGCCCAATGGCAGGAATTGGAAATCCATTCCAAATAGGCTCTTTATCCAATTGCTTTGTTATTGGTAACTCTGGAAAATCTGATTCTTATGGCGGCATCATGAAAATAGACCAAGAGCAAGTACAACTTATGAAGCGTCGTGGTGGAGTTGGACACGATTTATCTCATGTACGCCCAAAAGGGTCTCCTGTAAAAAATTCAGCTTTAACCTCAACAGGACTTGTACCTTTTATGGAGCGTTATTCCAATTCTACAAGAGAAGTTGCTCAAGATGGCAGACGCGGGGCACTTATGCTTTCAGTATCTATTAACCATCCCGATTCAGAAGATTTTATAAATGCTAAATTAGAGCAAGGAAAGGTAACAGGTGCTAATGTTTCCGTTAGAATAGATGATAATTTTATGAAGGCTGTTAAAAACAGCACAGAATACACCCAAAAATATCCAATATTCAGTGAGAATCCAAAAGTAACTAAGTCTATTGACGCTAATTCTTTATGGAAAAAAATTGTACATAACGCATGGAAATCTGCTGAACCCGGAATTCTATTTTGGGATACTATAATTAATGAATCGGTACCAGATTGTTACGCAGATTTAGGCTATAAAACAGTATCTACAAACCCATGCGGCGAAATTCCTTTATGCCCTTACGATTCTTGTCGCTTACTAGCTATTAATCTATTTTCTTATGTAGAAAACCCATTTACGTCACACGCTAAATTCAATTTCGATTTATTCAAAAAACATGTCGCTTTAGCACAACGTATTATGGATGATATTATCGATTTAGAACTTGAAAAAATCGATGAAATCTTAAAGAAAATTGATGAAGACCCAGAATTAGATGAAGTAAAAGCAACTGAACGTAATTTATGGTTAAACATTCAACAAAAAGCTCAAGAAGGAAGACGAACAGGTGTAGGTATAACCGCTGAAGGTGATATGTTGGCTGCCTTAGGTATTCAATATGGTAGTAAAGCTGGTAATGCATTTTCTTTAGAGGTTCATAAAACTATTGCTATTGAAGCCTATAGATCTTCAGTACATTTAGCAAAAGAACGTGGTGCCTTTTCAATTTTTGATGCCGAACGCGAAAAAAACAATCCATTTATTCTGAGACTAAAAGAAGCCGATAGTCAATTATATTATGAAATGCTTGAATATGGCAGACGTAATATTGCTCTACTAACCATTGCTCCTACGGGAACTACAAGTTTAATGACGCAAACTACATCTGGTATTGAACCTGTTTTCATGCCGGTTTATAAACGCAGAAGAAAAGTAAACCCAAACGATAAAGATGTTCGTGTAGATTTTGTAGATGAAATTGGAGATTCTTGGGAAGAATACGTGGTTTTTCACCATCGTTTTAAACAATGGATGGAAGTTAACGGTATTGATAGTTCAAAAAACTTTTCACAAGCTGAAATTGACAAATTAATTAAAAAGTCACCTTATTACAAAGCCACTTCTAATGATGTAAATTGGCTGAGTAAAGTAAGCATGCAAGGTGCTATTCAAAAATGGGTCGATCATTCTATAAGTGTCACAATAAATTTACCAAATGATGTTACTGAAGATTTGGTTGGCGATTTGTATTTAAAAGCTTGGGAAGTTGGCTGTAAAGGCGTAACGGTTTATAGAGATGGTTCGCGTTCTGGAGTGCTTATTTCAAATGATGACAAAAAAGAAGATAAAGAAGATGATAAGCTAACTGCTTTTCCTAAAAAACGCCCATCAGTTTTGGAAGCAGATGTAGTTCGTTTTCAAAATAGCAAAGAAAAATGGATTGCTTTTATCGGTTTAATCGATGATAAGCCTTATGAAGTATTTACAGGTCTTGCTGATGATGAAGATGGGATTTTAATTCCGCGCTGGGTAAATAAAGGTGTTATTATTAAAAATAGAAATGAAGATGGAAGTTCTCGCTACGATTTTCAATATAAAAACACTAGAGGCTATAAAACAACTATTGAAGGATTGTCTCATAAATTCAATCCAGAGTTTTGGAACTATGCAAAGCTTATTTCAAGTACGCTTCGTCATGGAATGCCAATCGATAAAATTGTTGATTTAATAAATAGCTTACAATTAGATAGCGAATCTATTAACACCTGGAAAAACGGTGTGGTAAGAGCCTTAAAACGCTATGTTGCAGATGGAACTAAAGCAAAAGGGCAAGCTTGCGATAATTGTAAATCTGAAAATTTAATCTACCAAGAAGGCTGTTTAACCTGTAAAGATTGTGGTTCTTCTAAGTGCGGTTAAAAAATAAATTTATTTGAAGTAGAAAGGAAGTCGTTGTGGCTTCCTTTTTTTGTCTATACAAATTCTTTCAAAACAACAAGAAAAGGAAGCGAAAAAACAGCATCAATAACAAACACCAATAAAAATACCTTTAAAGTAGAAATCCCTAATTCCCTATAACAAGTAAGTTTTCGTTTTGTAGGTGTTTCACTTAAAAAATACCATAAAAAAAAGATAAGTAATAGCTTAACAATAAGTATGGCAACGATTTCAAATTTTATAAATAAAAGCAACATATTTATCACTAAAGACCAAATAAAAAAAGGTCTATAAAACACGAATATAGATGATAGCTGCTTCATAAGTATCTATAATAACGCTGCTTGCTTAAGAATATTTCTTATTAAGCACATAAGAGCGTTATCTAATCATTGAAAATTCATAAATTATCGTATTTTTGGTTTCCAATAAAAAAGGCAGATGTTAGAGAAATTACAAATAGTGAAACAACGTTTTGATGAGGTTAGCGATTTAATTATTCAACCCGATATTATTACAGATCAAAAACGATATGTTGCACTAAATAGAGAATACAAAGACTTGCGATTACTTATGGATAAGCGCGAGTTATATTTAGAACTCACCAACAATTTAGCTGAAGCTGAAGAGATTATTTCAGATGGAAGTGATGCAGAAATGGTTGAGATGGCCAAAATGCAATATGATGAAGCTAAAGCTGGTATTCCTGCTCTTGAGGAAGAAATAAAAGTATTATTAATACCTAAAGACCCTGAAGACTCTAAAAATGCAGTGGTAGAATTACGAGCAGGAACAGGCGGAGATGAAGCCAGTATTTTTGCAGGCGATTTATTCAGAATGTATACTAAATACTGCGAAGGAAGAGGTTGGCGAGTTGATACCGTAGACTTTAGCGAAGGAACTAATGGAGGTTTCAAAGAAATTCAGTTTGAAGTTTCTGGCGAGGAAGTTTATGGTACTTTAAAGTTTGAGGCTGGCGTCCACCGTGTACAACGTGTACCACAAACCGAAACTCAAGGACGTGTGCACACTAGCGCTGCTACAGTTATGGTGTTTCCTGAAGCAGAAGAATTTGATGTAGAAATAAACCCTAAAGATGTAAGAATTGATTTTTTCTGTTCATCTGGTCCTGGAGGTCAGTCTGTAAATACAACTTATTCTGCGGTACGTTTAACGCATATCCCAACAGGATTGGTAGCACAGTGTCAAGATCAAAAATCGCAGCATAAAAATAAAGAGAAAGCTTTTAAAGTATTGCGTTCTCGTTTATATGATTTAGAGTTAGCAAAAAAAATGGAGGAAGACGCAGCATTACGTGGCACCATGGTAACAAGTGGTGACAGAAGTGCTAAAATTAGAACCTACAACTATCCTCAAGGACGTGTTACAGATCACAGAATTGGGCTAACGCTTTACGATTTAAGTAATATTGTTAATGGCGATATTCAAAAAATAATTGATGAATTACAATTAGCTGAAAACACTGAAAAGTTAAAAGCGAGTGATGATGTAATTTAACCCTCTTTCCCTGTTAAGTTTAGGAATCTCATAAATCCAATTAGATTATAATAGATGACTAACTTCACAGGAATGACAATATATATCAAGTGACAACAAACCAACTAGTAAATCAAATCAAAAAAAAGAAATCCTTTCTATGTATTGGATTGGATGTAGATTTAAACAAAATCCCAAAATTCCTTTTAAAAGAAGAAGACCCGATTTTTGCTTTTAATAAAGCTATAATTGATGCCACACATCACTTATGCGTAGCCTACAAACCAAATACTGCTTTTTACGAAGCCTATGGAATTAGAGGTTGGCAAGCTTTAGAAAAAACAATTCATTATATAAATGAGAAGCATCCAGAAATTTTTACTATTGCTGATGCTAAACGTGGTGACATTGGAAATACAAGTACCATGTATGCCAAGGCATTCTTTGAAGATTTAGCATTCGATTCTGTTACAGTTGCCCCTTACATGGGAAAAGATTCTGTAGAACCTTTTTTAGCTTTTGAAAACAAACATACCATTCTATTAGCTTTAACATCTAATCAAGGTGCTTTCGATTTTCAAACGAAAGAAATTGATGGGAAAGAAGTTTATAAGCACGTGTTAGAAACGTCAAAATCATGGAAAAACTCAAAGAACTTAATGTATGTTGTTGGCGCTACAAAAGCTGAATATCTAAAAACAATTAGAAACATCATCCCTGATAGCTTTTTATTAGTTCCTGGTGTTGGCGCTCAAGGCGGAAATTTACAAGAGGTTTGTAAATATGGAATGAACGACAACGTTGGCCTATTAATTAATTCTTCAAGAGGTATTATTTACGCCGCTTTAGATAAAGATTTTGCGCAAGCAGCAACCTCGAAAGCTGAAGAACTTCAAATAGAAATGGAAAATATTTTAACTAAATAGAATTTGTTTGATAATCATCAGAGAAATCAATCTTACTGATATCATCAACAAAGTTTGCTATTCTTCGTTCTATTTCCTTTAAACTAATTGATTTACCAAGGTTAGGCTTAATTTTCCCAACTCTACAAAATTGTGGGTTCATGACGTGTATCTTTATATATAAAGTACGTACAAAACATCCTATTTGGATGTCATTAAAAAGCTAAAGAGTTATTAAATAAATATTAATCTTGAAGAGCAAAGACTTTTCTTAACAAATCTGTAGACCTCGAAGATATTTTAGTCCTTATTTCTTTCTCTTCAACAGCAATCATAGTGTATACACCTTTTAATGCTTCACCGGTAACATAATCTGTTAAATCTGGGTTTACATTATTTGTAAATGGAATACTATTATATTTATTTATTACATTATTCCAAATCTCATCTGCTCCAACTTTACTAAACGAGTTTTTTATTACAGGATTAAATTTAGCATAGAGCGCCTCTTGAGTTTTTGAAGTTAAATATTGTGTAGCTGCATCATTATTACCTAGTAAAATATTTTTTGCGTCATCAAACGTAATACCTTTAACAGCTTCAATAAAAATAGGGGTTGCTTCTTTTACAGCATCTTCAGCAGCTCTATTAAGAACTTTCAAACCTTCATCAGCCAATTTATTTAATCCAATATCACGTAATGCTTTATCAACTTTACGAAGCTCTTCAGGTAATAAAATCTTAACTAATTCATTTTTAAAAAAACCATCTTCTTCCGTTAGTTTAGTAACTTGCTTATCAATACCAAAATCTAATGCTTGTCTCAAACCAGATGCTATTTCTGCATTACCAAGCACACCACCTTGTGGTAATTGATTTACTACTTGCTGCAATTCTGCACAAGAAGTCATATTAAATATTAAAAAAATAGCTAAAAGTTTACGTATCATTAATTTGGGTTTATTATTTACGCAAAGATAAATTTTAGTCTAAAATAAGATTGATTTAAAACTATAATTATTAAAATGTTATTTGAGTACAGTGTTTACTATGTAATTAATATACAAAACAAAAAACATCAAGCTTAATGACATTTTATGATGACATTTAATAAGATTGCGCTATTATTATTATTAATAATATGCTTTTTAAGTTATCTAAAATATTCAGTTTTATAAGTTCTAGTTCAATTTCTGTAGGCAATTGAAAAACAAAAAAGCCTTCAATTTCTTGAAAGCTTTATAAACATTAGTGACCTCGACTGGATTCAAACCAGTAACCTCTTGAGCCGTAATCAAGTGCGCTATTCAGTTGCGCCACGAGGCCTTTTTTGTGGGTGCAAATATACATTTTTTATTAAAACACCACCAAATCTTATTTCATTTTAATAAAATTTTTATTGAATATCCGTTATAAGTCATAATCCTGTGATATTAGCAATAACAAGCCTATCGAAGAGTTGGTCTCCAAAATATCTACGATTTAGTTTATAGACGAATTCATTTAAGTATAATTGGAGATATTTTCCTTTAATTTTATG
>NZ_JAQWOO010000060.1 GCF_029245835.1 Algibacter sp. | reverse complement strand
GGTAACCTATAGGGTAACCTAACTTTGATATATAATCGTATTTTGAATATATACCAAAAACAAAAAACCCTCTAAACGTAATGTTTAAAGGGTTTTGACTTTTAAAGTTTTTTTTGACAACTTTATCAGCGGAGAAAGAGGGATTCGAACCCCCGGAGGTGTGACCCTCAACAGTTTTCAAGACTGCCGCATTCGACCACTCTGCCATTTCTCCTTGAGTGCCTCATCAAGCTATTTGCCTGAATGCGGGTGCAAATATAACGTCCTTTTTCATTCTATTCAAATAAAAACTTAACTTTTTCATAATAAATTTTAAGTATTTTTCCATGTGTATATTTTATATACCAATACCGCAAAAAGAAAATTGCAAACCTTATTTTTGCATAAATCGATAACACTATAATGGATATAATAAAACAGCTTAATTGGAGGTACGCAACAAAAAAATTTGACGCCACAAAAAAACTTTCAAAAACTAAATTAGATATTATCACCCAAGCTTTTAATCTTACAGCAACCTCCTTTGGTTTGCAAACATTAAAGTTAATCGTTATAGAAGATAAAAAAATAAGAGCGTCATTAGTAGCTGCATCATATAACCAAAAACAAGTCTTAAACGCCTCGCACTTACTCGTAATTTGTATTCAAAACGATATTATTGGCGCCGATGTAACAAATTATTACAAAAACATAAAAGACATCCGCGACACCCCAGAAAATATATTAAAACCATATCGAGAAGATTTAATAAAAATGATGCAAAGCATGTCGGTAGAAGAGCGGCAACAATGGTCCACAAATCAAGCCTTTATCGCGCTTGGTAATTTAATGACAGTTTGCGCCATCGAAGGTATAGACTCTTGTCCTATGGAAGGGTTTTTACCAACAAAGTACAATGAAATTCTTAAATTAGACCAAAAAGGATTAAAATCAGTATTACTTTTACCAATAGGTTATCGCGCCGAAGACGATATGTTTTCAAGTTTTAAAAAAGTTAGAAAACCAATTGAAGAAACCGTAATAACAATATAAAAAATTTGGGCGTTACCACAAGGGTCGGGCTTTCGGTAGTCGCTTTTTTGTGTTGCATAGGTGCAACAACACAAAAAGAGCTTCAACAATACCTCAATCCCTAACGCAAAAAAGTCCAATTCAACTTAAAAAATATATTTGAAATTATGCCAGGATTTGAATTATTTGGAGATTTAGAAAGAAAAGAAGTAAATGATGTACTTGACAATGGCGTGTTGATGCGTTATGGTTTTGATGGTATGCGAAACGGACATTGGAAAGCCAAAGCACTAGAATCAGAACTTCAAAACACCTTTCAATCCAAACATGTGCAATTAGTTTCCAGCGGAACAGCAGCAGTATCAGTTGCATTAGCATCTGCAGGCGTAGGTGCAGGAGATGAGGTTATTATGCCAACATTTACTTTCGTAGCCAGTTTTGAGGCTATTATGATACTCGGCGCCATACCCATATTAGTAGATATAGATGATACACTTGGATTAAATCCAGAAGCTGTCGAAAAAGCCATCACACCAAAAACAAAAGCGATAATGGTTGTACAAATGTGTGGTAGTATGGCAAATATGGATGCTTTGCAGGTCATTTCAAATAAACACAACGTTTTATTAGTTGAAGACGCATGTCAAGCTATTGGTGGCACCTACAAGGGGAAACCACTAGGAAGTATAGGCGATTTAGGATGTTTCTCATTCGATTTTGTAAAGACCATTACCTGCGGCGAAGGCGGGGCGGTAATAACTAATAATAAACAATATTATACAAATGCAGACCATTATAGCGATCATGGTCACGATCATATAGGTACCGATAGAGGTGCAGAAACGCATCCATTTATTGGTTATAATTTTCGTATTTCAGAACTCCACGCCGCAGTAGGATTAGCTCAAGTGAAGCGTTTACCTGAGTTTCTAGAAATTCAAAAAAGAAATTTTAATATATTAAGAGAAGCTCTTTCAGAAATTCCAGAAGTTACTTTTAGAACAGTTCCAGATGGCGGAGTAGAAAGTTGTGCTTTTTTAAATTTCTTTTTGCCTGATTTAGAAACTGCAAGCAAAGTGTCAAAAGGTTTCACAGAGCATGGAGTAGATGTATGTTGGAATTATTACAATAATAGTTGGCATTATATTAGAGAATGGAACCATCTAAAAGATTTAAAATCACTTTATCCAATTTCCTCAGAAGTAAAAAAAGGTTTGGAATATCTTAAAACTAAAGACTTTTCAAACTCTGATAAATATATATCTAGAAATATATCTTGTTTAATAAAGTTGTCTTGGACAGAAGATGAGGTTAAAGAACGCGCTAATAAAATGGTAAATATTATTAAAAACGCATTGTAGTAGATTAATATTTAACGTAATCAACAATCTCTAAACCATAACCAATTAAACCAACACGTTTAGTTTGTTCTGTATTAGATATTAAAAGTAGTTTATGAATATTTAAGTCATGTAATATCTGTGCGCCAATACCAAAATCACGATTATCCATATTAATTCTTGGTGCTTTAGCAATCTCATTTGAAGATTGGTTTTCCTTTAAAAAAGATAAACGACTCAAAACATTCATAGATTGAATTTCTTGATTTATAAATATAATAGCGCCTTTACCTGCATCATTTATAAGCTTAAACATATTATCTAATTGCTTATCTGCATTATTGGTAAGGGTTCCTAAAATGTCATTATTGAATAATGTTGAATTAATTCTGGTAAGCACCTCTTCATTAGCTGCCCATTGCCCTTTTGTTAAAGCTATATGAACCTGGTTATTTGTAGTTTGTTTGTAGGCCCTTAATCTAAAACTTCCAAAACGTGTTTTGATTTGAAAGTCTTCTTTCTTCTCAATTAAAGAGTCATGTTGCATTCTATAGGCAACCAAATCTTCAATAGAAACAATCTTTAAATCCAGTTTTTTTGCAACCTTAATCAGTTGTGGTAAACGTGCCATAGAACCATCTTCATTCATGATTTCTACAATCACTCCAGCAGGATTTAAACCTGCTAATCTTGCAAAATCAATAGCAGCCTCAGTATGCCCCGTTCTTCGTAAAACACCACCTTCTTTAGCAACTAATGGAAAAATATGTCCTGGTCTGGCTAACTCAAAAGGTTTTGTATCGTTATTAATTAATGCTTGTACTGTTTTAGCTCTATCACTTGCTGAGATTCCTGTAGTAACACCATTGCCTCTTAAATCTACGGATACTGTAAAGGCCGTTTCCATAGGATCTGTATTGTTTCGAACCATCATATTTAGTTCTAACTCCTTACATCTGTTTTCAGTTAAGGGCGCACAAATAAGACCTCTTCCATGAGTAGCCATAAAGTTTATCATTTCTGGAGTTACCTTATCGGCAGCAGCCAAAAAATCGCCTTCGTTTTCACGGTTTTCATCATCAACAACAATAATAACTTTTCCGTTTCTAATATCGTCTATAGCTTCGTGTATTGTATTAAGCTTAAATGTTTTTTTTTCTTTTTGTGTCATAGTGTTTGCCATCATTTTCCAAAGATATGGCTTATTTTAAAGATTCTAAACAATTCACTTTTAAGTCGCCTTTCATTTTCTCATTTAAAAATAAATATGTCAGGAAGTAAAATGGAAGTCCAAGTACTAAAAGGATTAAGTTAGGTTTATTTTGTTTTTTATTAATATGATTATAAAATTGAAATGAATTTATAATGGACTTAATAAAATAAATAACATATAAAATTAATGAAACAATACTCAGTTGTATTGAGGCGGTTGCTAAAGGTAATAAGTTATTATTTTTAAAAACAAAGAAAAGAATTAATAGGGCAATGCCAATGCTATAAAGTACTATAGCAAATTTTGAATGTTCGTTGTAATTCGTTTTTATAGTTTCAGTAATACTGTAATTAGTATTGATATCTACTCCGCTTTCTCTAATATCATTAATTGATAGACCTTTTGATTTTAGAAGCTTTATGGCACGATGTCTTATAGCTTCAGGATGCCCAAGAGCTTCATAATTATTAATAATATTAATCAATTCATCTTTTTTGTAATCTGATAGAAATTTATAATCAATAGCATGTTTGTCTTTAAATTTGAATACCTTTTTTAAAGGTTCTAAAGTATTTTCAAATTCAAATAAACCTCGGTCTGCAGTAGCCCTTTTTGTTAAGAAAATACCAAGAGGTAGCATAAGTAAAGTTGAAAACCAAGGAGCAATAATAGGGTTGAAATCTCCAGTTTTAGCACTGTTTATAGCAAATATTCCTATAAAGTGATAGGTTAAAAATAAAAGAATAGCGATTACCATAGGCAAACCTATACCGCCTTTTCGTATTAAAGCGCCTAAAGGGGCGCCAACAAAAAATAAAATAACACATGCAAAACCCAATGCAAATTTCTCATGTAAAGAAATAACATGTCTACTAAGCCATGCTCTAGAGGTTTTCATGGTAGTTTTTTTTGAAATAATAAGTTGTTTAGAACTTATCGCAGATTTTAATGCAACATCAACCAATTCTAATTTCTTTTTCGTGTCAAAAAGCTTTAAAATAGGACCCGTATAGGTTGAATCTTTATTTATTTTAGCTTTTTTATTGAGTTTATTTAATCCAGACCTAAATTGTAAATTATTAGAGAATTTTTCGTTTTCGACGTTATATTTAACAACAAGAGAGTCTATAGTTTTATTTAAACCTCCAACATCTAGCATATTATACTTATCAGTCTGGGACTGTTCATCAAAATCAACGTTATTTATTTGTGATAAGTCAATATTGATTATTTTTGTTTCAAAAGTACTTTTTGTAAATGGTTTTCTGTTTTTTGCTTTTCTATCTTTAGGCGAAACATCCATATAATAATGCCCGTCATTCAAAATAAGTTTTAAAACATTTGAGTCTTCTTTACTGGCTAGTTCTCCAGTTTTAGATTTAATTACAGTTGCATTTGTTCTTCCATCATTTCCTTTTACATGTATAGTTACATCTTTTAGAAATTGATCACGATCTCCATATTTATCAGCGAATTTTATATTGTAGGTGCCAACAGTATTAAACTGCCCCTCAGCAAGTAACATAGCAGGTTTTAGTTTGGCAATATTTCGTCGTAAATTATATGAATTTAATTCTGCCCAAGGAATAACATTATTTGAAAAGAAGAAGGTAACAATACCTAAGATAATTATAAAAACACTTAGTCCAGACATGGCGCGCTGTAATGAAATACCTGTAGATTTCATAGCAGCAAATTCATAATTTTCTGCAAAACTTCCAAAAACCATTATGGAGGCTAAAAGTATGGTAAGTGGCAGTACTAAAGGGATAAGTTTTGGCATAAAATAGGCCAGAAACTTAAAAATAACCATAATGTCAAGATCTTTTCCAGCTAACTCTTTTATGTAGAGCCAAATAGTTTGCAATACAAAAATCAGCATGAGTATAACAAACACGCTGATAAAAGTTTTAAGATATGTAGTTAGTATGTAACGGTCTAGTATTTTCAAACGTGATACCTAATCTAGTTTATTGATATAATAATCTTTGTATTTGTTGGCATCAAAGGTAAATAAGGTTTTTGATAAAGGCTCGTTTGTTTTAAAAGAATTTACAGTAAGCGTTGTTTTCGTGCTATTTTTACCAATTTGAATCAAGTTATAAATATGTTTCGTTTGCGCATCAATACCTAAAAGAATATTTTTTATTTCAGAATTGGAATCGATAGGCGTAAGCTTTACATATTGGATTTTTCTTCCGTTTATATTTTGCATGATATCAAGGTTGTAGGTGTAGCCGTCTTCATAAAAAGATAACATTTTACTTGGTGTTATGGCATCATTTTCATCATCAATATTTGAAGTTATAGTAACCTCTTCATCTTCATTACTAATACTGTACATGGTTTTGCCATCATAAAGTCTGGATATCCCAAGGATGTTTAATTTGTATTTATCACCTTGCATAACAACATCACCTTTAGTTTCTTGTTTTATATTTTCTGAAATATTTTCTAAAACATATTTAAAATCTAATGAAATATTATCATAGTTTTTAACTTTTTCTGAAACTTCATTTAATAAAGTTTTTGCCTTGTTTTGGGCGAAAGTATTAAGTGAAAGTGTAATTAATAATAAGGTTAAGAATTTTTTCATCTTTCTTTTTAAATTATAATTCGTCTTCTAAATGCTTGTCTAAGGCTATTAAATCTGGTATTAAAACTTGTCTTGCTTTGCTACCTTCAAAATGACCAACTATTCCTGCTGCTTCTAGCTGATCTATTATTCTACCAGCCCTATTATAACCTAATTTTAACTTACGCTGTAATAAGGATGCCGAACCTTGTTGTGCTGTTACAATAACTATGGCTGCGTCTTTAAATAGTTTGTCCCTGTCTGATATGTCTATATCAATACCTGTGCCACTTTCTTCGCCAACATACTCAGGAAGTAAATAGGCATCAGGGTAGGCTTTTTGAGAACCAATAAAATCAACTATTTTTTCAACTTCGGGTGTATCTACAAAGGCACATTGTATTCTAACCATATCATTGCCTTGTGTATAAAGCATATCTCCACGACCAATAAGTTGGTCTGCTCCACCAGCATCCAAAATAGTTCGCGAATCTATCTTACTAGATACTCTAAAGGCAATACGTGCTGGGAAATTAGCTTTTATAATACCCGTTATTACATTAACACTTGGGCGCTGTGTTGCTATAATTAAGTGAATACCAATGGCACGTGCTAATTGTGCTAACCTTGCTACTGGGGTTTCTACTTCTTTCCCAGCAGTCATTATTAAATCGGCAAATTCATCTACTACTAAAACGATATACGGCAAAAATTGATGTCCTTCATTGGGGTTTAGTTTTCTAGCTTTAAATTTTATATTATACTCTGCTATATTTCTACAAAGTGCATTTTTTAGCATTTCATAGCGATTGTCCATTTCAATACACAATGAATTTAATGTGTAAATTACTTTAGTGTTATCTGTAATTATAGCCTCAGCTTCATCGGGAAGTTTAGCCAAATAATGGCGTTCAATTTTATTAAAAAGTGTGAGTTCAACTTTCTTTGGGTCTACTAAAACAAATTTAACTTCAGCTGGATGCTTTTTGTAAAGTAAAGACGTTAAAACGGCATTTAAACCAACAGACTTTCCTTGACCTGTAGCACCTGCCATAAGCAAATGAGGCATTTTAGCTAAATCGACAACAAAAGTTTCGTTACTAATAGTTTTACCTAAAGCAATGGGTAGCGCCATTTCTGATGCTTGAAATTTCTTGGACGCAATAACCGAACGCATCGAAACGATGGTTGAATTTTTATTAGGTACCTCAATACCAATAGTTCCTTTTCCTGGGATAGGTGCAATGATTCTAATGCCTAGTGCTGAGAGCGATAAGGCAATATCGTCTTCAAGGTTTTTAATTTTTGAAATACGTATACCGGCTTCTGGAACAATTTCGTAAAGCGTAACTGTTGGCCCAATAGTTGCTTTAATACTGGCAATACCAATTTTGTAGTTGCTTAACGTATCAACAATTCTATTTTTGTTTTCTTCTAACTCCTCTTGATTAATGGTAATACCTTCCGTATCATACTTCTTTAATAAATCGAGTGGAGGGTATTGATATTTAGCTAACTCTAAAGTCGGGTCAAACTGTCCGAAATCTTCAACTAGTTTATTCGCAAGATTATCGGTTTCTGATATTTCTTCTTTAATATCTTCAACTTTTATTTCAAGCTCAGACGCTTCTTCGATTTCTGGTTCTGGAACTTTAACCTCTAAAGGTGCTGATTCAAATTTAGGCTTAATAGATGGCTTAGGTTCTGGTTTTTTATTTTCTAATGAAATTTCATGAGCAGTTTTTATAGCTTCAGCTTCGTCAGATAGGCTGTTGTCAAAAGGCACAACAATATCTTCTTTCATATCTGAAAGCTCATTTTTAATATCTTTTTTAGCAGATTTAAAAACACGTGTAAGGCTTTCAAAAGTGACTTTAAAACGAATTGCTAAATACGTTATTAAACCAAACACTAATAAAAGTGAAATACCTATTTTGCCTATATAGTCCTGCAGAAGACTATTAATTTCAAAACCAATAGTACCACCAAGAATATCATTTTGATTCCCGAAGAATCCTAAAAGAATTGAAATCCAAATGATAATAAGTATGCCCCAAAACCAATGTTTTCTTAATTTAGTTTTATTGATGTTCATTAACACATAAACACCTGATAAAAAGATTAATCCAGAAAATATAAAGGATGCAATACCAAATCCACGTTGTATAAAAAAATCGCTTAACCAAGCACCAAACTTACTTAGCCAGTTTTCTGTTTTAACCTCTCGCGATGTAAAATCTGATAAAGCACTTTGGTCTGCTTCCCCAGTAAATAGAAAAGAAACAAACGCAATAAATAGTAAGAAACCAGTAATCACCAAAAAACTACCCAAAACCAACTTCTGTTGACTAGATAGCTGAAAACTTGGTGCTTTAAGTTTCCTTCTAGTTGCTTTTTTAGCTTTGCTTTTAGCCATTAATGGTCTGTTGTTTGAAAATAGGGTTGTTTATTTAGCTGAACAAAAATACAAATTACTAACGTTAACGAAACTTTATTTTGAAAAATTGCAAAAGCATTACTACATAATTGTCAGTTGAATAAATTTAGATAAAAAAGGATACTTTTTTAATCGTATTTCAACCCTTTATATTTTAAAAAACCTTTGGGACATATATAATCAGACCAACAGTACTAGAAAAGATAGAAGCTATAAAAACACCTCCTGCAGCAATATCTTTGATTAAACCAATTTTATCATGACGCTCTGGGTGAATAAAATTTGCAATTTCTTCAATGGCAGTGTTTATAGCTTCAATACTCATTACTAAACCAATGGCTAATAACTGTACAATCCATTCCATTGCTGAGATATTATAATAAAAACCAGCAGCTGTAACTATTAAAGCTATCACGAACTGGATTTTTATACTACCTTCTGTTTTTAAAAGTAAAAGAGCGCCTTTAAATGCATATCCAACACTTTTTAATCGGTTTATAAAAAAGGATTCTTTCTTAGGCATCTTGAAGCGCTTCTAAAGCAGCTTTGTAATTTGGTTCATCAACAATTTCGCCTACTTGTTCTGTGTATTTAATGGTACCGTTTTCATCTAAAATAATAACGCAGCGTGAGTGTAAACCTTCTAATGGGCCATCAATAATATTTAATCCATATGCTTTTCCAAAGCTTCCGTCTTTAAAGTCAGATAAATTAATAACGTTATCTAATCCTTCAGCAGCGCAAAAACGAGCTTGAGCAAACGGTAAATCTCGAGAGATACAAAGTACTTTTGTGTTTTCTAATTCGCTTGCTTCTTCATTAAACGTTCTAACAGATTGTGCACAAGTACCAGTATCAATGCTAGGGAATACGTTTAAAACCACTTTGTTTCCTTTATAATTTGTTAAGCTATGTACTGCCAAATCAGTAGTTGTTAGCAAGAAATCTGGAGCTTTAGTGCCAACTTCTGGTAAATTATTAGATGTGTTAATTGGGTTTCCTTTTAATGTAATTGCAGCCATTTTTGTGTGTTTTAATTTGAGCATCTAAAATAGGAATATTTAATCTTATTAATTAACGATTTTGTTAAAAATTAATTGATTTTTTTTTATGTGTAATAAACCTGACTGACAACTCTTAGTATATTTAAAAACTATTGAAAATTTATAAATTATAAATTTTACCAATTAGAATATAATTTTAATAAATATAGCTCATGTTTTTTGAATACTTTTAATTAGTAAATTTAGTAAATAAAAATTCACTTTATAATAAACTACAACTATGGATAATAAGAGTCACAACGGAGATGCGTTCGATATCAATAAGTCGGATGCGAGTAAATGCCCTTTTTTAAGCGGTGATCAAAAGAAAACAGCAGGTCGCGGAACAAGTAATAGAGATTGGTGGCCTAATGAACTAAAGCTAAATATTCTACGTCAAAATGCGCCAAAATCTAACCCTATGGGCGAAACATTTGATTATGCAAAAGCATTTAATAGTGTCGATTTTGCTGCCTTGAAAAAAGATGTGATTGATTTAATGACCGATTCGCAAGATTGGTGGCCAGCAGATTATGGTCATTATGGAGGGTTTATGATTCGTATGGCGTGGCATAGTGCAGGAACGTATAGAGTTGGAGATGGTAGAGGTGGAGCAGCAACAGGAAATCAACGTTTTGCGCCGTTAAATAGTTGGCCAGATAACGGGAATTTAGATAAAGCCCGTTTATTATTATGGCCAGTAAAAAAGAAATACGGCAATAAAATTTCTTGGGCAGATTTAATGATTCTTGCAGGGAACTGCGCATTAGAGTCTATGGGCTTCCCAACGTTTGGTTTTGCTGGCGGACGTGAAGATGTTTGGGAACCAGAACAAGATATTTATTGGGGAAGTGAAACGGGTTGGTTAGATAATGATGACCGATATGATACGAGTGATGGTGATTTGGAAGGTCATTTAGGTGCCGTACACATGGGATTAATTTATGTGAACCCAGAAGGGCCAAATGGAGTTCCTGATCCATTAAAATCTGCTCATGATATTAAAATTACTTTTGGTCGTATGGCTATGAATGATGAAGAAACGGTGGCTTTAGTTGCTGGCGGGCATACCTTTGGTAAAGCTCACGGAGCTGCAGATCCAGATAAATATGTAGGTGCAGAACCTCATGGAGCATCTATAGAGGAAATGAGTATGGGGTGGAAAAACACATTCAATTCAGGTGTTTTAGATGATGCTATTACTAGTGGTTTAGAAGGCGCATGGACACCACATCCAACACGTTGGGATGATGAATATTTTGATGTATTACTAAATTATGATTGGGAATTAACTAAGAGTCCTGCTGGAGCTCATCAATGGACACCAACTGCAGCTTCAAATGCACGAATGGCTCCAAAAGCGGGCGACCCAAATGGAAAGCAAGCACTTATGATGTCTACTGCAGATATGGCGCTTAAAATGGATCCGACATACTTAGAAATCTCAAAACGTTTCCATAAAGATCATAAAGCTTTTGAAGATGCTTTTGCACGTGCTTGGTATAAATTAACACATCGTGATATGGGGCCAATCAATCGTTATTTAGGGCCTGAGGTACCTAAAGAAGAGTTATTATGGCAAGACCCAATTCCTACAGTTAATTATACGTTAAGTGATTCCGATATTTCATCACTAAAAAAAATGATTTTAACTTCTGGTTTGTCAGTATCTCAATTAGTGACTACAGCTTGGGCTTCTGCTTCTACGTTTAGAGGTTCAGATAAGCGTGGTGGTGCTAATGGTGGGCGTTTACGTTTAGAACCACAACGCAGTTGGGAAGTAAATAATCCTGAGGAATTAAATAAAGTATTGCAAATTCTTGAAGGTATTCAAAACGAATTTAAGGGAAGCATATCTATGGCAGATTTAATTGTTTTGGCCGGAGTAGCTGGAGTAGAAGAGGCTGCTAGAAAAGCGGGTCATAATGTAAATGTGCCTTTTGCTCAAGGTAGAGGCGATGCGTCTCAAGATCAAACTGATTTGGAATCCTTTGGATATTTAGAGCCATTGGCTGATGGATTTAGAAACTATATGAATCCAAAATTAAAAGTTGCTGATGAAGATTTATTAGTTGATAGAGCGAATCTATTAACGCTTTCAATTCCTGAAATGACTGTACTAGTTGGTGGTTTACGCGTTTTAGGTGCAAACTACGATGGGTCTGATTATGGCGTTTTTACAGAAAATGTTGGTAGTTTAACAAACGATTTTTTTACAAATATTCTTGATTTTACATATACTTGGAGTGCAACGTCTAGTGATGACAGTATTTTTGAAGGACGCGACCGTAGAACAGGTGAACTGAAATTAAAAGGTACTCGTGCAGATTTGATTTTTGGTTCTAATACAGAATTAAGAGCTGTTGCCGAAGTTTATGGAGCTAACGATGGTCAAGAAAAATTTGTAAACGATTTTGTTATCGCATGGACTAAAGTGATGAATTTAGATCGTTTTGATTTGAAATAGATTAATAATTAAATATTTTGATTGGGATGAGTGTATAGGACTCATCCCTTTTCATTTTTGAAAATAAAATTATGAACGAAACGGAGTTGTTTTTTAGTACGATTCAATCGGGTAAAATAGAACATGTTAAAGCTCAACTAGAACGAAATCCAGATTTGGTAAATGCTAAAGACGCTAGAGGTTTTACACCCTTAATTTTTGCTACTTATTTTGATAAAAAAGATAGTGTTGAAACGTTGTTAGAGTTTAATGCCGAAGTAGAAGCCACAGATAATTCCGGCAATACAGCACTTATAGGGGGCGCTTTTAAAGGAAATACAGATTTAGCTGCTCTACTAATTAAAAATGGGGCAGACGTAAATGCAAAAAATAATCTAGGAGTTACGCCCTTAATTTTTGCGTCTATGTATAATCAAATTAAAATGGTTATGCTGTTATTAAAACATAAATCCGATAAAAAGTTAATGGATAATGAAAGTAAAATGGCTTTAAATTATGCTGAAGAAAAAGGGTTTAAGGAAATTGTTGGCCTTTTGAAATAGTTTTTCAAGCGTTTAAAAAAAGAGGATCGTTTAACTATTTTTTTTAACAAAGTCAAGTTATGGGTTCAATTTAAACAAAAAACCATCTTGCTTTTACAAGATGGTTTTAAAAAAAACTACTTTTTCTTTTTCAATTATGTGTCAATAGAACCCATAACGCGGCTCATAAAACTATTTAAAGCTTCTTTTTTAGGCGTTCCAGATTTCGTCATTTTATGGACTTCAATAGCGCCATACATATTCGATATTAGCTCGCCAATAACATCTAACTCTTCATCTTTTAATGCGGATACTTCAGTTAATGCTTCTAAAGTTTCAATGGTTTCAACAACAAAATCTTCATCGTTTTCTTCAATAAATTGAGTAAGATGTTTAATTACTGGTAACTTCATCAGTTTTTCTGTTTTTATATATTCGCTAAGGCAGAATATTTTTATTTTTATACTCTTGCTTATTTGCCTTGTTGAGAGCAGCCAAAGGGTTTGTGGCTTAGACCGCGCTCAACCTGACATTTATTGTTTAAACAACCTCTTCAACAAGTTCT
Source organism: Algibacter sp. (assembly GCF_029245835.1). Classification (GTDB taxonomy): domain Bacteria; phylum Bacteroidota; class Bacteroidia; order Flavobacteriales; family Flavobacteriaceae; genus Algibacter_B. Next base: position 13,631 of record NZ_JAQWOO010000060.1, on the reverse strand, counting down.
TTTAAAACATCAAATTTGTTAGTCTGCACTTGGTTTACAAATGCCCCGTTTTTAAAGGTTGCAAACGTTGGTAAATTATCAACAGTTGCTAACTTTCTACTTTCCGGAAACTTTTCCGCGTCAGCGATAACAAAAGTAATGTCTTCCAACTCTGAAGCTAGTTTCTTTACTTTCGGTTTCATGATGCGGCAGTTACCACACCAAGTAGCGGAATACTGAACCACTACAGTTTCGTTTTCGGCAACCAAGTCTTGTAAATTATCTTCGTTTAATTCTTTAATCATAATTCCTAATTTAATTGTCAGCGCGAATAAAGTGAAGTAATCTTGCTAAAAATTAAAAGATTGCTTCGCTAAACGCGCAATGACTTTTTAATTTCTAGTTAGCATGAGCAGCTAAATACTCAGCAGTAGCTTTAGCATTTGCTCCCATAGCATCTTTACCTTCTTCCCAGTTTGCAGGACAAACTTCGCCTTTTTCTTGAACGTGCGTTAAAGCATCGACTAAACGAAGGTATTCACCAACATTTCTACCTAAAGGCATATTGTTAATGCTTTCGTGTTGCACAACACCATCTTCATCAATTATGTAAGTGGCTCTATAAGTTACATTATCGCCTTCAACTTGAACGGTTCCAGTTTCTTCGTCGTAAGTTTCATTAGTGATATCTAAAATACCTAATACACTAGATAAATTTCTGTTACTATCAGCAAGTATAGGGTAAGTTACACCTTCAATCCCACCATTATCTTTTGCTGTGCTTAACCATGCAAAATGAACTTCTGGAGTATCACAAGATGCACCAATTACAATGGTGTTTCTTTTTTCGAATTCGCCAATAGCTGCTTGAAACGCATGTAATTCTGTGGGACATACAAAAGTGAAATCCTTTGGATACCAAAATAATACTACTTTTTTCTTATTGTTAACTGCTTCTTCTAGAACGTTTACTTTAAAAGTGTCGCCCATGTCATTCATTGCGTCAACGTTTAAGTCTGGGAATTTTTTTCCTACTAATGCCATTTTATTTAAATTTTATGTGAGAACTATTTTATTGATAGTTCAATTAATAATTCGCTTTAAGTGTGCAAAAATAGATTACAACTAGAGAAAATAGAACATCATAAAATTTTAAATACTTATTGATTAATAAGATTTATTTATACGTATTGAAAATGAGTAAGTTAGTTGTTTATTTTGAAGATTTTAATTGTTTTATTTTAATTGAAAACGCGGCAAATAATAAAGTGGTAAACGGACTTAACCAATTGAAAATAGCAAATAAAAAATATTCTCCAACTCCTACGCCTAAAACACCAGATTGATAAGCGCCACAGGTATTCCAAGGGATTAATACCGAAGTTACAGTACCTGAATCCTCTAAAGTTCTACTTAAATTTTCAGGGGCTAAACCTCTGTCCTTAAACGCTTTTTTAAACATTTTCCCTGGGATAACGATAGCTAAATATTGGTCTGAAGCAATTGTGTTTAATCCTAAACAACTAATGACTGTACTAGCAAATAATCCAAAAACTGTAGTGGCTACAGATAATAATGCACTTGTAATTCTAGAAAGTGCACCTATACCATCCATAATACCACCAAATACCATGGCGCAAAGTATTAGATAGATCGTCCAAAGCATACCTTTCATACCGCCAGCAGAAAAGAGGTCGTTTAATTTTCCGTTTTCGGTAGTTATTTGTGTGTCTGTAAAAACGGATGATATTATTGATGATAATTTAGAATCTCCCAAACTATTTAGGATATCGGGTTGAAAAATAAATGCAAACACTGCCGCCAATAAAACCCCTGCGCTTAATGCTAATAGTGGTTTTGTTTTTAAGAGAATTAATCCAATAACAGCCAATGGTACTAAAAATAACCAGGGTGTAATATTAAAAGTATAATTAATAGTTTCTAATAAATTACTCACATCTGCACTACCAGAGGTTGTGATAGTAAAACTTAAAATACTAAAAACAATGAGTGTTACAATTATGGTTGGTACGGTTGTTAAACTCATATAGCGAATATGCGTAAATAAATCTGTTCCGGCCATGGCAGGAGCAAGGTTTGTTGTATCGCTAAGTGGCGACATTTTATCTCCAAAATAGGCGCCAGAAATAACGGCACCGGCAATCATTCCGGGGTTTATACCTAAAGCAGTCCCAATACCAACAAGTGCAATACCTACGGTAGCAGAGGTTGTCCACGAACTTCCAGTAGCAATGGATATAACTGCAGCAATAATTACTGATGCTGGTAAGAATATCTCAGGGCTTAATACTTGTAATCCATAATATACCATAGCAGGAATAACCCCGCTAACCAACCATGTACCAGCTAATGCTCCAACTAAAAATAGAATCATAATAGGGATAAAAACACTCTTTAAATTTTCCCATATTTCAGAACCCATTCGGCTTATTGAAACTTTATTAAAAAACCCAACAATTGCTGCTATAGCACCCCCTATGAGTAAAATGATTTGATTAGAATATTCACCTAAAAGTTCGCCGTCTGCAAATATAATATTGTAAAAAAGTAACACCATGAGTAATACAACTGGTATAAGAGCTTCTAAAAAATTAAGCGCTGTATTTTCAATAATGTTTTGGTCGTTAGCTTTAAACGCAGAAATGTTTTTTTCGTCTTGCATCAGGAATTTTTTTGATATGTAATGTTACGATTTTATAATTTTCTTTCAAAATGAAGTAACTTATTTGATTTTTTAAATAACCTAATAGTTCTAATTATGATTTTGCATCGTAAATCTTATTTTATTACTGATTTATTTGATTAACGATAATTTTATAATAAAAGCTTAGTAAATTTAGGTTTTCAATGTTTTTTTTTTAATTTTTGTAGAAATTGCTATTTATTTAGAAGATTAATTATATTAAAAATGAAAAGATTTCTCTCACATCTTATTCTGTTTTTATGTTTAAAGCTATCTGCACAAGTAGGTGTAGGGACAACGGCTCCGCTTTCCACTTTAGACGTTAACGGCTCTTTGTCTGTAAACATTATTACAACGGTTGCAAACTTAACCTTAGACGACACTCATCATACTATTATATTATCAGGAAACCATAATATTATATTGCCAGCAGCAAATACTTGTCTTGGTAGAATATACGTTGTTAAAAACCCTACTAATAATACACCAACTATTTCTAGTTATACTGATTTGAGCGGAACTACGTCAACTTTAATAAGTAATGAATCTACTATTCAACTCCAAAGTGATGGTACGAATTGGCAACAGTTGGGCTTTAATAAAATTACTTATGAAAAAGTAGTTATTTGGGCTGAAGAAACTGGCGGTTTGTCTAATAATAACATGCAATGGTCTTATGGGAATGGTGATGTTGGTTTTATAGGAATTCCGTTACCAGAAGATTGGGAGGCTTATGCGGTAAGTTTTCATGCTGATAATACCGCTAATGCTTTAGATACTATTATAATGGGGGTTGGCGATATTTCTGCAAATGGTACATTTACTGAATTACTTAGGTTTACAGCTTCTGGAGCAAACGATAATATGTCTTATACAGAAATTTTAGCGACACCAGTTGCAGTTCCTGCAGGAACTACTTTGGGGTTCAGGTCTATAACAGAATCAGGTAATATAAATAGTGCCAGAGTTGCTGTTTGGTTAAGACGTATCCCTTAATAGTTATATATACAGAATAGTTGGTTAACTTTGCCGACTTATATGGATTCACTAACTCAAATTGTTTTAGGTGCTGCATGCGGAGAAGCAGTACTGGGAAAGAAAATTGGAAACAAAGCCTTATTGTTTGGTGCTATTGGTGGTACTATTCCAGATTTAGATGTTTTGGTTGGCGGTTGGCTTTATGGAAATGAAATTGACGCCATGTTGTTTCATAGAGGATTCATGCATTCCATTGTATTTACCATTTTAGCAGCTTTTCTTTTAGGGTGGTTAATACATAAAGGTTATAATTCTGGTAAACGATTACAAACTACAACGCAAAGCGATTGGATTAGTTTATTCTTTTGGGCGTTATTTACACATCCTATTTTAGACTGTTTTACACCTTATGGCACGCAGTTATTTGCGCCTTTCAGCAATTATCGTGTGGCGCTAAATAATATTGCAGTTGCAGATCCTGCATACACCTTACCTTTTTTAATTTGTATAGTTGTTTTGATGTTTTTTAATAGGACATCAGATAAGAGACGCTTATGGTTAAAGTTAGGAATTGGCATAAGTTCCATGTATATGCTATTCACGCTTGGGAACAAGTTATATATTGATGATGTCTTCAGAAAATCACTAAACGATAGCAAGATAAGTGCATTAAGATTCAGTACGCAACCCGCCATTTTTAATACTATTTTGTGGTATGGTATTGTTGAAACGGATGCATCATATTTTGTTTCAGATTATTCTTTGTTAGATTCCGAAAATCGATTTTTAAACTTCCGAAAAATACCGAAACAACGCGATTTAAAACCTTCAGAATTTAAAGACATTAAAGATTTAGCATGGTTTAGCAATCAGTATTACAGTGTGTATAAACGCAATGAAAACGAATATCAATACAACGACTTGCGTTACCCGCTTTTAGACTTAAATAATCCAAATTCTTCCGTATTCACTTTACTGCTCTATAAAGATGAAAATAGATTAAACATGAAACCGTTCGAACCTAAATTCGATAGCTTAGGAAACATTATGGCATCCTTATGGGAGCGTATTAAAGGCATATAATTTTCTACTAATAATTTTTTGGGCACAATCCAAGGGTCGGGCTAGTAGTTTATCCTGAGTGCAGTGGAAGGGTTACAAGTCCTTGCTCCTTGTCTCCGCTGTGGGCTTTTATTCATGTTTTTCTATCTTATATTAGTGAATTCATGAACATAAATGTTTCACTTCTATACCTTGCGCTTCTATCCGCAGAATAGAATCATTTGCAACAAAAGAAATTTTTTTTGCAAAAATTTAGGTATTAATGCTTTTGTCTTATTAAATACACCTAACTATAAAATATTTAATTCAACCATACACTCACGCATCATTTTATAAGTTCGTTCAATGTCAGCATCCAAACCTATAGAAAACCGAATTAACCCGTTGCTTAAACCCATTTCCTTTTGTTCATCTTCAGGAATCTCAGAAGAGGTAGAGCTTCCAGGAGCGCTAAAAAGTGTTTTGTAAAACCCAAGGCTAACCGCAAGATATCCTAAATTTCTATGTTGCATTAATTCCATTAACTCATTAGCTTTCTTTAAAGCGCCAACATCAATTGTTAACATACCACCATAACCGTAAGCTTCATTCATCATACTTTTAAATAATTTATGAGAAGGATGAGATTTCAGTCCAGGATAAACCGTTTTTAGACCATCAGATTCAAATTTTTTGGCTAAATACAACCCGTTTTTGCTATGTTGTTGCATTCTTATATGAAGCGTTCTCAGGTTTTTTAATATTGAAGCTGCTCGTAAACTATCCATAGTCGACCCTAAAAGCATGGAAGCACCGTCATGTACATTTCGCAAGTCGTTTATAAAATCTTGCGATCCACAAACCACACCGCCAACCGTATCGCTTGAGCCATTTATAAACTTTGTTAAACTATGAATTACAATATCTGCACCTAAAGTAGCTGGAGAAATTGATAATGGCGAAAACGTATTATCAACAACCAATTTTAACCCGTGCTTTTTTGCTATTACAGCTAAACCTTTTAAATCAGCAACCTCTAAAAGTGGATTGCTTACTGATTCACAATATATTATTTTTGTTTTTTTTGTAATAGCGGCTTCAACACTATCTAGTTTGGTGATATCAACAAAACGGGTTTCAATATTAAACTTAGGTGCAAAGTTTTTAAGAAAAGCGTAGGTGCCGCCATAAATAGTTCTGCTTGAAACAATATGATCTCCAGCATTACATAATTGCAAAATAACAGGCGTTATTGCTCCCATTCCTGAGGCTGATACATTGGCGGTTTCAGTGCCTTCCATAGCAGCTAATGCTTCGCCTAAATATAAGTTTGAAGGTGTAGAATGACGCGAATATAAGTAGCAACCATCGGCGTTCCCTTCAAAGGTATCAAACATGGTTTTAGCAGATAGAAAGGTATAGGTTGACGAATCTGAAATGGAAGGATTAACGCCTCCAAATTCTCCAAAATACTGTAAATCCTGAATATTATTTGCGGGTTTAAAAGCCATATCGTAACAGTTTAATTTTAATACAAAATTTAACAAAAAAAGAATAATAAACAACAATTTTTATATATTTTAGAAAATAAAACTATTTTATATTATATTTATAGGATATTTATTTATTTTAAATTTGTTTTTAAACATTTCAAAGAAATATTTTCAATTATGATATTTGATAATACAGATAAAAAACTATTGGAATTCCTACAGAAGGACAGTAAACAAACCAATAAAGAACTTTCAAATAAGTTAGGTTTATCTGTTACTGCGGTTTACGAACGGATTAAAAAATTAGAAAAAGAAGGTTATATTGATGGATATATAGCGGTTGTTAACCAAGAAAAAGTAGACAGAAATTTTGTGGTGTTTTGTCATGTAAAATTACTTCAACACAGTCAAGAATTTGTAGTCAGTTTTGAGCGGGAAGTTAAGCGAATTGATGAAGTGCTTGAGTGTTATCATTTAAGTGGCGATTACGACTACCTACTTAAAGTTATCGTAAAAGATATGGCTGCTTTTAGAGAGTTTATGGTTAAAAAATTAACTCGTATTAATCATATTGGAAGTACGCATAGTATGTTTGTTATTAATGAAGTAAAGTATAATAACGTTATTAATTTCTAAATGAATTCAATTCAATATAAAGGTTTAGAGTTTTTTGTCTTTTTTGTTTTAGTGCCAATTAGTTTTGCATTACACTTTTCCCCTTGGGTTAAATTAGGTGTTGGTTTTTTTGGATTTGTTTACGTGATTTTTGTGCTGTTGAAAATTGAAAATCAAAAATTTGAAATCTCAAAAGATATAGATTGGACATTTTTCTGGAATTCAACCATTATTAAGTTTGTTTCAATAGCCCTTATTACAACACTTTTTGTTTGGATAACTGATAGCGCATCACTCTTTAATGTTATAGTTAACAAACCGTTAAAATGGTTGGTATTATTAGTTGTTTACAGCGTCTTTTCGGTGTATCCTCAGGAATTAATATTTAGAACCTTTTTCTTTAAAAGATATATAGGTTTATTTAAAAATGATACTCTATTTATTTTTGTTAATGCTATTTTATTTTCATTGGCACATGTTTTTTTTGATAGTTTATTAGTTCTTATTGTGACGTTTTTGGGCGGCTTACTATTTGCCTTTACCTATAAAAAAACACAATCTACGCTTTTGGTATCTATTGAACATGCTATTTATGGTTGCTGGCTTTTTACAGTGGGTATGGGAGAAATGCTTGGTTTTCCAGTATAGTATTATTCTCGGTTATATTCTTGTATCGAGCTTTTAAATTTGCTATTGAGGTAAATCTAGTTTTGAATTATACATTATTCTAATATTTATTTTTATCATTTCGATGTGAGGAGAAATCACATTTCTATTGATGGATTTTTAATTTGATAATAAGTTGTTTAATCATATCTCATTTCAACATGTCAAGTTATTTACCCCAAATACTTAAGCATCTTTTTTAATAATTCTATTTTTCCTTTGTAGGGTGCGTATCTAAATGAAGGGTCAAACCAATTGCCACGTTTTACAATAGGTTTTGTATTTGAAAATGTATCAAAACCATGTTTTCCATGGTATTTGCCAATACCACTGGAACCAACACCTCCAAAAGGTAATCTGTGATTTCCAAAATGAATTAGTGTGTCATTAACAACACCACCACCAAAACTGAATTTTTTAACGATTTCTTTAATGAAAGATTTTTGGTTTGAGAATATATAAAGTGATAATGGTTTATCTAAGTTCCATATAATATTTTCTATATCTTCCTTAGTTTCATAAGTTAATATAGGCAAAATAGGACCAAAAATTTCTTCTTGCATTAATGCGCTATCCAAATTTGGTTCATCAACCAAAGTAGGGGCGATGTAGCAATTATTTTCATCAATGTCTCCGCCAAAAATAATGTTAGAGTTTTTAAGTAATTCAGAAAGTCTTATTGTGTTTTTTTGATTTATTATTCTAGGGAAATCTGCTGATTCTTTAGGTTTACTGCCGTATCTTTTAGTTATTTCAGCTGTTAAAGCTTGTATTAATTCTTTCTTAATATTGGATTTTGAAATAACATAATCAGGCGCAATACAAGTTTGTCCGCCGTTTAGTAATTTACCCCAAACCAACCTTCTGGCAACGAGTTTTACATTTACCGAATCATCGATAATACATGGTGATTTTCCGCCTAACTCTAAAATAACAGGGGTTAAGTGGTTTGCGGCAGCTTTAGCGACAATTTTTCCAACTGTTGTACTTCCTGTGAAAAAGATATAATCCCATTTTTGAGATAATAACTCAGTAGAAGTTTCAACGCCACCTTCAATAGAAGTCGCTATAGTCTCAGGAAAAACATTTTGAATAATTCTTGTAATTACTTTTGACGTATGTGTAGTTAACTCACTAGGTTTTAAAACAACTGTGTTTCCAGCTGCAATTGCCATAATTAAGGGTTCTAAGGCTAATAGAAATGGGTAATTCCATGGCGCAATAATTAGTACAGTTCCAAACGGTTCTTGATATATAAAATCTTTTGAAGGAAAAGTTAATAAAGACGCTTTAATCCGTTTTGGTTTAGCCCATTTTTTTAGGTTTTTAATAGCTAAATTTAATTCTGACAAAACAATACCAAATTCACTTAAATAGGTTTCAAATTTTGATTTTTTAAAATCTTTATGCAAAGCGTCTAAAATGGTTTTTTCGTTGGCAAGAATTTCTACTTTTAAAGCTTTTAAAAATGATAACCTATAATCAACATCTTTTGTTTTCTGTGTTTTAAAGAAAGACTTTTGGGCAGCCAATATATTAGAAATGCTATTCACTATGATTAAATATTTTAGATATTGAATTTACGGATTATTATATTAAAACGAAATGGATTGAATACTGATACTGCAAACTGCGACTACTTTAAGCAAGCATTCCAAATGGCATCATTTGGTAAGGTTGCGTTAACAGAGATTGGTTCTTTTTTAACAGGATGCATAAATTTTATATGTCTTGCATGTAAACTGATGCTAGCATCTTTATTACTTCTATCAAAACCATATTTTAAATCGCCTTTAATTGGAGCTCCTATACTTGATAATTGCGCGCGTATTTGATGATGTCTACCAGTTTCTAAGTTAACTTCTAGTAGAAAATAGTTATCTAATTTCTTCAATATTTTATAATGAAGAATGGCCTTTTTACTTTCAGGAACTTCTTTTGAATGCGCTTTAGACTTGTTATTTTTTGGGTTCTTTATTAACCAATGGATTAAGGTGTCTTCACTTTTAGGTGGCTCATTTTTTACAATTGCCCAATATGTTTTTTTTATCTCCTTTGAAAGGAATAATTTATTTAATCTTGGTAATGCCTTACTTGTTTTTGCGAAAATTACGAGTCCTGTAGTTGGTCTGTCTAATCTGTGTACAGTTCCCAAATAAACATTACCGGGTTTGTTGTATTTATCCTTAATATATTCTTTTACAACATCGCTAAGCGGTTTGTCTCCAGTTTTATCACCTTGAACTATATCACCTGCGCGCTTATTTACAATGATTATGTGGTTGTCTTCAAATAAGACCTGGAGGTTAGATTTGTTAGAAAGAGTTTTTTTTGACACGAATTCTGCTATTTTATTTATCTCGTAAAGACGCTATGGCGCAAAGTTTTAAGCGCAAGAGTATGACTGTATACTGAGACTGAAAACTAGTATTGCTCATTCTCATTTGGAAAATCCTGAGATTTCACATCATCAACATATTGAGAAATAGCCGTAGTCATTTCTTCATATAAATGAAGGTATCTGCGTAAAAAACGAGGATTGAATTCATGCGTCATACCAAGCATATCGTGTAAAACTAATACCTGGCCATCTACATGTGGTCCAGCTCCGATGCCAATTATTGGAATACTAACACTTTCGGCTACTTGTTTTGCTAAATTAGCTGGAATTTTTTCTAGTACAATCGCAAAACAACCTACTTTTTCAAGCATTTTTGCATCTTCAATTAAGTCTTCTGCTTCTTGTTCTTCTTTGGCTCTAACTGTATAAGTTCCAAATTTATAAATGGATTGTGGTGTTAATCCTAAATGTCCCATTACTGGAATTCCTGCATTTAAAATACGTTTTATAGATTCCTTAATTTCACGACCGCCTTCCAATTTAACAGAATGTGCGCCGCTTTCTTTCATAATACGAATAGCAGATCGTAATGCTTCTTTAGGGTCACTTTGGTAGCTTCCAAAGGGTAAATCTACTACGATTAAACATCTATCGATAGCACGTATTACAGAAGATGCATGATAAATCATTTGGTCTAAAGTAATAGGCAGCGTCGTTTCATGTCCTGCCATAACATTACTGGCAGAATCCCCTACAAGTATAACATCAACACCAGCGCCATCAACAATTTTTGCCATGGTATAATCATAGGCAGTAAGCATAGATATTTTTTCGCCATTGGCTTTCATATCTACTAATGTTTTTACCGTAACGCGTTTGTATTCTTTTTTAGCTACAGACATGTATTTTTTTGTTTAGTTAGTATGTAAAAATACTAAAATAAGAAGATACTGTTACACTTTTCTTTAAGAGGAATCTTGAACGCTGATTATCAGTTGTTTTGGGTTGATATTGACTCTAACTGATTTTCTCGCGCAAGGGATAGTAGAGGAAAGCCCACAGCCCGACGTAGGAGGTGCGAGGACTTGTAACGGATAGCCCGACCCTTGTGGTTGCACCCAAAAAATAAAAATTGACAGAAGTTGGATGACAGTTGACCAAAGTTTTACTGCGATTGATTAAAACTGCCTGCTGCTACTACTTACTGCGACTGATAACTTTTATGTCTCGCAAAGGTTCGAAGATGCAAAGTAAAAAGATGCAAAGTAAAATTAGGAATACTAAACGAGTTTTTTAAAGCGTTTGAGTAAGCCTGAAAACTGCGACTGTGGCTGTAAATTAAAATAAATATGACACTATGACATATTTTTTTAGTTGGCATAATGATTGACTTATACAACTTGAAATTAAAAATGAACACAACGTTTCCGTGAAGACGGAAATCTATAATCAATAAAAAAATATATTATGAGTAAAATTATTGGAATCGATTTAGGAACAACCAACTCTTGCGTTTCTGTGATGGAAGGTAACGAGCCAGTAGTTATTCCTAATGCGGAAGGAAAAAGAACAACACCATCGGTTATCGCTTTTGTAGAAGGTGGTGAGATTAAAGTTGGTGACCCAGCAAAAAGACAAGCGGTAACAAACCCAACTAAAACGGTTTATTCTATTAAACGTTTTATGGGTAATAAATATTCTGAGTCTAAAAAAGAAGCAGAACGTGTACCTTATAAAGTAGTTAAAGGAGATAATGATACGCCTAGAGTTGATATTGATGGGCGTTTATACACACCCCAAGAATTATCGGCTATGATTCTTCAAAAAATGAAGAAAACGGCTGAGGATTATTTAGGAACTGATGTAACACGTGCTGTAATTACGGTACCTGCTTACTTTAACGATAGCCAACGTCAAGCTACTAAAGAAGCTGGTGAGATTGCTGGTTTAAAAGTAGAACGTATTATTAATGAACCTACTGCGGCTGCTTTAGCTTACGGTATGGATAAAAAAGGTACGGACCAAAAAATAGTGGTTTTTGACTTTGGTGGAGGAACACATGATGTATCTATCCTTGAATTAGGTGATGGTGTATTTGAAGTATTGTCTACTGATGGTGATACACACTTAGGTGGTGATGATGTTGATGAGAAAATCATTAACTGGTTAGCAGATGAGTTTCAAGCGGATGAGAATATGGATTTACGTAAAGATCCAATGTCTTTACAGCGTTTAAAGGAAGCTGCTGAAAAAGCGAAGATTGAATTATCATCTTCTGCTCAAACAGAAATTAACTTACCATATATAACAGCTACTGCAAGTGGTCCAAAACACTTAGTGCGCACATTAACACGTTCTGCTTTTGAAAAATTAATTGACGATTTAGTAAAACGTACGATTGAGCCATGTGCATCTGCATTAAAAGCAGCTGGTTTAAGTAAAAGTGATATTGATGAAGTGATTTTAGTAGGTGGTTCTACACGTATTCCTGCGGTACAAGCAGCGGTTGAAAAATTCTTTGGAAAAGCACCAAGTAAAGGTGTAAACCCTGATGAAGTTGTTTCTTTAGGTGCTGGTATTCAAGGTGGTGTGTTAACTGGTGATGTTAAAGATGTATTGCTTTTAGATGTAACGCCTTTATCTCTTGGTATTGAAACAATGGGTAATGTATTTACGAAGCTTATTGATGCGAATACTACGATTCCTACTAAGAAATCTCAAGTATTCTCTACAGCGGCAGATAATCAACCATCTGTAGAAATTCACGTATTACAGGGTGAACGCGCTATGGCTGCGGATAATAAAACGATTGGACGTTTTCATTTAAGTGATATTCCACCAGCAAGACGTGGAACGCCACAAATTGAAGTTACGTTTGATATTGATGCCAATGGTATTATAAAAGTATCTGCTGAAGATAAAGCAACTGGAAAGAAACAAGATATTCGTATCGAGGCTTCTTCTGGTTTAAGTGAAGAAGAAATCCAAAAGATGAAAGCGGATGCTGAAGCAAATGCTGAAGCTGATAAAGTAGCAAAAGAAACTGCAGATAAATTGAATGAAGCAGATGGCATGATTTTCCAAACGGAAAAGCAATTAGAGGAGTTTGGTGATAAATTATCAGAAGATAAGAAACAACCAATTGTTGATGCTTTAGAAGAGTTGAAGAAAGCTTATGAAACTAAAGATTTGGAAGTTATTACTCCAGCTTTAGATAAAATAAACGAAGCCTGGAAAGTAGCTTCTGAAGAAATGTACAAAGCACAAGCTGAAGCTCAAGGTGGGGCTGAAGCTCCTGGACCAGATGCAAGCCAAAACGGGGAAACAGAAGGTAATGATGTAGAGGACGTAGACTTCGAAGAAGTCAAGTAGTTTGTACTGAGCGAAGTCGAAGTATAGTTTTTGAAGAAGTGAAATAAAAAGCAAGAAGTCGTAAGACCGAAGCTAGTATTATAAAACGCAATCATTAATTTGGTTGCGTTTTTTTATTTGAAAACATTTTATTAATTACCAAAGCGTGAGGAAAAGAGTCTATCAGAATTTTAACTCAAAAAGTAATCAGAAATGGTTGCTTTTTTTATTCGTCAAGTTCTTTAATAAGTACTTCAACTAATATATATCTGATGGAACTAGCGTCTGCTGGTGGATTATCAATATTAATTTTTTTTATACTTATTTTCACTAGTGTCCACTAAAAATTAAACAAAGTTCTTTGAAATTATTGTAAGTCTGTATTTTAAGTCTCATTTTGAAGCGTGACGATTTGAAATGAATATTATGTTCGTAATTCAAAATTACGAAAATGAATCAAGGC
>NZ_JAQWOO010000059.1 GCF_029245835.1 Algibacter sp. | reverse complement strand
TTATATGTTGATTAGAGATAGTTAAGAATGAGTTACGTATCTCTTATTATGGATTTAATATAATGAGTTTAATTTGATATGATTTCAGGAATTTTTACTTGGTCATTAAGCTCATAACCCGAAGGTCACTGGTTCGAGTCCTGTTCCCGCTACTAGTAAAATTAAGCCTTTTAGGAAACTGAAAGGCTATTTTTATTTCAATGGGTACAGAATAGGTACAGAATTTTTCTATTTATCTTCGAGTTAATAGTATTTGATTTAGTTTGATTTCGTTTAGTAGTTGATAAGAGATTTTTGTTTCTGAAAATTAAAGTAGATTGGTGGCAAGGATACTTAAATTCTTTTTTCAACATAAAACAGGCTTAAATGATTATTAAGGAAAAATTAAAACCTATATTATGAAGGCATGGTGGAATTGGTAGACACGTTAGACTTAGGATCTAATGCCGCGAGGTGTGGGAGTTCGAGTCTCCCCACCCGTACAAAAAGCTGCCATTTTATATTCAGGTACAACATAGGTACAACATTTTGTAGTTTTTATTGGCTTAATTTAGAATAATTGATTTTAAATATATTTTACATCAAAAGCTATTATTTTCCTATTCACATAATAATTTTTGTTTATTGATGACTTATTTAGAAAATAATTATCTTTTTTGATGCAAGTCTATTTTACGCCAATAATAAATGCTACTCTTATTGACTCCTAATTCTCGAGCTAATTCTAGAACGCTCCTTACTAATTGATTCTCCTTTAAAATCTTGACAATCTGATTCTCGGTAAATTTGGTTTTTTTCATTTAACAGTTTAAAATTTAAAATTAGTAAATTCGAATTTTATGCTGTCCTATTTTTTGGAAGGCTACAGTAAGTCTGAATATTCATTGTTTGTCTAGAAATCTGTTCTCTATTAATGATTTTTTTTCAAATTTCGATTTCAGCTCTTTATTAGATAGCATGAAGAAAGTTAAAAGGAGTTTCAGTAAAGCCTACTTGAAACTTTAACTTTTACCTGAAGATATTGAAAAAATAAAATAACGATATAAAACATTTGAATATGTATATAGTTTTTGGCAAGCGAAACAATCATTGGGAGTGTAGGGGATTAAGTAGACTATCTGAAAAAGGAAAGTATTGATAAAAACTGCCTACTTTAGGAATCATTCTTTAATCAATATCATGATGAGATTAGAGCTGAAGAAGTTAACTCTCAAATAGATGGCAACACTACAAAACTAAATAAGTACTGGCGATAATTAATGAGTGGAAATTCAATTGAAGGAACAAAAAAGAGTGGTAGGAAATTTATTATAATTTTGACTAAATAGAATCCCTATCAATAAAATTAAAAGGGGCTTTTATCAAGCCTTTCTGTTTACTTAATATCTTCTGTGCAGCAACTTCACCCATAAATTTAAAATCGGTAGAGACTACCGTGATTCCTAAAAGATCTTTTAGTGGAGTATCATTATAACTTATGACACCAATTTCCTTTCCTAGTGTAAATTCATCCTCTCTTATTTGTTTAATAAGATTTACTAGATCGGATTCTTCTATAGTCACAAAGAGATCTCCACTTTTTAAAATAGTTTCTTCATAAATACGATCTAAAATTTCAAAATCCAACTTATGCTTAACACAAAACTTTCTAAAACCATGTAATATTCTTTTTGGATAAGGGTATATGGCTCTATCAGGGTAAACTAAAAATATTTTTTTATAATTTTTAATTTTATTCAACCCCTCTTCTAAAGCATTGTAAATATCATTTTCAAAATCTTGATAAACTCCGATAATTTCTTCCTTACCAGGAAACTTTAAATTATCCATGATTATCAATTTATCTTTAGGAATGGAATTAATTACATTCAGTACAGCCTTAGTATAGCTAATATGCTGAAGCTTTTCGGTTTTAAAATGTGGCATGATAACGAAGTAATCATAAGCAGACTTATACTTTTTTATAAGGTTTAAAAAAATCGACTCATCACAATGATATATATGTAAATCTACATGTGCTTTAGGTTTAATACATGATAAAAAAGAATTATATATACTCATTTTATAAGAACTCATTTTATTCACTAAAAATAAAATGTTAATTTTGGATAGCAATTTAGTTCTTGAAATATAATATCCTTTTCCCCTTATTGAAGTAATGATATTTCTTTCTTTTAAAATGTTGTAAGCTTTTTCTACAGTATCTCTTGATAAGTAAAACTCTTCACTAAACTGATTTATTGAAGGTATTTTTTGATCCATTACAAAGTTCCCTACTGATATATTATGAATAATCAAATCGATTATTTGTTGATATTTAGGAACTCTTGAATGTTCCTGAATTTTAATAAACTTAATTATGTCCATTTATATCGATATTTATAAAATGAATACCAAAAAAACGAAAATTTTCTCTTTTCTCAAAGCAAAATAAAAACTATTTGATTTTAGAAAGCTGAATGAATTCCTAAAGTTCATAAGCCATTTCTGTACTACCGCCGAAAATTACAGCTCTTTCATGTAAACTTTTTGGTTCAATATCTAATATTCTTTTTAAACCAAAGACCCAGCATCAACTTGTTTGTTTACTTTTCGCAAAAAATCTTCTATGGTTATATCTGATCCCAAAGGAGTAACCCTTCGGTAAATTAAAAAAATCGTTCCAACGGATACATTTACATCAATGTTTGAAGAACCATCTAAAGGATAAATAACAGGACATATTTGTTCTGATTATTCTTATTATCTATTTTAATGAAATCTTCTTCTTCACTAGTAAATCCAAAGAGAATATTTCAGTTAATAAAAGTAGATTTGAATACTTTATTGATATAAATATCAAGCTTTTGTTGCTCTACACCTTGAATGTTAACATTGCCACTAGCACCAATAATATCCACGAGACCAGCCTTTTTTTACATCATGGTTTGCAATTTTGTTTGCTAAACTTATATTGAATTAATTATTTTTAAAAGTTCTTCCAAAGAATACATAAAGTCTTTATGGTTTTTAATAATAAGTTTTCCAAGTGCGAGCTTATTGCTCATCGTAATTTAATTTGTTCAATTATATGTTTGTTGATTAAAAGTATCTTGAAAATCTTGATTAAACATTTTATAATTAAGGTTAAAGTTTACTGTTTTTAAGGAAAACTTAATATTATAGCTTATAGTTAGGTCATACAATATTTAGTAGCTTGGATATTTTTCAATAGGGAAATCACTTTGTATTCCCATTCTACTTTCCGCATTTGGATTATAATTTGGGTTTTTAATGGGTAATAAACCTCCAATATCAATTATATGATTCTCAATCATTACCTTTAATTTTTCGACTAATTCAGGATATTTATTACTTATATCATTTTTCTCTCCAATATCTTTACTTAAGTCGTACAGCTTAAAACCATTAGTCCTATTTTCTCCTTCACCATATTCCTTTATGAGTTTATAGTTCTCGTACCAAACAGCAGTAGAAGGTACATTATGTGTTACAGGAAAATAGTGTGGAAAATGGCTGTAAATTGCTTTTCTTTCTAGGGGTTTGCTTGATTTTAAATGATTTAAAATGCTAATACCATCGACAATTTGATTTGGGTTTACTTTTGTATTTGTAGCTTCTAATAAAGTAGGATAAAAATCTATACTTTGTATCATTTCATTAGAGGTAGTGTTTGGTTTTATTTTACCATTCCAAACCACAATACATGGCACTCGAACTCCTCCTTCATGAATATTGGCTTTGCCATAACTCAAAGGATAATTATTTGTTGGATATTCTCCATTTACTATATTATACATATTACCACCGTTATCTGAAAAGAAAACAATAATGGTATTTTCCATTATTTTAAGTTCTTCTAATTTGTCCAGCATTCTGCCTAGACTTTCATCCATTTTCTCTATCATCCCGCCCATAATTGGGTTTTTTTGCATTCCTCGAGGATCCTTTTTCTTTTTGTATTTATCAATTAAACTTAAAGGAGCTTGAAAAGGCGCGTGTACTGCAAATTGCCAAAAATTTAAATAAAATGGTTTGTCCTTATGGTTTTCTATGAAAGTAATTGCTTCATCAGTAATACGATCTGTTATATATTCTTTATCTTTTTTATCTGGCAAAGTACTTATATTATATGGGGAAAAGAAATTTGGTGGTCCTGGATGATGCCCACCTCCAATATTAATATCGAACCCTTGGTGTTCTGGCCAATATTCTTCATGACCGAGGTGCCACTTGCCTATATGAGCTGTTGTGTAGCCATTAGTCTTTAAAGCTTCAGGCAATGTAAACTCTTCTAGAGGCATAAATGAACTAGATGTTGGACAAGCTACTTTCATCCAAGGTGCTCCTCTCTTTGCTTCTAAATTTTTATTTGGATTTGGTGGAAGATGACCGGCTGCAGATGTCAAACCATATCGCCCAGGATGAGAACCCGTTAAAATACTTCCTCTTGTAGGAGAGCATAAGGCATTGGCTGCATATGCTCTTGTAAATCGCATTCCCATATTAGCCAATCTATTTATGTTAGGCGTCTCATAATATTCACTGCCATAAACTTCAGAATCCATCCAACCCATGTCGTCAACCATAAAAAATATGATGTTGGGCTTGTCATTTGAATTTGCTGTTTCTTTACCTTTAACATTAGTTCCTTTGCATCCTAACATTAGAAAGTAAACCAATATAAAACTGATTTTTTTAAGAGTTGATTTTGTCATAAATTTTAATTTATAGTTAATCGCTTTTTTTCAATTACTTGATATTAATCTTCTTAAATGCAAAAGCTAATAATTATTAAATAGATAATATGTTGTTTTGTAGCTCATGTATTTAAGTTCTATTCTAAATAGAAAACATTAGTAAAGTCTTAGCTAAGGCAAGATTAGTAACACGGATAATTCCAAAAAGACAGAATTGTTTTTTCATAATATACTTATTTAGATTAATGTATTTCCTCAGATGAGACTATAAATTCTTTAACCATATCAACCATTTCTGCACTTCCGCAAAACATTGGAGTTCTTTCATGAAGGCTTTGAGGGTCAATATCTAAAATCCTTAAGGACCCATTTATAGCTTTCCCTCCAGCTTGTTCTGCAATAAACGCCAGTGGGTTGCATTCATACATCAGTCTTAGTTTTCCTTTAGGATTTTGTATGGTTTTTGGATACATATAGATGCCTCCTTTTAGCATGTTTCTGTGAAAATCTGATACAAAGGAGCCTATATATCTAAATACATTTGGGGATTCTTTTTTTTGGGTTTGAAAGTGTTTGATGTAACTTTTAACTCCTTCTTGGAAATAGGGGAAATTACAATGATTAACAGACATTATGTTTCCAGAAGTAGGGAATTTAATATTGGGGTGTGATAAATAAAACGTTCCTAGAGAAGGGTTAAGTGTAAATCCATTAACCCCAAATCCCGTCGTGTAAACAAGCATAGTTGAAGTACCATAAACAATATATCCCGCTGCTACTTGCTTATTACCTTTTTGTAAAAAATCTTCTGTTTTTACTTTTGATCCCAATGGAGTAGTACGTCTATAAATTGAAAATATAGTTCCCACAGAAACATTAACGTCAATATTTGATGAACCGTCAAGAGGGTCAATTAAAAGAACATATTTATTGTTGTGATTATTTCCCTCAATTTTAATGTAATTTTCTTCCTCTTCGCTTGCAAAGCCACATATAATATCTCTGTTAATCAGTGATTTCTTAAAAACTTCATTAGCATATATATCTAATTTTTGTTGCTCCTCACCTTGAATATTTACGTCTCCCGTTGCTCCAATAATATCAACGAGTCCAGCTTTTTTTACTTCATGATTTACAATTTTACTTGCTAAACGTATAGAGTTTATTAATCTCGAGAGTTCACCTGAAGTGTACTTAAACTGTTTTTCATTTTCTATAATAAATTCTCCAAGTGTTGGCTTGTTGCTCATTATTTATAACTTAAAAAGGTAGTAAGAATTAGAATTTTTTAGCAATTTTAGCGTATAAAGATGATTCGTCCATCCTGTATAATCCTGTATGAACTTTTTTTGCTCACATTTAAATTAGTTGGTACAACCCTTTTTGTAATTTATTAAAGGATTATTTTCATTCAATGACTGATTCTTTTTGAGTCATTGCAATTAAAAATTAGTGTCAATATTTAATCTAATTTGTGCTACGGTGAAGATTACTTAAAACACAGAGCCTTAATAATTAGTTGCAATTTTGAAATTAAGAATATCTGATAGTTAGAAAGATTTTCGACAAATCAGTATATTTTAATAATACTTCAGGAAGAACTATCGGATAGCACAGGAAGTTATTGGTGAATGTTAATCATTCACTTACAGTTAGTTGTGAATTTCATAGAAAAAATTCACATTTCAGCGAATTTTTTATTTAAAGCATGAAAGTACAGGACAATCCTTATTTACAATTCCAATTAATTTGTTAAGATCGATTGCTTATTTTTTGTAAATCAATTTATTGCAAGCGAATTAAAAACTATTAAAAACGAAAATAAGATGAAAACAAAACTACTTAAGATTACGTTGCTATTTTTATGTATTGTCACTGCTGTTGGCAGTGTAAATGCCCAGTCAACAATTTATGTTGATGGTAATCTCGCTACTGGAGCTAACGATGGTTCTTCTTGGGCCAATGCAATTCGTTTAGGGCGTATGGTTCAGTTAGCAATTAATGCGTCTGCCAATGGCGATGAAATTAGGATTGCCAGCGGTACCATTACGGATGACACTTCGATTACAATTAATAAGGCGGTTACTATTACTGGTGGTTATGACCCTAGCTCGGATACACGTACTGGCATTACTACTTTAACGGGAGTTAATACTGCTCGTCGATTAGTGATTAACGGTAGTTTGGCAATCAGTTTAAATTATCTAATAATTGAAAATGGCGGAGGGGCAAATGCAGGAGCAGGTGCATTACTCCAGCCAGGTGCAACACCAATATTCAATGATGTTCAATTTGTAAACAATAGCGGAACTAATGGTGGTGCTGTGAATGTTACAAGTACTGCTTCTGCAACGTTCAGAAATACCGTGTTTTCGGGAAATAGTGCATCAGGCAATGGTGGGGCTGTTTTTGTTAACCCCGCTAATTCTGGAACTATTAGTTTCACCAATACTGTGTTTGTAAATAATTCAGCTACAAGAGGTGGAGGTATAGATAATGTTAGTGGTGCTACACTAAACATTGCGGGCTGTTCTTATTTCGGCAATACAGCAACTAATGGTTCTGGTATGTTTTTAGGAGATGGTTCTGGCGGTAGTAGTTCTGCATTAATTAACAACACCGTATTTTATGGAAACCTTGCAGGTGGTATTCCCCAAGCCTTTAATACTGCTGATTTCACAAAAATCGCAGGCTCCTCTAATATTGCTTCAGATGTTGCTGGTGGTATAAGCGCAAATTCGTCCAGTTTTATTTCATTAACTACAGATCCCTTTGTAGATAGTTCAGATTTAGATGGTGCAGATAATGTATTCGCTACATCAGATGATGGCTTGTTTCCCGATACAGGCACTGCTTTGGTCGATGCAGGAGACAATAGTCTTAACGTAGAACTAACAGATATTACTGGTGCCAATAGGGTAGTAGGAACTATTGATGTTGGTGCCTATGAAGGAGGTACTAATATTTCTCAACCCATAATTTATGTTGATGGCAATCTTACCACTGGAGCCAACGACGGTACCTCTTGGGCCAATGCCTTTCGCATAGGCCGTATGGTTCAGGTAGCAATTAATGCAGCTGCCAATGGCGATGAAATTAGAATTGCCAGCGGCTCTATAACCGATAACAGCCAGATAACCATAAATAAGGCGGTTTCCATTACTGGTGGTTATGACCCTAGCTCAGATACACGTACAGGCATTACTATTTTAACGGGTGCTAATACTGCGCGTCGATTAGTGATTAACGGTAGTTTGGCAATAGACCTAAATTACCTTATCATTGCGAATGGTGGTGGAGGAAATGAAGGAGCAGGAGCGTTACTCCAAGCCAATGCTACACCAACGTTTAATAATGTTCAATTCATCAACAACACCGGATCCAATGGTGGTGCTGTGAGTGTTGCTAGTGGCGCTTCACCCAACTTTACCAATGTTGTGTTTGCGAATAATAGTGCAACAGGCAACGGTGCAGCTGTTTTTGTTAGTGGCACTAATTCAGAAATTATTTCGTTTACAAATGTTTTAATTGCCAATAATTCGGCTTTAAGAGGTGGAGGTATAGATAATCTTAGTAGTGCTACACTTAACATTAAAAATGGCACTTTTTATGGAAATGCAGCAAATAATGGTTCGTCTATGTTCTTGGGAGCAAGTAGTGCTGCAATACTTTATAACACTGTCTTTTATGGTAACCTTGCTGGGGGTAGTCCTCAAGCTTTTAACGCTCAAGATTTCACCATTATTACAGGTTCATCAAACATAGCGTCAGATGTTCAAGCAGGTACGTCTATAAGCGATAATAGTTCAAATTATATTGCTTTAACTGCAGATCCTTTTACAGATAGCTCAGATCTGGATGGTGCAGATAATGTATTTGCTACTGCAGATGATGGCTTGGTTCCTTCTGATGGCGGAGCTCTGGTAGGGGCTGGTGATAATAATTTAGAATCAACTGATATTACAGGAGCAGCTAGAATAACAGGAATAATAGATATTGGGGCATATGAATCACCATATACCTTAAGTACTGAAAATGTTAGTAAAGATGATGTGACAGTTAGATTATACCCAAACCCAGTTATTGATGTTTTGAAAGTGAATGTATTAGGGCGTAATATTTCTAAAATAGAGATATATTCCATTTTGGGGAAACGCGTTTTGAGTATTGATAAAAGACAATCCATTAATGTTTCTTCGCTTACACCAGGGGTTTATATTTCAAAAATTTACGGAGACAATAATACAATAGCTACAAAACGCTTCATAAAGCAGTAATAGGGTACTCAAAAACATAAAAAACACCAAAGGAGCTGCCTGCAAATTAAAGGTGACTCTATTTTTAGAATGAAATTTTTGAATAGATATAAATTGGAGTTGTTCCTGCTAATGTTTTATAGCACTATTATTTATTTCATTTTTTAGGCGCATTCAGAATTTAGCCAAGTTTTAGAATGCAGATCTAAAAAATCCAAGATTTGATTGATTTTCAAGTCTTGGATTTTTATTTTTCAAAATTTTGATTGTATAGTTGGGTTTTGAATTAGGATTGAACGCACTTATCCAATGTTTTTTATAAAATCAATGATTTTTAGGCAGCTATCTGACTTTTGATGTCTTGTATTCTGCGGCCAATGGCTAAAGCATTGGCAGTATGTATTCCAAAAAATATCCAGAGTTTTTCTGTGAGTTTTGTTTTCGCTTTTATCTTCTTAAGATGATAGTGTTCTTTTTCTTTTCCAAAACTACCTTCCAATCTTGTTGCTCGCTCCTTGGTTATTAATGCTTTCAGCTTCTTTTCTTCTTTGTAATCTTTAGGGAGCTTACCTTTGCGCTTAAAGTCGGTTTTGATGTTGTTTTTGGTAACAAAATTTCGGTTCTTATTAGTAGCATAAATAGCATCCGCTCCCAGTATCTTTGTTTTTACTTTAGTAAGTGATTGCGCTTTATAAACAGTACTCTTAAGTCTTGTTCCTTCATTAAAGGCATTAAAACTTAAATGCTCTATAAAATTGATGCCATCTATTTGAAGCTTGTTTACTTTCGCTCCGAATTCCACAGGTTTCACTTCTTTTCCCCTTACAATGGGTCTTAGGTAACCCTTTTGGATACTGACAATCCTGTTTTTAGGAGATACACCAGTATCAAAGTATTCTTGCTGTTGTGTATGTACTTTTTTTATAGTAGCTACTCGTCTATAGTAAGTTGCCCTAAACTTTAAATTATGTGTAGCGCAAAGTTCTTTTTCAAAGGTTATAAGTTTACCTAGTAAGTGCAATAAGGACCTTGTCAATGGTTTTCTTTTTTTATTGGTTTTTCTACGCATTTTACTAAATCCTAAATAACGTTTCTTCCATTTTAAAAATTTAGTGCGCATCATTTTTACACCTACAAGCTTACAGGTTTTTTTGAGCTGCCCATAAAGCCAATCCACGGCTTCCCATAATAATTTTTGTGGAGTGGGATAACGTAGTTCGCTCTCATAACAGGTAGCATCTACTGTAATTTGACCTTTGCTATCTATATGAGGACTCCAGTGATTGTATAAAACTTTTTCTAAAGCATCAATACGGAGTTTATCAGCTAATTCACAGCGAATCTGGCTCACTATTTTATAGTTCGTTAAACGGTGTAGCCCTAAATGGATATCACAGAAAAATTGATAATCAATATTACTATTAAGTTGTTCTATAAGCTTTTTGTCTGAACAACAAGCATAATGTTTCAAGAACATTAAGGCGATGCGCCCTTTTGGGCTGAATAGCATTTTTGAACCCATTGCTTTTTCTGAAACATTTATATTCTCAACTAAAGATTCCCAAGGAATCGCTAGATGGATTTTACCCAAATCACTCTCCAGAAAACGGGTGTAAAAAGCATCAAGATTTTCCGTAGCAGATAAAAATGAAAAACTATGCTGAAACTCACTAATTCTTTGTAAATTCATGTTCAAGGTAATAAGAAAACCCCGTTTTTGGCTCTCTATAGCTGGTTTCGGGGTTTTTGATTACCTTAATTTACAACAAAACCCTTGTATTTGCAAGGGTTATGGGTATTATGAATGTGCCTTTTTATTTATTTATGTAGGTCAATATATGCGCTTTTTAAAAAAACATAAATTTGAATATACTTGCTTTTATTCAACACTATATTATTGTTTCTATTTTATAAATTATTAAGGTTTGTTTAAAATGTAATTCTATTTTAAATAAAAAACACTGATTAAGTTTTTGGATATTGGACTGTTATCTGAATTGGTTTCCATTATATCTTTCATGTATGTCCACCATTTTTGGCAAATTTCGGTTTTGGATATGGCTTGCCATTGTATTTCAGATTCAACCTCTACATAAGCAAATAGTGTGTTATCTTCGTTGTCAAAAAAAATATTATAGTTGTGTACACCGTGGTTTTTTAGAGTAATTATTAAGTCGTTCCAAATGGGATTGTGTCTATTTATGTATTCTACCATTTGATTTGGGTAAAGTTTCATTTTAAATGCCTTTCTTATCATAACTTTTTATTTTTCTGTCGATTTCTTTAAGTATTAATCAGGCACGATTATAGTAACATCTATTGCCTACCAATACCTATCCCTGTAAAAATATATTTTTAAACTGTTCTTTCTGTCTTGTAGTGTACTGTACTCAAATGAAATACAAGAAATGAATTTTTATCTTTTCATTAAAATAAGCAAAAGGCATTGTCCGATAATTGGAACAAAAATCCTCTTTTATAAGAAGCTAAACATAAAATTATTAACGAGCAAAACTCAAAATATCGTTTTTAAATTTGTCTTATTTTAATTATACAGTATAGTGCAGGATAGAGGCTCTAATTTTTCTTTGTATTATTACTTAATTTAAAAACTAAATAAAATTTAATTAAAATGAAAAATGGTAAATTAAAGATTGCTTTATTGGTACTAACTATAACTGTTATGATCAATAGTTTAAATGCTCAACAAGTATATTCGTTTGATAAAGATCTTGAAAATTGGAATTCAAAAACTCCGGCACCACCAGTACCAGTATCTACTGCTATTTCCTGGGAAAAAGGAACGGACAATAATAAAGGTCTTGCAGTCTTACAGCCGAGGGAAAACCCTCAAAATCCTGGAACTACCGCAACTATACATACGGTAGTCTATGCTCCTAGAAACAATGGTGAATTAAAAATAAAGGAGTATAACTATTTAAAAGTTACCTTGAAAAATAAAACAGATGGTAATGTGCTGCAAGTAGGTACTAAACCAGATGCTAAAGGGTCAAAATGGTCGACTCAGAACTTGCGAATTTCTACTCAAGATTCAGAATTTAAAACCTATACTTTTACATTGGATCAGAAATTGAAAGGAGAAAATGTGGATATAAAAATTCTTGTTGCCCAAACTAAGGGGGAATGGACAAAGGATACAAAAGTTTATATAGATAAAATCGAATTCTTAAAATAATATAAAATGAAAAAAAACTACTTTTCTTTGGGTTTATTAATGCTTGTTACAATTTTAAGCGTTAATGCCCAATCTATAATTTATGTAGACGCTAATCTTACTACAGGAGCTAATGATGGTTCTTCTTGGGCAGATGCAATTCGCTTAGGGCGTGTGGTACAAATTGGTATTAATACGGCTACCAATGGCGATGAAATTAGAATTGCAAGTGGCTCTATTACAGATGACACTCAAATTACGGTTAATAAGGCGGTTACCATTACTGGTGGGTATGATCCGGGTTCAGACACACGAACAGGATTCACCACTCTTACGGGTTCTAGTGCTGCAAGACGATTGGTGATCAATGGAAACTTAACAATTGATTTAAATTATCTAATCATTGAAAATGGGGGTACAACAGGTGCTGGTGCATTAATTCAGACTAATGCTTCACCAACATTTAATAATGTTATATTTCAAAACAATGCAGGCACCAATGGTGGGGCAGTAAGTATATCAGCAGGTGCGGCTCCTTCTTTTAAAAATGTCGTATTTTCAGGAAACAGCTCGTCAGGCAACGGTGCGGCTGTTTTTGTTGATGGTACAAATTCAGAAACTATTTCATTTACCAATGTTGTATTTGCCAATAATACTTCCTCATCTAGGGCTGGAGGTATCGATAATCTTAGTAGTGCTACCTTAAATTTAAATTCTTGCACCTTCTATGGTAATACAGCAGTTAATGGTTCTGGTATGTTTCTAGGAAGCTCCAGTACGGCGGTCATAAATAATACCGTTTTTTATGGCAACCTTTCCGGTGGTAATCCGCAAGCCTTTAATGCTCAAGATTTTACTAAAATTTCGGGGTCATCAAACATAGCGTCAGATGCTCAGGCAGGTACGTCTATAAGCGATAATAGTTCAAATTATATTGCTTTAACTGCAGATCCATTTACAGATAGCTCAGATGTAGATGGGGCAGATAATGTATTGGCCACAGCGGATGATGGTTTGTTTCCTGCAGAAAATGGTCAGTTAGTTGGTGCTGGAGACAATAGCCTTAACTCCGAATCAGAAGATATTACTGGAGCAGTTAGGGTTAACGGAACAATAGATGTTGGCGCATATGAGTCTTCATTTTTGTTAAGTATTGATGCTGTATTAGAAAACTCAAAAGTAACTTTGTTTCCAAACCCAGCTAGTAGTGAGTTAAATGTGGAAACAGCAGCTAATATTTCAAAAATAGAGATTTACTCTGTGTTAGGAAAACGAGTATTGAGTACTTCTAAAAGTAAAAGTATAGATGTTTCTTCTTTAGCTCCAGGAGTTTATATTTCTAAAATTACAAGTGATAATGGTTCTGTACTAAGTAAGCGTATCGTTAAGAATTAAAAAAAATGAATATTTAATAATATAGATAAGGCTGTCATTTTATGGCGGCCTTTTTGTTTAAAACAGAAACTTATCAGATTACCTTAAAAGTGCTCTTAATAATATAATCGCCTTTAGTTCTTAATCTATCAATAGTGTTTAATAGAAGTTATAAGACGAAAACTATAAAAAGATTGTGCATAATTTTAGTTATTTTATGTACCTCTCAAGTAAAGGCTCAAACTCCTTTATTCTCTGCAATCCCTGTTAGTGATGAAGGAGTTAACAATAATATTGGAAATGCCAATACAAGTAGAAATGTGGCCATTGATAGTGAGGGTAGTATTTATGTAGTTTATACAGGAAACAAAGGTATAAGAGTTGCCAAAAGCGTGAATAGAGGGCAAAGTTTTTTACCTAGTGTATCTGTAACAACATTTAATGCAGAACCAGAGATTATTATTAATGATCAAGATATAGTTTTCATAGCTTGGGTTGAGTCTGGAAATATTATGCTAAGCAGGAGTGTTGATGGCGGTATATCATATAGCATGCCTGTTATAGTAGGTGCAGGTCTTGTTTCGGTGCATATCGCAGTATTTGAGAATCACATTTATTTGGTTGATAAATTTGGCGAATTTGTATACTTTAATTCAAATAACGGACAAGGAGTTTTTAATGCAACACCGTCTATAAAAAATATCTTTACAGATATTAGGGTAGATCAAAACGGCGTGGTTTATTTACCATCAGACAACCCCATTGTTTCCCTATATAAAAGTATGGATGAAGGGTTTTCGTTTTCTAGGGTAGGTTTACAACCTGCCATATTAACATTATTCTCAAGTTATGCTTTAAGTGTCGGACCCTGTGGTACTTATATTTTTATAGGGGGCAATGGAAGTCTAGGTTATAAAATTGATGTATCTAATGGTTTTACTTCTTCAATTAATTTGGGAAACAATACTTTTACAAATGGAGGAAGAACGCTTTTTGCAGATCATCGAGGCACATTAATAGATGGATATCAAAATAGATTTGGAGAATTAGTAATGAATATTAGTAACGATCAGGGACAAACATTTGGAGCGCCTATTGTAGTAGCTACTGGTGGAAGTCATAATATCGCTAGAAACCATATTACAGAAGATATTGTAGTTGCCTATGAACAAAATGGAGCTATTTATGTTTCTGTTTATGATAACTTACTTAAAAGCATTTATATAAACGCACCTATTCCTTTAGAGGTCTGCATTGGTAAAACATTAACTATTCCTTATGAGTTATCTCCAGGTTTTAGTTCTAGTACTCAATTATCATTTTATATTAGTGACGCTTCAGGAAATTTTGAGAATAAGGTATTGATTGCCTCCGTAATGAGTAATACAAGTGGCAATGTTGACGTGGTTTTACCACTAGATTTATTGCCAGGGGATAAGTATAGGGTTCAAATAGAATCTGAAGCGGATTGCACTCAAAGTAATAGTGTACCTTTAATCGCCAATCCTTTACCATCAGTTCCGTTTTTAAGCCATAATGGACCTATTTGTGAAGGAGAAAATGCTGTTTTTTCCATAATTGCTACTCCCGAAACCGAAATATTTTACACTTTAAATGGTACAGATGCTAACTCAGCTGTTACTGATGCAACGGGAAGTGTATCCATAACTTTAACTAACACAATAACAGACCTTACATTACAATTAAATCAAGCTATTCACCTAACAACAGGATGCAGTAGTAGCCTTAATATTAGTGAAACAGTTATTGTTTATCCACTAGAAGAGGTGATATTTGATTTTTCAAGTGCTATAATGTGTATAAATACTAATGGTTCAGAAGCGATTGATTCCCCTCCTATGTTAGACACTTCGCTAAATAATTATGAGTATAGTTTCAACTGGTATATAGATGGTGTATTACAACCACAATTTCAAAATTTGTCGTCAATAATGCCATCTCGAGGAGGTACTTATCAAGTAGAGTTCACTTCGCTAATAACTAATTGTACTAACGTTAGCCAAATTTTCATAGTTTATGAAAGCACACCTCCGGTTTTAGAAGCCCAAGTTGTTTCTGATGCATTTGCAAATAATCACATAATTGAAGTTAAAGCAAATAATACAGCATCTTATAATGCTATTTCAGAATATGAATTTAGTCTAAACAATGGCAATTGGGTTTTGGGTAACGGTAGTCGTGGAGGAGCTTATAATTTTGTTTTTGATCAAGATGTAAAACTAGGTGTTAACCTTATAAAAGTTAGAGATGTAAACGGATGTGGTATATCTGAAATTGAAATAATTGTTATGGATTATCCTCATTATTTTACACCTAATGGAGATGGTATACATGATACGTGGAATATAACGGCACCTAAATGGCCAACTAATTATTTGGCCACATCTAAAATATATGTTTACGATAGGTATGGTAAACTCTTGAAGCAATTATATCCTAACAATGCAGGGTGGAATGGCACCTATAATGGGTATAAAATGCCTGCTAATGATTATTGGTTTGAAGTGTTTTTTGTGGATCCTGTAGATAATAATGAAAGGCGTTTTCGTGCACATTTTACCTTAAAACGTTAATCTTATATAAAGTGTCTTTCAATTAATTTTATTATAGTTATAATTTTTTAGAAAATTAATTGATTCTATTTTTATAAGTACGGAGATGTTTTATCATTGATTCCAAACAAAATGTTACTAATACAGTATAGTGCAGGATACAAGTTTGAATTAATCTGTTTAAAATTGTGTATTGGAACAAAAAAATTCAAACTCAATTAAACTAAATTATTATGGAGCAGACATTTGGTCTTAAAAAATTAAGGAAACTATTAATAGTTACTTTTAGTATTTTATCTATTACAGCTTTTGCACAACAAAGTGGTATTAGTGGTACAGTAACTTCTCAATCAGGTCTCCCTTTACCTGGTGTTAACATTTTGCAAAAGGGTACAGGAAATGGTGTGGTGACCGATTTTGATGGAAAATATCAAATTAAATTAGTCTCAGGAAGCCGTACACTTGTTTTTTCTTACCTAGGCTTTGTTACCCAAGAAGTTGCTATTGGTGATAATATAACTTTAAATATAACATTGGAGGAAGATACTCAAAAATTGGATGAGGTTGTTGTTGTTGGGTATGGTACTCAAAAGCGTTCGGATCTTGTTGGATCGGTGGGATCAGTTAAGGGGGATGACCTTGCTGTTACACCTGTTCCAACTTTTGATCAAGCGCTCCAGGGAAGGTCTGCGGGGTTGCAAATTACTAGTGCATCAGCTGAACCAGGAGGAGAAGTCAATATTAGAATTAGAGGAAATAATTCAATTTTAGGAGATAATGCACCATTGGTAGTAATTGATGGTTACCCCATGCCTGTTGATACAGAAGCTTCATCGGCAGGTGCCGGTGATGGTAACCAAACAGGCTCCAACATTTTAAGTTATTTAAATCCCTCTGAAATAGAATCTGTAGAAATTCTAAAAGATGCCTCTGCAACAGCGATTTACGGATCTCGTGGAGCAAATGGCGTTATTATGGTAACTACCAAAAAAGGAAGTTACATGCAAAAAACAAAAATAAATTTTAGAACCGAAACGGGTTTCAATGAAGTGTCAGACTTTCCAGAATTTGTTGATGGGCCGACCTACGCACAATGGAGAAATGATATAGCTGTAGCAGAAGGTAATAACCCACCTTATGACGGCAATGAAAGGCCTTTAGCTGAAGATGCTCCTACAACAGATTGGGTTGATAGAATTTTAAGAACTGGGGTGAATAAAAACTATCTGCTTTCAGTGCGTGGTGGTGGTAATAGATCTCGATACTTTTTGTCAGGTAACTATGTTCAGAACGAAGGAATTCTTAAAGGGACAGATTTTTCAAGAGGAAACCTAAGACTTAATATCGATAATAATTTAACTGAAAGATTGAGTACAAGTACCTCAATAACTTATGTGATTACTAAGAGTAACAGATCAGGCGAGGGCTCTGGAGCAATTATTAACTCCGGTTCAATATTTAGAGCTTATACAAACAATCCAGCAGCCACTCCAGATGACCCAATTGACCAAGGAGACGGTCTGAATAATTTTTTCAATGATCCACTTAGAGAGTTGGAAGACACAAGAAATGAAACGTATAATAAAACTTTAATATTAAATCTTTTAACAAAATATAATATTGCTGATGGTTTAGATTTCAATTTAACAACTGGAACGAATAGTTTAAATAGTAGGAGAGAATTGTTTTTCCCTAGAACAACTCGTTTAGGGAATTTATATGGATCTCGTGCAGTTTATAATACTAGAAGCACTAAAAATTACCTAATAGAATCTTATTTAACTTACGTTAAAACACTCGCTAAAAAACACAATATAAATGCAGCTGGTGGTTATTCATGGCAGATTAATGATTCACGCTTATTAAATACTCGAGTTGAAAACTTTCCAGTAGATGTTTTGGAAACGGATAATATTGGTCTAGGTTTAAGTCCTGCCATACCAACAAGCGCAAGAATTGAAAGAATTCTTAAGTCTTATTATTTAAGACTAAACTATAATTTTGACGATAAATATTATTTGTCTCTAACAGGAAGAGCAGATGGCTCAAGTGTATTTGCACAAAATCAAAAATGGGGTTATTTTCCTTCTGTAGGATTGGGTTGGACAGTTTCTAACGAATCGTTTATGGAAAATGCTAATTGGTTATCTAATTTGAAGTTAAGAGCAAGTTATGGTATTACAGGGTCTCAGTCTATACAGCCTTTACAATCTCTAACGCTACTTGGTACTTCAAATGCAACTATTGGAGATATATTATATTCTGGTTTGGCGCCTACTCGATTAGGGAATCCTGATTTGGAGTGGGAAAAAACCACCCAATACAATGCTGGAATAGATTTAGGATTTCTAAAGAACAGGTTTACCGCCAGTGTAGACTATTACGAAAAGACAACAGATGATTTGTTGCTTAATTTTCCTTTGCCAAACTCTGCTGGTTTATCATCCATTGTAGCTAATGCGGGAAGTATGGAAAATAAAGGGTTTGAGGTTACAATAGGTGGTTATATTATTGACACAAATAAATTCAAATGGAATACTAATATCAATTGGAGTAATAACAAAACAAAAGTTTTAAGTTTAGGGTCTACCGATGCTGATATATTTGGTCCGGCACCAGCAGTTAACATTGTAAACCAACCCTCTAATGTGATGCGTGTAGGCGAGCCCTTTTCTGCACTATATGGTTACAGAGTAATTGGGTTATTACAAGAAAGTGATTTTGATACTAACGGAGATCCTTTAGAAGGAGTTGCAGTTTTAGGAGTTAATCCAATGCCAGGTCAATACAGATATGCAGATTTAGATGGAGATGGTGTCATCTCAGCATCTGATCGGGATATAATTGGCGACCCAAATCCAGATTTTATTTTTGGTTGGAACAATGATTTTAGATATAAGCGGTTATCATTGAGTGTATTTATTCAAGGCTCAATAGGTAATGATTTAATGAATATTGACAGAATGTTCTTTGGTTCGGGTAGGTACGTGAATAATGTCTATCAAGACTGGTTTGCTAATCGTTGGACTCCTACTAATCCAACAACGAATACGAGATATGTAGATAATGGAAATATTCAAGATTTTATGCAACCCAATTCGGCGGTTGTTGAGGACGGTTCTTATGTTCGTTTAAAAAATGTGTCTTTGAGCTATCAAATTAATACAAAAGATATTAAGCTAATAAATGCCATGAGAGTTTACGCTACGGCAACCAATTTGTTCACAATAACCGATTATTCGGGTCCAGATCCAGAGGTTAACATAAGAGGTGGAAATAATTTAGCTCAAGGTATTGACTTCGCTTCATATCCTAGAGCCAAAACTTTTACGCTTGGAGTTGGTATTCAATTTTAAGTGAATTCCTAAAACAGTTAAAAATATAAAAATGAAAACTTTAAAATATCTAATTTTATTAACAGTATTAGTGTTTTCCTGTTCCGATTTAGATGAGCAGGTATATTCTGAAATTAGTCCGTCAAATTTTTATCAAAACGCAGATGAAGCAAATGCGGGAGTGATTTCAATCTATAATTCATATAGTCGATCAGTAGGATTATTTGATTTTGGATTGGCATCAATGGTTATTATGCCTTCACCAAATATGGTTGCTAGGGTACCATGGAGAGCTTATTGGGGGACCTATGTTTTAACATCAGCAGAACCCATTTCTTTGCCTCGTGTTTGGAATAGTTTTTATCAAGCCATTTTTAGGGCCAATGTGGTTATTAAAGAGTTGGAAGGTAGAACATTTAATGAAGATGAGGAAGAAGCCCGTCTTGCACTGATTGGTGAGGCTAAATGGCTAAGAGCATGGTCTTATTTTAATTTGGTTCAATTATTTGGTGGTGTGCCAATGCCTCTTGAGCCTACAACCAGTATTGATGGAGCAAAATTACCACGAACTGACATAACTGCTGTTTATGATCAAATTATTTTAGACTTGCAAGATGCAGAGGCCATGTTACCTGAAGAAAAGAGAACGGGGGAGGATATTGGTAGACCTTTTGCTGCTACTGCAAAATTTTTGTTGTCAAAAGTTTACCTAACTATGTCTGGAAAGCCATTGCAAGATGCTTCAAAATTGAGCTTAGCACAATCTAAACTACAAGAATTGATTAACTTAGAAGGAACCTCAGAAGGTTTTGTTTTATTGAATAGTTATGAAGACGCTATAAGAACAGATAACAACGCAGAGCGTATTTTTGCTGTGCAACAAACACAGTCTTTTGAAGATCAGGGTACAGCGTTTTCTCATGTTTGGGGAGGAAGGTTTAGATTTAGTGCTGGTGTAGGCCAATTTCATGGAGGTTTGTCTCAAGATTTTTATGATTCTTTTGAACCAAATGACCTAAGGAGGGATGTTACTATGGCATACACGTACACGGATTACAGAAACGGAAATACTTTAACATATGGTACTAATCCTTACCAACCACGTTTTGGCATTGCTCAAAACAAGTATGTCGATTTTGACCAAACCTGTTGCGATGGTGATCCAGATATGATTGTTTACAGATATTCCGATGCTTTGTTAATGGCTGCTGAAATTGAAAATGCCATAAATGGTCCCACAGCAGTGGCATATGAGTACTTAAATAGAGTGAGGTTTAGAGCTAATGCTTCGGATGCTCCATCGAATATGACTCAAGAAGAATTTACTGAGTTTATTTATGAAGAACGCTTTAAAGAACTGTCGTTTGAGTTTCATGAAGTTTATGACATTCGAAGATTTGGGAAAGTTGAGGAGGCTCTCGCAAATCATCCTGAAAATATAAGATGGAATCCTGCCAACACGGCTTACCAATCATATTTTGATTTGTGGCCTATTCCACTAGATGAAATTAATGCTAATCCTAACATTGGGCAACAAAACCAAAATCCAGGGTGGTAGAGCAGTATTTAATTTGTTTTTTAGTTAAAAATAAAGAGACTACCAATGGTAGTCTCTTTAAATATTAAATAAAAGTGATATGAAAATAAAAATTCTTCTCTCGTTATTTCTTTTTGTCTATATATCCTTTTTAGGAGCCCAAAATGTAGTCAAAACATCACTAAGAGTTAAAGATTTAACGGTGGAATACAAAATAAATCCAGAAGGTTTAGATATTGCTAAACCTAGATTTGCTTGGATTCTCGAGGCAGAGGGTAAAGGCAGATTTCAAACAACTTATCAAATATTAGTTGCATCTAGTGAAAAAAAATTAAACTCCCTAATAGGCGATATATGGGACTCAGGAAAAGTATCATCTGGTAAAACTAATCAAATAGAATATCAAGGAAAACCTTTGGAGTCTAATACTACTTATTATTGGAAAGTTAAAGTTTGGGACGAAAATGGAGAGGTTAGTAGATGGAGTTCAAATGCTCATTGGTCTATGGGACTGTTAAAGTTTCATGATTGGAAGGGGCTTTTTATTAGCCATGATGTTGGCTATGATAAAACGGATAAATACGACAGTCTTTATTTGCCTCCGGCTAGATACTTACGAAAATCATTTACTATAAATAAAAAAATAAAAAGAGCTAAGGTATTCTCTACTGCTATGGGACTCTATGAAATGCATCTCAATGGAAATAAGGTTGGAGAAGATTTGTTTTTGCCAGGTTGGACAGATTATGATGAAAGATTATATTATCAAACCTATGACATTACTAATCAACTTATCGAAGGAGAAAATGCCATTGGAGCAATTATTGCTGATGGTTGGTATGCCGGTTATATTGGTTATGCGCTTTTGGTAAGAATTGATAAGGTTAGGGAGTTTTATGGTGTAAATCCCTCTTTTATGTGCCAAATAGTAATTGATTATGAGGATGGGACAAAAGAAATAATACCAACAGATTTATCTTGGAAAGTGAATACAGGCCCCATAATAGAGGCTGATATTTTAATGGGTGAATCTTATGATGCCCGTTTGGAACATAAAAATTGGACTTTCTCCAATTTTGATGATTCCAATTGGCACAAACCCAAAGTATATACATATCCAAATGGAAGGTTTGGCGTTCATCCTGGAAACTTTGTTCATAAAGTGGAGACCTTAAAATCTAAAAGGATTACTGAGCCGCAAAAAGGAGTTTATGTTTTTGATTTAGGAAAGAATATCGCTGGAATTGTAAAACTTAAAGTTGAAGGGCCAAAAGGCACAAAAATAAAACTAAGATATGGTGAAATTTTAAAAAGGGATGGGAATGTACAAACTGAAAACCTACGTTTGGCAAGAGCCACCGATACTTATATTTTAAAAGGCGAAGGTGTTGAAACTTGGCAACCAAAATTTACCTATCATGGATTTCAATTTGTTGAAGTTACAGGGTTACCAGAAAAACCATCCATAGATGCTATAACGGGCATTGCACTTAGTTCGGTAAACACCAATAAAAGTACATTCAATTGTAGTAATGAATTAAATAATACTTTATATAAAAATATTCAAACTACCCAAAAGGCTAATTATTTTGAAGTACCAACAGATTGTCCGCAAAGAGATGAACGTTTAGGATGGACGGGAGATGCTCATACATTCATGAGATCGGCCACATACATGGCTGATGTAGCTCCATTTATGACGAAGTATCTCAAAGATTTAGATGATGCACAAAGATGGTATGGGGCATATCCAAATTTTGCTCCTTTCCCATATTCAAGGCCTCATCAATATTCGCCAGCGTGGATGGATGCGGGCATTATCATTCCATACAATATGTACAAGGTATATAATGATACTCGAATATTGGAGCAATTATATTCCGGAATGGAGAAATTTATGGATTTTCAAGCGGAAGCGAGTACTAATTTCTTAAGGCCTCCAGCAGGAAATAACTGGGGCGATTGGCTGTCTGTTAATGAAGATACAAGTCATGAGTATGTTGCGGCTGCTTTTTATGGTTTTGATGCAAAATTGATGATTGAAATAGCTGAAGCTTTAAATAAAATTAATGATGTTGCTAAATACACTGCACTTTATGAAAATATAAAAAAGGCATTTGTTAAAAAGTACATTCTCGATAATGGTTTTACAACTGAGGACACACAAACTACCTATGC
This sequence comes from Algibacter sp., assembly GCF_029245835.1. Classification (GTDB taxonomy): domain Bacteria; phylum Bacteroidota; class Bacteroidia; order Flavobacteriales; family Flavobacteriaceae; genus Algibacter_B. Next base: position 78,974 of record NZ_JAQWOO010000059.1, on the reverse strand, counting down.
TCTAGCTTTGTATTTTGATTTATATCCAAACCAAGAAATTGCTCAAAAAGGAGCTGATCGTTTAGCTGAAAAAATAAAAGATAATGGCTACACATTTTCGACTGGTTTTGTGGGAACCAAGCATATTATGCCAAGTCTTTCAAAGTATGGTTATCATGATTTAGCCTTTAAATTGTTTAAACAAACCAAATATCCAAGCTGGGGGTTTTCTATTGAAAATGGTAGTACATCTATTTGGGAACGCTGGAACAGCTATACAAAAGACGAAGATCAAAATTCAAATATTAATGCAGCAATGAATTCATTTAGTCATTATGCATTTGGTTCTGTTGCAGAATGGATGTTTATGTATGCCGTTGGTATAGATACAGAAGATGCAGGATATAAAAATATCATTATTAAGCCCGCAATAACTAAAGAAATGGATTTTATAGAAGGTAGTTATAAATGTATTAACGGATTAATAAAGTCTTCATGGAAGTGGAAAAAAAATACGGTAGTAATGGATGTTACAATTCCAGCAAACACTAAGGCTAAGATATATGTACCCACTACGAGTATTAAAAATTTAAAAGTCAATAATCAAAAACTAGATAAACAAAGCGATGTGAGCCTTTTGCAATATAAAGATGAATTAGCATGTATTCAAGTTGGTTCGGGAAAATACTCATTTAGTGCTATTAATAAAAAGTAACATATACTATGTATGTAAGAAATATATTTCTTTTATTGATGCTTACGCTGCTTTCATGTGGTAAGGAAATAAGTAAAAAAGATAAAAAACCAAATCTACTTATTGTGCTTTCAGATCAGCATTCATATGATATGCTTGGGGTTTATGGCAATACACAAATACTAACTCCTAATTTAGACATGTTCGCTTCTGAAGGTATTCGCTTTGATAATGCTTATGTAAATCAACCTGTTTGTACACCGTTTAGAGGTATGCTCATGAGCGGTATGCATCCTCTTAAAAATGGTGCTTTCATAAATGATACACCCTTAATTCCCAATAAACAATTACTTGGAGAAGTCCTAAAGGAGCAGGGCTATCAAACAGCATATATTGGTAAATGGCATTTGTTAGGAGGTGATAGGGATAGACCTATACCAAGAGGAGACTTGAGGTATGGTTTTGAAACCGTATTAACAAATAATTGTCATGTAGATTTTAGGCCAGGAAAAGCATTTTATTGGAGCTCAAATGATGAAAAGGAATATTTTGATGAGTGGGAAGTCTATGGACAAACAAAACAAGCTCTGCAATATTTGGACACTATAGATAGTAACAGACCGTTTGCTCTAATTATATCATGGCACCCACCACACGATTGGGGTCTATTTGAAGGGGAAGACGGTAAGATGCACTTTCGTTATGATACCATAGATGAGCTTATGGCATTATATAACAGAGATTCTATTCAAGTTCGCCCTGGTTCAGAATCTACTCCCGACCACACGCGAATGTACCATGGGCATATGGCAATGGTTAGCGGTGTAGATAAGGCTTTTGGAATGCTAATGAACAAAATAAAGGAAAAGGGTATAGAGGATAATACACTAACAATATTCACTGCAGACCACGGTGATATGCTAGAATCTCATGGGGCACTAAAACCAAAACAATATGTTCATGATTATTCCAGTAAAGTGCCATTTATAATCAAGTATCCAAAAAAAATAAAGACTCCTGGCGCGACAAAACTTCTTTTTAGTGCCTTAGATATTATGCCAACAACTTTAGGTTTATTGGATATTAATACAAAAGAAGATTATGATGGTAACGATTTATCAAATGCGATTTTAAACGGTAATGATGAGGCAGTACCATTTATTCCTATGTGGGTTTATTCAAGATATAATCAAAATGAAACGGCATGGAGGGGTGTTATAACTAAAGAATTTGCTTTCTCGATAAGCCAATTTGAAAATGATACCACTAATATAGACAACGTTTTATATGATAGGGTTAAGGATCCGTTACAACTAAATAATCTCTTCTTTAAGCCCGAATATAAAACTCAAAAAGAAAGTTTGAAGAATTTAACCTATAGTTGGATGGATAAATACACCGATCATTTTTTTGATCTAGATTTCTTTATGAAGGATCAGCCCAAAGAATCTTGGCAGTATAATTATTCTATATTACCTTACCAACATTTACAAGATGAGTAGTACACCAAAGGATAGTTTCAGTAAGTTTAAGTTCTACATTTAGCAAACTAAACTGCATACAATGTGAAAAGGTACTATTTTTTTATATTCTGTTCTTACAGATATAATTTTTGCCAACACGATGTCGCTATTTCTATTTTTGGGATAGAAAAAGTTGATGTTAATTAAAATCTTATGCTAAAGGTTAAATTGATCTAAAATGAAATATACATTGCCTGCTTTGTTATTCTCTATTTTTTTTGTTTCGTCGATGTTGTCTCAAGAAATTGAATTGGGTATACATCGCTCTAATTTTATTTGGTTAGAGCAAGATAAAGTGGAGGAAATTAATGATGGAATTAAAAATATTGATCCAGATTTAATTAGAATATCTGCGGTTAAAGGGAGAGGAACCATTGAGCGCGTGCTGGAACATATCAGTTATGCAAATGAGATAGGACCCTCTCCATCCAAGTTGTTATTGTTCATAACTATCTTTAGCATTGTACCCCCTGCCTCAAATAGAGAAGGGTATATGTCTGTGCAGTCTACTGGAATATTTACCCATTCATTTTGTTCTACCGTTCCTGTAGAATAATTTCCAAGCACAGTATAAGTAACAAGTTAAAGTCTATTCAGGTCACAACTTTCCTGTATGTGAAATCGAGTAAACGCGAAGCATGATTGTGCATGATGCGATAGTAATTTCATTACTTTAATTTTATCAAAAATTTAGAATCTAAAATCTAAGTCTATTGAGCGTTTAATGATTAAAAATTAACGGTTAAAATTACTTATGAAACTAAAAAAAATATTTTAATTTATGAATCTATGAAAAGAGTTTTGGTGTTTTTTGCTGTATTTATAAGTTTATCATCAAGTCTTAACTTATATGCGCAGACTCCATTTATTGTTGCAAAAGAAAGTGATCCAGCTATAACAACCCATGAAATTACGTCAGGGGGAGTAACATTGGGGATTACAGATAAGGGCGGAGGTATGATAAATAAATTTGAGTTACCTGGATATGGCGATTTGATGGGGCCAGAATCGGACAAATATGGAAGAGGAGGGCAAACAGCTATACGTAGTTTTGCGCATAGTGGTAAATACAACCCAACACAAGCTGGATTGACAGATAATGCTGGTACGCAATGTAATATTACCGCAACTTCTAATAAATTAATTATAGACGAGCGTCCTTGTTGCCTTTGGAGGGCCGATGGGAGTTATGACTTTATAGAATGGGAAAACCTTGCTAGTGATAATTATTCGACCGATGGAGGAAGCAGTGGTTATAATAGTGATGTTGACAGCATCGATGAGAGCAGTCTTTCGGGTATGCAAGCTGCCGAAATAACGAGCGAGTTTGACTTTTATGGCTTTTATGAAAACTGTAAAGATATAAACGGTGTTGATATTCCATGTTTTTATAGCTACTACGAATTTTCTTATGACCGATACCCAGGTCATTGTATTAGTCAGTTTTCAGAAAACTCACCCGTATATAACCAAAATTTTATACAAGATGATATTTCTAATCTAAACCCAAATGGCACACATCAAGGTACAGATATGGATATGAATTTCCTGACACATTGGAGCACTATACGTTTTGATAACGTTTTATTTCCTGCACAATACCGCCATTATGTTGATGCCGCAGGGAATTGGATAACAGAAGCTAGAAATTCTGTTTTAACTGATGAAATACACTTAAATAACACCAATATTTATCCAATGATGATTATCAGCAATAATCAAAATATAAATCAAGGAGTTGCAATTGGCGTTTTTCAGCCTAATTCGGAAATTGTATCTCAACAAACTGTAGGAGGCACTTATACAGATGATAGACGAGTTGTTGCTTGGGTTCAAGATGACCCTTCTCGTACCCCTACAATGATGAAATTGGGGTTTGGAGGTAGAACTTCTGGTTTACTTAACCGAAATCGTACCCCAAATAATGACCCTGAAACTTGGAGAGGTGAAATGTATTATTTGGTAGGTACTCCTGAGGAAATTTATGCGAATACACTTAGGTTGACAGATGTTACTCTCTCAATCGAAACAAATACAATGAAGAATTATAGACCTTCAATAAAGGTTTTTCCCAACCCTGTTGAAAGTGGTAAAATTAATGTTAAAATTCACGATATAACTGGTAAATTAACTATTACTGTTTTTTCAACTGTTGGAAATACACTTATAAAACAAAATGTAAACATGCTTGGGGAAAATTCGCAAACACATACTTTAAACGTAAACCAACTTCAATCAGGTGTTTATCTTATTAAAATAGTAAGTAATTCTGGGGTTGTAGCTTGCCAAAAATTCATAAAATCATAAGTACGCTTTCCTAAGGAATAGAAATTCACTTGTTACAACATCCACCTAAACTCCATTTTTGCCCTTCAGGAACAAAAACGGCGTTTAGCTTAAGCAATGGAGGAACTCTGTTGTTGATGGTTTAGATGAAACTAACCTTGTTGTATGCAGTTAACTGAAATTACTGGTGAATTTGATTTTTATGCCGTTTATAAAGATTATATGGGGATGGATAGAGTAAATATGCCTTGTTTTTATAATTTTAATGAGTACTTTTTTGGGATCTCTAGGGCATTGTTTAAACAAATTTAGGAAGGCGGATTGAAAAAAAAACACTATTATTATTTCGAAAAATAATATACCAAGTGCTTTGTATATACAGGGTATTAAATTAGATAAAACACTACTCAACAATTTAAATTTATCATAAATTAGATTAAAACCATTTTGATAAATGGAAAATACTTAAGAAGTTGGTATGGTGTTGAAAACTACTCAATCAACTAATTATTCAATTTTAGTTTTATATTTAGTAAATAAATCAACAAACGGTTCATTTCTAGCTTCTTGTGTTGCATTATAATTTGGATTAATTGAAGGCCAGTATCGCTGATCTACATTTTCAACCAACCATGTCATTAAATTATTAAAGAGTTTGTCCTTTACCATAGGTTTCACTAGACTCAAATCATTTTTTTCGTAGGGATCTTTTTCAATATCATACAATCGAAGCCTTCCATACCAATCAAAGATAAGTTTATAATTATCCTCTCTAATAGCGGAGTGAGGCGTTAACGGTAGGGGTTCCAGAGGGTTATTATAAATAACGTTAAACGGATAGTGCCAATAATGAGTGTTTTTTGAATAGCTAGAATTCATATTTTCTATATCATCAAGCAAGCCCATAAGACTCTCTCCATCCAAGTTGTTATTGTTTATAACTTCTTTAGCATTATATCCTGCTGCCTCAAGTAAGGAAGGGTAAATATCCGTGCAGTCCACCGGAATATTTACCCATTCATTTTGTTTTATCTTTCCTCTCCATCTAAATACTAAAGGAACCCTAATACCTCCTTCAGTGAGACAAGCCTTGCCTCCTAAAAAGGGACTATTATCTGTGCCGTCACCTTTCGGGGTAATTTTGGAATCTATACCTCCATTATCAGACATGAAAACAACTAATGTATTTTCCTCAATATTCAATTCAGCCAATTTGTCGAGAACCTTACCTACCGAGCGATCTAAACTTTTGATCATTGCTGCATATACAGGGTCTTTATGGTTGTTCCATCCTTTTGTGGGTTTTTTATCGAAGTGATCTATTTCTTCCTTAATTCCTTGATATGGTGTATGAATGGCGAAGTGCGAAAAATAGAGGAAGAACGGTTTAGTTCTATCTTTAGCCTGTTCGGTAATAAAATCTAAAGCTTGTTCTGTTAAATCATCTGTCAGATAGTTTTCTCCTGAAGAATTACCGGCGTCGCCAATATCATACATCTGATTAGTTAATTTAGGAAATTGATTGTTTTGCTCTGCGTTCCATAAAGATTTCCAGTTGTAATATGGAGAACCTCCAGCATCAAACCATGCTATGGGTTCAAACCCTAGATCTTCTGGTTGATAACCCTTTACCCCAAATCCGCCAACATGCCACTTACCAATAAAACCAGATTGATAATCTTGTAAAGCCTCTGCTATAGATAGTTCCTTCTTCCCATTATCATATGTTTGACCTGTCGGTATTGCTGAATTTGAAATACCATTGATTAAGGATTGTTCAATTTTGATATCATCTTTATGCTCAAAAACGTCATGGATGTAATAACCAGGTGGCGGAGTTTCCTGCTGATTGAGGTATGTTTTTCTAGGTGGCATAGCTGTTGTAAAACCTAATCTACCAGCATACTTACCTGTTAATATGCTTGCTCTTGTTGGTGAGCATAATTGATTGGCATAGGCTTGAGAAAAGGAAACCCCTTCTGTCATAAGTTTGTCTATATTAGGGGTTTCGTAATACATGCTATTTTTAGTTGTGTTGGAAAACCTTTTGGCATAGCCTTGACTATCCATAATACCGAAATCATCAGCCAAAATAAAAATGATATTTGGTCGATCAGAAATATGACTCTCGAGTTGGCTTTTCTTAGGGTTTTTGCATGAAAACAAAACAGTAAATAGAATTAAACGAAAGGTGTACTTTTTTAACATGTTTTTTTATTTAGTTCTTAGGTATTATATCTTTAAATGATTGCCTTCCAGTAAGCATGTCATCAAAACTAGGATGCCTTGACCATTCTTTTCTTCTGGAGACATCGAAGCTTTCATTTTTCATTGGTAATGCAGCATTAATATCTGTTCGCCAATTTTTCAAAAGGGTATATAGTTCTTTTACGGTTTCAGATTCTTGGTCTACTAAGTTGTTAGATTCTCCAATATCATTTTCAAGATCATACAATTCTATACTGTCATCTTGAAATGAATGTATCAGTTTCCAGTTTCCCTTTCTTATCGTTCCAGCAGGGGCATCATGATGGTAAACGGGATAGTGCCAGTACAGCACACGCTCTTCACTGATATTATTCTTTTTCATTAATACGGGAACAATACTTTTTCCATCTATAATTTGGTTAGTTGATTTTGCTTCTGCTATTTCCAAAAAAGTTGGAAAAAAGTCAATGCCGCTAACTAGTGCTTTAGATGTACTTCCTGGTTCAATTTTATCTGGCCATTTTATAATAAGAGGTTCTCTAATACCACCTTCATAAACGGTGCCTTTCTCTTTTTTTAAAGGCTTATTTGATGTTGCCACGTACCGTAAAGTGTCGTTTTGATAATAGTGTAAATTACGTTGTGCTATTAATGGGATCTCATCATATCGCTTTACCAATCCACCATTATCTGAAAAAAACACAACTACTGTATTTTTACTTAAGTCCAGTGATTCCAGTTTATCCATTATTTTACCCACACTAGTATCCACGTTTTCAACCATAGCGGCATAAACAGCATTAGATGGGTATTCATTGGTCTTTGGTTTGTTTAAGTATTTTTTGATAAGGGAATCTTGGGCTTCTAACTGTACATGGACATCGTAATGTGATAAAAACAAAAAGAAAGGGTTGTTTTTGTTCTTTTCAATAAAGTTTAAGCTTAAATTGGTTAATGCCTCCGATAAAACCGTTCCTTCCGGATAATTGGTTGCCGGGTTCATTTTTTCATTATAATCAAAAAAACCACCACCGTTGTAAACAACACTTTCATCATACCCTTGATTTCTAGGATGGTGTTTTTCAGTAAAACCTAAATGCCATTTACCAAAATATCCCGTTCTGTAACCTTCATCTTGAAGGGCTTCACCAATAGTTTTATAATCTAGAGGCAAGAATTGTGTTCTGTTTATTGGTACTGTTAGTAATTCATAAGGTCGCCAATGTCCAGGGATAAAATCATTAATGCCAATTCGAGCGGGATATTGTCCAGTTTGAATGCTTGCTCTAGAGGGTGAACATACGGGGTTGGCAGCATAAGCATTATAGAATTGCATGCCTTCCATGGCTAATTTGTTGATATTTGTGGCTTCATTAAAAGTATTGCCATAACTTGGCAAATCAGACCATCCTAAATCATCAGCCAAAATAAAAACAATATTTGGTCTTGTGTTATCCTTTCCTCCCTTTTTTTTCTTACAACTTGATAGTATAAGGCTGGATAATAATATTAATGTTACAGTCCTAAAAATTCGTTTTTGCATATGTGGGGGTAGGCTTTATTATTATACATAATAATTTGAATAAGGAGCAAGTTATAGTCTATTCAAGTTACAACTATCCTGCACTATACTGTATGTGAAATCGAGTAAACGCGAAGCATGATTGTGCATGATGCGATAGTAATTTCATTACTTTAATTTTGTCTAAAATTTAGAAGCTAAAATCTAAGTCTATTGAGCGTTTAATGATTAAAAATTAACGATTAAAATTACTTATGAAACTAAAAAAAATATTTTAATTTATGAATCTATGAAAAAAGCTATTTTGTTTTTTGGATTATTAATTGTCCATGGGTTAACTTTTTCACAAGAGGATCATGTATGGTCATTTGATTGCGATTCATCTGGGTGGGGAGAAGTTGATAATGTCAATTCCTTTAAAATTACATATGAGTTTCAAAATGCTTCAATAAATTCTTCACACCTTAAATTAGTTCATGATTTTAATGATAATTTTAGTTGGTTGTTTGGCCCCACAAACGAGAACATAGATGCAGACACTTATAAATATGTTCATTTTTCTCTTTCAGTTGAAAATGCAAATATTCCAGTAAACGGTATCAACGCGCTTTTTGTTTGGGATACAAGTGCTGATGGTCAAATTAACGATATTAGATCCAAATCTTTTAAAATATATAACGGCCAAACAAATTACACGATAGATTTAAGTCAAGAAGTAGATTGGTCTGGTACAGTAAATATTAATAGGATGCATCTTCCCAATGGTGGTCAAACAGCAAGTGGTTACACACCTGTATCGGCTGTGTACAGATTAGATTGGGTGGCATTATCATCAAATTCAACACCAACAGTACCATCTCAAGACACTGATTCATCGTGTACTCCAGTTACGCCAATTCTTTCAAATGATATAGAATCAGTAATTTTTGGAAATAGAGTATCCATCAAATCTTCATATACAGGATCTAAAGTTGATGCGACATTTAAATTGTGGCCCCAAGGAACCAACGACACGATTGTCACAAATCAACGTATAGATAATGGAGGTGTTTTTTATATGAGTCAAAAGGAATTAAATACAAGTACAACGTACAATTATCTTGTAACCTTAGAAAATCCTGCGGGAAGAGATGTGTCCTCTGTGAACCAGTTTACTACCGAAAGTCAAACTGCAGAATCCTACCCTACTGATGTATGGATGACTCCTACTCCTTTTGATCTCATCCAAAATGCAAATGATGATTTACTAGATAACAATACTTGGCCTCAATCTGCATCTATGGCCAATGTATATAAAATTCATGGCGCTACTTTTAGAGCTTCAACAGCACCTGAGTTTTTTGCGTATGACTTTTCAAAGTTAATCTACACATGTAATAAATTTAAAATGCGAATTGCCCTTGAAAGTGTGATAAGTGGTAATAATTCTGGAGAAAAATATGCTGAAAGCATTGTTGAGAGAGTTGACCAAGTTAATGACATTGGAGGTAAAATTGAATTCTTAACTTGGGATGGAATGATGTTTCGTTGTTTTTATGATTCTGCTAAGAACACAAACTTTAGGACACCAGAAGAAGGATTAGAAGAAGTTGCAGTGGCAACTGAAATCGTTAAACAAAGATACCCGGGTTTTGAAATAATACCTTTACCCAATTTACCCAATTGGGATATAAGGGACAGTAATGGTGATATTGTGCCGCACAATGGTGGTGGTTGGGCAGCAAAAACTGGAGTGATTAGTTGGGATTATTTATGTGATATTTATTTGAGTAAAATAGCAACTAGAGGAATTAGTATTAGCCATATAGAAATCGATCATCCATACTATTATTACACTAAAAACGGAACCGATCTTGGCAATAATCGTTTAAATGCCATTAAAGATTATTGTACTACAAATGGTTTAGAATTATCTGTAATAGTGAACCAAAGTACAGGCGGTGTGGGTTTTCCAGGTAATAGCCAAGAAACTCAAGATGCTTTGTTTAAGGAAGGATGTGTAGATTACATTCGCACACTTAGAAGTACAGGAATTAATCCTACAAGAATAGACATTGAATCTTGGTACGAGTTTCCTCAATACCTTGTTCCTGAAACGCAAGAAAATAGTTTTACTAATGTAATAAAAGAAGTTGGTCAAATATTTAATGCCGATAATTTAGTATTCTACGTAGATGGTACTCTTACAACGGGAGCCAATGATGGAAGTACTTGGGAAAATGCATTCCGCTCCGGACGCATGGTACAATTAGCCATTAATGCTGCTTCCAACGGCGATGAAATTAGAATTGCAAGTGGCTCTATTACAGATGACACTCAAATTACGGTTAATAAATCTGTAACTATTACAGGGGGTTACGATCCGGGTTCAGACACACGAACAGGATTCACCACATTAACGGGAGTTAATACTGAACGTAGATTGGTAATCAATGGTAACTTAACAATTGATTTAAATTATCTAATCATTGAAAATGGAGGTAATACAAAAGGTGCTGGTGCATTAATTCAGGCTAATGCTTCGCCAATATTTAATAATGTTCAATTTATAAATAACATTGCTACTAATAATGGAGGTGCAATTAGCATACCAAGTGATGCTTCTGCAATATTTAAGAATGTTGTGTTTTCCGGGAATAATGCTAATAATGGGGCAGCAGTTCATGTAAATGGAAATAATTCAGAGCTAATCACATTTACCAATGTTGTATTTGCCAATAATACTTCCTCATCAAGAGGTGGAGGTATCGATAACTTTAGTAGTGCTACCTTAAATTTAAATTCTTGCACCTTCTATGGTAATACAGCAGTTAATGGTTCTGGTATGTTTCTAGGAAGCTCCAGTACGGCGGTCATAAATAATACCGTTTTTTATGGCAACCTTGCTAATGGTAACCCGCAAGCCTTTAACGCTCAAGATTTTACTAAAATATCGGGGTCATCAAACATAGCGTCAGATACACAGGCAGGTACGTCTATAAGCGATAATAGTTCAAATTATATTGCTTTAACTTCAGATCCTTTTACAGATAGCTCAGATGTAGATGGGGCAGATAATGTATTTGCTACATCAGATGACGGTTTGTTTCCTGCAGAAAATGGTCAGTTAGTTGGCGCTGGTGATGGTACTTATAACTCAGAATCAGTTGATGTTATTGGTGGAGTAAGAATTGTAGAAATCATTGATATAGGGGCTTATGAATCTTCAGAAACCTTGAATGTTGAAAATTTAAATGAAGAAAGCTTTACCACTATCATATATCCAAATCCTGTGAAGGCTGAATTAAATATAAAAATTCAAAGTAATACTAATAACCTAAAAATTGAAATTAACGATATCACTGGTAAGATTGTTTTTAAAGGAAGTTATAATGATATGAAAAACATTAAGTTACCCTTAGGGAGACTGTCAAATGGCTTGTATTTATTAAGCATTACTTCTGAGAACCTAAAGCAATCACATAAGTTTTTGGTTGATCACTAAAATTATTACTCATATAGCTTAGTTAATAAAATTCCTAGAATACCTTACAATGAAAAAAGTACTTTTACTATTATCCTTTGTTTTAACATATATAACTTTTGCTCAAGGAATTGATAGCTCCTTGTATGTATACGATTTTGAGCTAAGCGATATGTCAATTATTGAGCGTGTAAACTTTCTCCAGCAGAAGGGTTTTGAAGGAGTTACATTCAGGGTACAGAATTCTTCTCATATCAATAAACTTAAGTCATATTTGAATACGGAGGCGGTTAAATCTGGGGAGTTTTCAGTTCCTATAATCTACATACAGTATGAGTTTGGGCGAAGAGATGAATTAGATCCAATTTGGAAAGAAGTTCTTTCCTTGGCACCCAAATTACCTATTTGGGTCATTGTTAGAAATAACGATAATTTAGCAACAAAAGATAGAACGGTTGACCTATTCAAAAACATGTGTGCTGAAGCCCAGAAATCTGGAAGCAATATTGTTATTTATCCACACGATAATACCTTTATAGAAAGTATTGAAGATGCATTGCCATATATCAATGAAGTAAATGCCTCAAATTTAAAATTAAGTTTTCATTTATGTCACGAATTAAGGGCTGGAAATGGTAATCGACTTTTGGATGTTGCTTTAAGCGCATTACCGTACTTAACCTATGCGACAATTTCGGGTTCCAATATATCGGTTAAAGATAATTCTAAGGATTGGTCAGATACGATTAAACCATTAGATGAAGGGGATTATCTCGTTGAGGAATTTGTATCCGTACTTCAGAAGATTAAATTTAAAGGTAAAACCATTCTTCATACGTTCGGAATTAAAAATAACAAAAATCATTTAGACAGATCATTGAAGAAATGGAAGAAGATGATCCAATCAACGTACCAAGATTTAAACACTAATCTAAATTCAATTTTGGACGCACCCGAAAATGCCTATTAGGACGAAGCATCAAATTCATGGTTTATTTCTAGTTTAGGGGAGAAAAGGTAACTATTGCAAGAGATGGTTACGGTTGGATAACAAAACTCGATGAGAACAGAAATGTTATTGCTAACAGATGGGTTGAAGGATTAGATGCACCTACTGGAATGGCGTCTTATAATGGATATTTATATGTGGCAGACCGTGGAGTTTTAGTAAAAATAAATATAGCTAAAGGAAAGATTGTTGAGAAAATTACATTGCCGGGTTCAAGATTTCCGAATTATGTAGCTACAGCAAATAATGGGGATGTTTACGTGTCAGATACGTATGAAAATACAATTTATAAAGTAACAGAAAACGGTAAAGTAAATGTGTTTGTAAAAGATGAAAGATTAGAATGTCCAAATGGCTTATGGGTTAGTGGAGGAAAACTTATTGTTGCTACGTGGGGGCCAATGACCAACGAGGCTACATTTGAAACAAGTAAAAAAGGTACACTTAAATGGATTGATAGAAAAACGAGAAAAATTCATACGGTTGGTAAAGGAGAACCCATTGCAAATTTTGATGGTGTTGTGCAATATGGAGATTTTTATTATGCTACAGATTGGACAGGAGGGAGGTTATTAAAAATTTCACTAAAAGGAGAGGTGGTATCTGAAATTGTTACAGGATTTAGTCAATTTGCAGATTTGGGAATCGATATTCAAAAAGGGATAATCGTAATTCCGGAGATGAGTAAAAATCGCATAATAACTGTTAGCTTAAAAGAATTGAAGTAATCCATATGATAACTTAAATTATTTTTTTTTATAATTTATACGTTTTATCTCTAAAAAAGCACTTAAAAGAAGTTTATTACAGTACAGTACAGGATGCCAACTATGCATGTTTCAAATAAATTTGTTTCAAGTTATTAAAATAAATATTTTATGGAAAAAGCGATAAAAAAATTCAATCATGTTGATTATTTATGGGAAGAGGATAAGGCACTAAAGCTTGGTAATGATCAAGTGAAACTTTTTTTATATCGTTCTAATATACTAGGAGCGGACTTAAGAATTACAAATTATGGTGGTGGGAATACCAGTTGTAAAACTATAGAAAAAGACCCTTTGACAAATGAAGACGTCGAGGTAATGTGGGTAAAAGGTTCTGGTGGGGATATAGGTACATTAACACGTTCAGGTATTGCAGGATTGTACACACAAAGATTGCGCAATCTTAAAAATGTTTATCAAGGGTTGCATGATGAAGACAGAATGGTTGGGTTGTTTAATCACTGTATTTATGATTTAGATAGTAAAGCACCGTCAATAGATACCCCTTTGCATGGGTTATTACCTTTTGCACATATAGATCATTTGCACCCTGACGCCCTTATAGCTGTTGCGGCAGCTAAGGATAGTGAAAAAGTTACCAAAGAAATTTGGGGAGATTCTATGGGTTGGGTGCCTTGGCAAAAACCAGGTTTCGATTTAGCATTACAGTTAGAAAAATGTTTAGCAGATAATCCAGGAATTAGAGGTATTGTATTAGGTAGTCATGGTTTGTTTACTTGGGGAGATACTTCTTACGAATGTTACATGAATAGTTTAGAAGTTATCGAAATGGCTTCAGAATATATTGAAACTAAAATTAAAGAACAAGGTGAAGTTTTTGGAGGTCAAAAAGTTGAAAGCCTACCTAAAGAAGAGCGTATTGAAAAAGCAGCTCAGTTAATGCCTTTATTAAGAGGTTTAGCATCATCTGAAAACAGAATGATTGGTCATTTTACAGATACAGATGTTGTAATGCAATATATTAATAGCAATGATTTGGCAAGATTGGCACCTATGGGAACATCTTGCCCAGATCACTTCTTAAGAACCAAGATTCAGCCGTTAGTATTAGATCTTGATAAAAATGAAGATTTATCAGATGCTGATGCTGTATTAAAAAAGTTAAAACCTGCTTTTGAGGCGTATCGTCAAGAATATCTGGATTACTATAATACCTGTAAAAGAGACAATAGTCCTGCAGTTAGAGATGCAAATCCGGTAATAATAATTTACCCAGGAGTGGGTATGTTTAGTTTTGCTAAAAACAAGCAAACTACTCGTGTAGCAAGTGAATTTTATATTAACGCAATTAATGTCATGCGTGGAGCTGAAGCTATTACAGAGTATACTTCTCTACCAAGACAGGAAGCATTTGATATTGAGTACTGGTTACTGGAAGAAGCTAAGTTGCAACGTATGCCAAAAGAAAAACCATTATCTCGTAAAGTAGCAGTTGTTACTGGTGCTGGTGGAGGAATTGGTAAAGCTATTGCCGATAAATTAGCTGCTGAAGGTGCTAATGTGGTATTGACAGATATTAATGAAGAAGCTTTAATAGAGGCAAACGCTACTTATCAAAGAGATGTATCTACTTATGCTGTTTGTGATGTAACAAATACGGTATCTATAGAGGGTGCTTATAAGAAAGCAGTTTTAGAATTTGGAGGTGTAGATATTATTGTTCATAGCGCAGGTTTAGCAATTTCGAAGCCTTTATCAGATACAACAGATAAAGACTGGAATATTTTGCAAAACATACTGGTAAAAGGTCAGTTTGATTTAGCTAAGCAATTTGCAGGAATCGTTCGTAAACAAGGTTTAGGAGGAGATTTTATCGCTATTGCAAGTAAAAACGGATTAGTTGCTGGCCCAAATAATGTTGCCTATGGTACTGCTAAAGCAGCACAACAACATATGGTGCGTTTATTAGCGGCAGAATTAGCTAAGGATAAGGTAAGAGTAAATACAGTAAATCCTGATGGAGTTATTGTTGGAAGTAAAATTTGGGAAGGAGCTTGGGCAGAAGGTAGAGCAAAGGCCAATGGAATAACTGTTGAAGAATTACCAGCATTTTATGCAAAAAGGAACTTGCTTCATGAAATAATTACACCAGAAGATATTGCCAATGGTGTTTTCTCTTTAGTAGGAATTTTAGATAAGTCAACAGGAAATATAATAAATGTTGATGGGGGTATGGCTAATGCCTTTGTCAGATAAAATTTAAATAGTTAGTTTTAGTTTAGTAGAAAAGAAAACTCCCATGAAATATACATATTTTATAGAGTTTTCTTATTCGTTAAATATTTCAATTATGAAAATAGAGAAAGAAAAAATCTTAGATTTAAATAAAAAAGGATTAGAAAGTCATAAAGAGAGTTTTGATTTTTTATCGAACAAATTATCCAAAAATGGTTGTGACGTCAACACAATTATTTCAAGATTGAGCCAATTTCAAGTGGCCGTTCCCAGTTGGGCACTTGGAGCTGGGGGAACTCGTTTCGGGCGTTTTGGGTTTTACGGAGAACCTACAAATCTTGAACAAAAAATAGATGATATAGGTATTTTGCATAGTCTAACACAAACTGCTGGAGCAGTATCTTTACATATTCCATGGGATATTCCATCAGATTATAATGCCATCAAAGAAAAGGCAGATGCTTTACATATAAAGTTTGATGCTGTAAATTCTAACACATTTCAAGATCAAAAGGATGCGCCAGAGAGCTATAAATACGGTTCTTTGAGTAATACAAGTAAAGCTGTACGTGAACAAGCTATTCAGCATAACTTAGATGTTATTAAAATAGGAGACAAACTAGGTTCAAAAGCTTTAACCGTTTGGTTGGCGGATGGTTCTTGCTTTCCTGGACAAAATAATTTCCAAACAGCTTTTCAGAACACACAAGATAGTTTAATAGATATTTATAAAGGATTACCTGATGACTGGAAGTTGTTGGTAGAGTATAAACCTTATGAACCAAACTTTTATAGTACGGTAATTCAGGATTGGGGCGCATCTTTGATGTTGGCTAATGGTTGCGGAGATAAAGCTTATACCTTAGTAGATTTAGGACATCACTTACCAAACTCAAATATTGAGCAAATTGTATCAATTTTACAGTTAAAAGGTAAGTTGGGAGGTTTCCACTTTAATGATAGTAAGTATGGAGATGATGATTTAACCGTAGGAAGTATCAAGCCTTACGCCTTATTCTTAATCTTTAATGAGTTGGTGTATGGTATGAAAAACAACCCTCAAAACCCTGATTTGGCTTGGATGATTGATGCTAGCCATAATGTAAAAGATCCACTAGAAGATTTGATACAATCACTAGAAGCAATTCAGGAAGCTTACGCAAAAGCGCTGTTGATTGATCAGAAAGCTTTAAAAACAGCACAATTAGACAACGACGTGGTAAAATGTCAGGAAATTTTACAGGGTGCTTATAGAACGGACGTCAGACCGTTGTTAGAAAAGTCACGTCTAGACACAGGAGGTGCATTAAGCCCAATAAATGTATACCGTGAGCTAAATGTTAGGGATACTTTAATTTTAGAGCGTGGTAAATATACTGTAGCAACTGGTTTATAATTATAATAATGAATCAAAAAGTAAAAAAAGTAACTGCGGTATTTGACATCGGGAAAACGAATAAAAAGTTCTTTCTATTCGATAAAAACTTAAATGAAGTACATAAAGAGTATACATCCTTTGAGGAAATAGAAGATGAAGATAAATATCCCACTGAAAACCTTCCGTCTTTAAAAAAATGGTTAAAACAAGTTTTTGATGGTATTCTGGAAAAAAAGGAATTTAAAGTTGAAGCTATTAACTTTTCAACATATGGAGCCAGTTTGGTACATATAGATGAAAATGGAAACCCTTTAACTCCTTTATATAACTACGCAAAGCCATTACCTGAAGCCATTATACAATCATTTTTTAAAAAGTATGGACCTAAAGAAGCATTTTTGAAATCTACTGGATGTGTTGATTTAAGCATGCTTAACTCAGGACTTCAGCTATATTGGTTAAAACATACCAAACCAGAGATTTATGCTAAGATCAAGTGGTCTCTGCATTTGCCGCAGTATTTAAGCTATGTATTCACGGGGATTCCGATTAGTGAGTATACCAGCATTGGCTGCCATACCGCCCTTTGGGATTTTAACAAAAAGGATTATCACGATTGGGTTTACAAAGAAGAAATAGATAGGATATTGCCTCCTATTGTTTCAACCGAAACCAGCATAAATATGAACTATAATGGCAATAGGATAAAAATCGGTGTTGGTATTCATGATAGTTCAGCAGCTTTATTGCCTTATATCAGAAGTATAAAGAAAAAGTTTGTATTGGTATCTACTGGTACATGGAGTATTGTATTTAACCCATTTGCGGCAGACCAGTTTGAAGGTAAGGCATTTAGTAGTGATACAATTAATTATATGCGCATTAATGGGAAGCCTGTAATGGCAACACGTGTTTTCCTAGGTAATGAATACAAATTACAGGTTGAGAAGCTGAACAAATACTTTAATGTTAATGATGAGTATCATCGAAATGTTAGTTTTAATTACGATACTTACCTCGAGATTATTCGTGATTTTAAGTATTGTTTTAAATGGGAAAGCATTGTGGATGATAACATGCCTGAAAAAACAAATTTTTCCTTTGACAAGTACGAACATGCTTATCATCAGTTAATGACAGAGCTTGTTATTATTCAAATTAAATATATTAGAGAGGCATTGGGTGAAAATAGAATTGCCCGTATATATGTAGATGGTGGTTTCAGTAATAACGATATTTATATCAAGTTGCTTTCACATAAATTCAATCATAAACGCTTAAGTACAACAGATGCATCGCTTGGCTCAGCATTAGGAGCAGCTATTTCAATTTCGGATAAAAAGTTAAATTCAAAATTTTTAAAACGAAATTATGCTCTTAAAAAGCATGTGCCTTTTATAGTTAATGGTTAATCTGTACGGATAAAGCAAAACAAAATTAACTTCACAGTCAATTTCCAAATTTATATATTATGGCTAAAAACATAAAATTCATTCACCCAAGAGATCAAATCACAGAAATTATTAGTAGAGTTTATAAAAGAGGTATGACAACCACTTCAGGGGGGAATATTTCTATTATGGATGATCAAGGAGATATTTGGGTAACACCTTCAGCAATTGATAAAGGCTCTTTAAGAGCATCCGATATTATATGTGTAAAACAAGATGGTACTATAATTGGAAAGCACAAACCTTCTTCTGAGTTTCCGTTTCATAAGGCCATTTATGAATCTAGACCAGATATTAAATCTGTCATTCATGCCCATCCACCAGCATTGGTTTCGTTCAGTATTGTGCGGCAAATACCTATCACAAATATTATTTCACAAGCTAAGCATATTTGCGGACCAATAGGATATGCAAAGTATAGACTTCCAGGTAGTGAAGATCTTGGAGATGTAATTGCAGATGAATTCAAAAAGGGATATAAGGCAGTAATTATGGAAAATCATGGTACTGTTTTAGGGGGTAGTGATTTAACAGATGCATACGAACGTTTTGAAGCTCTAGAATTTTGCGCTAGGACGATTATTTACGGAGCTCAGATTGGAACACCAAAATATTTGACTGATCAACAAATTGATGAATTTGAATCACAAGCTACAGGCACTTTGCCAGAAATAGAAACTACTCATTATGCTTCTGATGAAGTAGAAAAACGCTTAGAAATTTGCAAAATAGTAAAGCGCTCTTGTCAGCAGGGGTTAATGATTGGTTCTTATGGGACTGTATCAATGCGTTGGAAAGGTAATGACTTTTTAATTACACCAACTAATGTTAACAGATGGGATTTAGATTTGGAAGATATTGTTCAAATTAAAAACGGTCAAAGAGAGTCAGGTAAAATTCCAAGTAGAGCTACATGGATACATCAAGAGATATACAATAGAAACCCAGATGTAAACTCCATAATAATGACACAATCGCCTTATCTTATGGCGTTTGGTGTTACAGGAGAATACTTGAATGTTAGAACCATACCGGAAAGCTGGATTTTTTTGCAGGATATAAACTTTGTTGAGTATGGTAGTCATTTTAGAAAAAATAATAATTCAGATATCGTAGATAACTGTCCTACCGCTTTAATTATTGAAAATGATTCTGTAATTATTACAGGAGATAAGTTACTGCAAACTTTTGATTATCTAGAAGTGGCTGAATTTAGTGCTAAATCTATAGTTATGGGAAATTCACTTGGAGAAATGGTGCCTATAAATGACGAGCAAGTAGAAGATTTAAGAAAGAAATTTTTAGCATAAAAACATGGCAATAAGTTTTGATACACGTTATCCCTCAATGGACGATTTAAGGGCTAAAGCAAAAAAGAAAATACCAAAATTTGCCTTTGAGTATCTTGATGGTGGGTGCAATGAAGATGTTAATCTTGTTCGAAATACAGCAGAGCTAAGAGAAGTACAACTTAAACCTAACTACCTAAGAGAACATCATGGCTCATCATTAAAAACCAAGCTATTTGGAGTTGAGTATGATGCCCCATTTGGGATCGCACCAGTAGGTTTACAGGGACTTATGTGGCCCAATTCACCTGAGATTTTAGCAAAAGCAGCTTTCGAACACAACGTACCTTTTATTTTAAGTACGGTAACAACTACTAGTATTGAACGTGCAAGTGAGTTGACCGAGGGTAACGCTTGGTTTCAACTTTATCATCCAACTGATAATAAGTTACGAGATGATATCATTAATCGGGCAGCGGTTGCTGAATGCCCTGTATTAGTAATTCTCTGCGATGTTCCTACATTTGGATTTAGGCCGAGAGATATAAGAAACGGATTGGCAATGCCTCCAAAAATGAATTTAAGTAATATTTTACAGGTTTTTGGTAGACCTCACTGGGCCATAGAAACACTTAAGCATGGGATACCAACTTTTGAAGTACTTAAACCTTATATGCCTAAGGGATTAGATTTAAAACAACTGGGTAAATTTATGGATCAAACCTTTAGTGGAAGGTTAAATGCTGAGAAAATAAAACCTATACGTGATATGTGGAAAGGTAAATTAGTTCTTAAAGGCGTAGCCTCAGAGTTTGACACTGAAGAGGCTATACGTTTAGGATTAGATGGTATTATAGTATCTAATCATGGAGGGCGCCAATTAGATGCTGGTCAATCAACCGTTAAACCTTTGGCAACTATTGCTGAAAAATATGGAAACCAAATTGAAGTGATGATGGATAGTGGAGTGCGCTCAGGACCTGATGTAGCTCGAGCTATGGCAAGTGGAGCAAAATTTACTTTCATGGGACGTTCTTTTATGTATGGTGTTTCTGCTCTTGGAAAAAAAGGAGGGAACCATACAATTTCATTATTAAAAACAGAATTGCAACAAGTTATGGAGCAACTGTGTTGTGAGAAGACTTCAGATTTTACTAATCACCTAATAAAGTAAAAAGAGAAACAGTTAATAACTAGCTGAAATTGTATTTTTAGGTATAACCAAAGTTAAACCAAACTAAACTTATAAATATTATGAAACATTATAAACAATACATCAACGGAAGGTTTGTTGAGTCAAAAGCTACTTCGGTCATTGAGATTTTGAATCCCTGTACAGAAGAAGTTATAAGTACTATATCAACTGGAACGTTAGAAGATGCGAATAATGCATTGGAAGCTGCGCAAGCCTCACAACCAGCGTGGGAAGCTCTACCAGCAATTCAAAGAGCGGCATATTTACATAAAATGGCCGATGTTATTAGAGAAAATAGAGTTTTTCTAGCTGAAACATTGTCTCGAGAACAAGCCAAAGTTATTGGTTTAGCACAAATTGAAATTGACTTTACAGCTGATTATTTTGATTACAATGCAGGTTGGGCACGTAGAATAGAAGGAGAGATTATTCAAAGTGATAGAGAAAAAGAACATATCTATTTGCACAAAGTACCAATTGGGGTAGCAGTAGGTATCTGTCCTTGGAATTTCCCGTTTTTTGTTATGGCACGTAAAGTTGCGGCATCATTAATAACTGGGAATACATGTGTTATAAAACCAAGCTCAGAAGCGCCAAATACAATTATGGAATTTGCTAATCTCATTCAAAAAATCGAATTACCAGCTGGGGTTTTAAATTTTGTTTGCGGAGCAGGACGAACGGTGGGAAATGCACTTTCTAAAAGTCCTATTACAGGTATTATCAGTTTAACAGGTAGTGTTGGTGCAGGACAAAAAGTAATTAGTGCAGCTGCTGAAAATATCACAAAAGTGTCTTTAGAATTAGGAGGAAAGGCACCTGCCATTGTTTGTGCCGATGCTAATATGGAGTTGGCCGTTAATTCTGTGGTGTCCTCTAAAGTTATTTTTAGTGGACAAGTTTGTAACTGTGCAGAACGTGTATATGTAGAGGATAGCATTTACGATGAATTTGTAGATAAGCTAACTAAGAAGATGAGGGAAGTTAAAATTGAAGAGGCTTTAACAGGGACTGATGCTGATATGAGTAGTTTGGTTTCAAAAGATCAATTGAATAAGATTTCCGAAATGGTTGAGTTTGCTAAGAAAGAAGGTGCAGAGGTGCTTGTTGGTGGTGGACAACCAGATAAATTTGATAGAGGTTATTTTTATGAACCAACTGTAATAACGGGTTGTAGTCAGGATAGCCAAATTATTCAAGAAGAAGTTTTTGGTCCTGTATTACCAGTGATGAAGTTTAATACTTTAGAAGAAGCCATTTCGATGTCAAATGATACAGAGTTTGGTTTAACATCTTCGATATTTTCAGAAAACTTTAATAACATTATGAAAGCTACAAGCGGTCTTCATTTTGGAGAAACTTATGTAAATAGAGAACATTTTGAAGCTATTCAAGGATTTCATGCCGGATGGAAAAAGTCTGGTATAGGAGGCGCAGATGGTAAATATGGTATGGAGGAATATTTACACACTAAAGTGGTATACGCAAAATACTATTAAGAATCTTTAAAGTTGTAAATCTTGGTTTTTTCTAACATTTCTTCCGAGTAGGTATTGTACTGTTTAACTGAATTTTGATTATGGTCATATTTTTCATGTGCGGGATGGTACAGGACGGAAAAACCTAATACGAAGGTTATTTTCGTAATTGTAGTTTTAAGTAAATATAACATTAGTAACTAAAAACAATAAAAGTTCATGAGTCAATACAATATAGAAGATGATATTGAAGATTTAGCTGGTGGGGAGTTTGAAAGAACCCCAGTGACACAGTCAAAACTTAAAGGTTGGAAAAGTTTTATTGGCATGTATGCTGGTGAGCATGCTGCTGGGACAGAATTTATGATTGGTCCATTGTTCCTGACGGCAGGTGTAAGTGCTTTTGATTTGATTGTAGGCCTCTTAATAGGAAACTTGTTAGCGGTGCTTAGTTGGCGTTTTTTAACAGCAGAAATAGCAGTAAAAAATAGATTAACCCTTTATTATCAATTAGAAAAAATTTGTGGTAAAAAATTGGTGACTGGTTATAATTTGGCTAATGGTATATTGTTTTGTTTTTTGGCTGGAGCAATGGTTACCGTATCTGCCACAGCAGTAGGTATTCCGTTTGATATGCCAATGCCTAAACTAACTGATACAATGCCTAATGGCATCACTTGGATTATTATAGTAATTTTAATCGGTGCGGTAATTTCTGTTATAGCTGCTCGTGGTTATGATACAGTAACTAAAGCAGCCAACTGGATGTCCCCATTTATTGTTTTAGCTTTTGTTGTCGCTGGTATTGTGGCATTAATTCAATTAGATGTTGCTAGTTTTTCAGATTTCTGGGAAATCTGGGGAGAAGGCGGTAAACCTTTTCCAGGGCAAACAAAGTTTACGTTTTGGCATGTTGTTATTTGGTCATGGTTTGCCAATGCAGCCATGCATGTAGGAATGTCAGATTTATCAGTTTTCCGATTTGCAAAGGAAGCCAAATCTGGCTGGACAACGGCAGCAGGAATGTACGTAGGGCATTACATGGCATGGATTGCTGCAGCATTATTATATGCAGTATATTTAAAATCACCAGAAGCTCAGGTTTTTTTAGTTAATGGTGATGCCCCACCAGTTGCTCCTGGACCTTTAGCAAATAATGCTATTGGTATTTTTGGTATTATTGCCGTGGTATTGGCTGGTTGGACAACAGCCAACCCTACTATTTATAGAGCTGGTTTGGCATTTCAAGCAATTCTGCCAAAATTATCAACCTTTAAGGTCACAATTTTAGCAGGTTCTATTGCAACCATAGCTGGTTTATTTCCTGCTTTCGCAATGAAACTGTTAGGGTTTGTAGCTTTGTATGGATTTATTTTAGCCCCTTTTGGAGCAATAATTGTATTCGAACATTTTTATCATAAAAAAGCTGGGATAATTAAAAACTATGCAGAAACAGCAAACATTTCATTTAATAAATCTGTATTCTTAGCATGGGCAATAAGCTTTGGTCTTTTTTATTTTATTTCAGTTCAATTTGACGTTTTTTTGTCTTTTGTTACACTACCGGCTTGGTTGTTATGTGGAATACTTTTCTTAGTTTTTAGTAGATATTTTCAGAAATAGTTTTGTTTAAGAATATTTTGAGCAGTTTTATACAGTACTGAACAGGATAGCAAGGTTCAGTTAATTCAATACCTTGCCAACAAGTTTATTATGAGTCAGTATATTCATTTAATAAAATCATACCAATGAAGAAGATTCTTAGATTCAAGGTTTATGCAATACTTTTATTTTGTTTAGCAGAAAGTCAAACATTTATTGCTCAAACAAACCAGAATAAAAAAAAACCCAACATAATTGTCATTTTTACTGATGACCATGGTTATGCAGATCTTGGTGTACAAGGACAGCTTGACGATATAAAGACTCCTCATATTGATGCTATGGCTGAGGCCGGAGTACGAATGACTTCTGGTTACATAACTGCTCCACAATGCACTCCTTCGAGAGCAGGATTGCTCACGGGAAGATACCAACAACGATTCGGATTGGATGAAAACGGTACAATACCATTACCTCTCGATGAGGTTCTTATCCCAACAAGATTAAAAGAAGCAGGATATATAACAGGAATGACAGGTAAATGGCATTTAGAACCAAATCATATTGAAAAGGATTGGATCAAGGAGAATATGCCAGAATTGGCAGGAAAAAAATTAAATCCAAGAGACATTCCTTTCTCAAAAAAGCTAGCTTATATGCCTTCTGAAAGAGGTTTTGATGATTGTTTTCAAGGTGAAATGATTCGTTATTGGGTTAATTATGATTTGAAAGGAAATTCTATTGAAAAGCAACATTTTATTGATAAACGTTTTAGGCTTGATGTTCAAACAGAGGCTGCATTGACGTTCATTGATAGGAATTACGAAACCCCCTTCTTTTTCTATTTGTCTTATTTTGGTCCACATGTACCACTTGAAGCTACCAAGAAATATTTAGATCGATTTCCTGGTGATATGCCTGAAAGAAGACGACACGCTTTGGCAATGTTATCCGCAATTGATGACGGTGTTGGTGCCATTCGTTCTTCCCTTGAAAAGTATGGTATTTTAGATGATACAATAATATTTTTTATTAGCGATAATGGGGCTCCTCTTAAAATCAAGAAAGAAGATTTGCCAATTAGCTTCAAGGGAGGGGCTTGGGATGGTTCTTTAAATGACCCATATATTGGTGAGAAAGGAATGTTGTCTGAAGGTGGTATTAGAATACCATATATCATTTCATGGCCTAAAAGGTTACCTAAAGGTAAAATCTATGACCGTCCTGTTTCGTCACTTGATGTAGCGGCAACTTCTATCGCTGTAGCAGGATTATCCAAATCAAAACAGCTTGATGGTGTGAATATAATTCCATTTCTTGAGGGTAAAAAAACTGGAGATCCTCATGAAGCACTTTATTGGAGATTTTGGAATCAAGGAGCTATTCGTGAGGGTAATATGAAGTATCTTAAAGCAGGTGAAAGAGAGTTTCTTTTCGACGTGTCAGGTGATTTACACGAAAGTAAAAACCTAATTAATAAATATCCTAAATTGGTTTCAAAGATGAGAGCTAAGCTAGAAAAATGGGCCAATGGATTACAAAAACCCGGTCTTAGAAATGAGCAAGGCAGAGAACGAAGATGGTATAATTATTATTTTAAAAAGTAAAAAAGCATGAATAAAAAAGCAAAACATTCATTAATTCTTTTTGTGTTGATAAGTCTAACATACAGTTGCAAGTCCCAAAAAGTTGAAAGCTTTAAGAATGACAAAACTCTTGAGATGAGGAACAATTCGTTGCTCATTAAATTAGATTTGACTCGTGGAGGTGCTATCTCATTTATTTCTAAAACCGATGAAAAAAGGAATTTGGTGAACATTCATGATGAAGGGAGGTACATTCAGCAATCATATTATGCAGGTAAGCGTTTAGATAGACAGGATGAAGGGCAAAGTCCGCGGTGGTCACCGTGGACATGGAATCCTATTCAGGTTGGTGATGCCTATTTTAATCGAGCCCAAATATTGGCATCTGAGATAAAAGGAAATACGGTTTATACTCAATGTATTCCAATGCTTTGGGATATGAATAACAAACCGGCAGAAGCAATTATGGAACAATGGACCACATTAGAAGACAATGTGATAAAGGTTAAAAATAAACTAACCTGTCAGCGAACGGATACCTTATATGGTGAAGGTATGAAAAGGTCACAAGAATTACCTGCTGTATATCCAATTTCAAGTCTAAGCGAATTATATAGTTATGTGGGAGAGAAGCCATTTACCAAAGGGCCCATGAAAAAATTAGAAGTTAAATTTTTACAAAACGGTTTTTGGGGTAGATATCAAAATGGTGAAATAACAGAAAGCTGGATGGCTTTTGTAGATCAAAATAATTGGGGAATGGCTGTATACTCTCCATCAACACAAAGTTTTTTAGCCGGAATGTCCGGTCGACCTGGAGGTGAAGCTGAAAGTGGTTCTACTTCCTATATTGCTCCAGTAAAGAAAGTAGCACTTTACAAGAATTCTGTATTTGAATATGAATATTATATAATTATTGGGCAATTGGAGGAAATGAGAGAAACAATATATGATATCCAATCAAAAAACTAAAAATAGTTTAACATGTCAATGGGATGTCAAATATTTCAAATGATATATTGTTATGCTTAAGATTAAGCAAAATTATAATTTAAATACCCTAATCTTATTTTGAAAATAGATATGAGTAAAACGAAACAAACATATAGTGTCATACTCCTAATAATTTTATGTGTGACCTTTTCCTGTACTGCCCCTAATATATCTAAAACCACAATATCTGTAGAGGATTTACGTCAAAGTTTTCAAAACTCACCGGACTCGATTCAGACGGCAGTCTATTGGTATTGGATTTCAGATAATATTTCTAAAGAAGGGATTGTAAAGGATTTGCAAGCAATGAAGAAGGCTGGTATAAATAGAGCCTTCATTGGTAATATAGGCTTGGATAATGTGCCCTATGGAAAGGTGAAGATGCTAAGTGATGAATGGTGGGATTGTATCCATTTGGCATTAAAAACAGCTACTGAACTTGATATAGAAATTGGTGTATTCAACTCGCCAGGTTGGAGTCAATCAGGAGGACCTTGGATTAAGGCCAAGAATAGTATGCGCTATTTAGCATCCTCCGAAACTTATGTTGAAGGACCAATGACCTTTTCCAAGAAAAAATTAGAGCAACCTAATGACTTATTTGAGGACGTTGAGGTAATTGCATTTCCTATGCCTAAGAATTATAAGTCTAAATTAGATCCAAGTAAGATAACCACAAGATCGAATCAAGAGGTTCAGAATCTAAATTTATTATTTGATGGTAAAAAAGATAAGCCGGTATATTTTTCAAGTTCAACAGATTTTATTCTTGATGTAAATTACGAAGAACAATATACAGCTAGAAGTATAAGTCTTGATTATCCCAAAAGTCCAATATATGCTAAGGTTCAATTGCAGTTTAAAGGAGAAAATGGAGCCTACAAAACACATCATGAATTTGAAATGGATCGTTCCAGATTTGCCCTTGATGTTGGATTCAATGTTCAAGCTCCATTACAAATTTCCTTTGCTCCAATTGAATCAAAAAATTTTCGATTAAAGTTTACATTTCTTAAACATAAAGATTGGCCTTCTCCAGGTATTAATAAAAATCCGGGACTCACCGAAATTACTATCTCTTCCCAGCCATTACTAGGAAATTATGCTGAAAAGTCACTGGCAAAAATGCATCCAACACCATTACCTAAATTCGATGATTACAATTGGGATGATCAAGTTGAACCGGAAGAGATGTCTATGATTGTATCCCCCAAGGAGGTAATAAATTTATCTGATAAGCTTGAGGCCGATGGAACTCTAAATTGGGAAGTTCCACCTGGAAAATGGATTATTTTGAGAACTGGAATGACACCTACAGGTATTAAGAATGGTCCGGCATCTCCAGAAGCAACAGGATATGAAGTTGACAAAATTAGCAAAGCACATGTCGAGCAACATTTTTATGGGCATATAGGAGAAATATTAAAGCGTATTCCAGAAGAAGATCGTAAAACATTTAAGGTGGTCGTTCAAGATAGCTATGAAAAGGGAGGTCAAAACATGACAGATACTTTTCTGGAAGATTTTGAGAAGGCATATGGCTACGATCCTGTGCCATTCCTTCCAACGTTCAATGGTATTGTTGTTAAGAGTCAACTCGCTTCGGACCGTTTTCTATGGGATGTCAGAAGAATGGTGGCAGATAAGGTAGCTTATGAATACGTTGGTGGGTTGAAACAAGTAAGTAATAAACATGGCTTAACAACTTGGCTTGAAAATTACGGTCACTGGGGCTTTCCAGGAGAATTTTTACTGTATGGTAGTCAATCTGATGAAATATCCGGAGAATTTTGGAGCGAGGGTTCATTAGGTGATATTGAAAATCGTGCAGCTATTTCTTGTGGTCATATTTATGGAAAATCAAAAATTTGGGCAGAATCATTTACTTGTGGAAAAAGACCTTTTAGCAGAACTCCTGCGATGCTTAAAGCTAGAGGAGATCGATTTTTTGCAGAAGGAATCAACAGTACCTTATTACACGTGTATATTCATCAGCCCTATGAAGAGAAAAATCCGGGAGTAAATGCATGGTTTGGTAATCCATTTAATCGAAAGAATACATGGTTTGAACATATGGATATTTTTACAGATTATCTAAAACGTACTAACTTGATGTTACAGCAGGGATTGAATGTGGCCGACATCGCTTATTTCATTGGCGAAAACACACCCATAATGACTGGCGTGACAAATCCTGAATTACCCATTGGATATGAATTTGACTTTATAAATGCTGATGTGATCTTGAATGATATGACCATTAATAACGGACTTTTTACCCTTCCGAATGGAACACAATACAAGGTTTTGATTCTTCCTGAATTAGATACAATGAGTCCAGAATTACTGTCCAAGATTAAAGCTTTAGTAGAAGAAGGTGGAATTATTCTTGGCTCCCCTCCTCTACGTTCTCCAAGTAATAGAAATCAACCTGAAGCGGATAATGTTTTGAAACAAACAGCATCTCAATTATGGGGAGAAGTTGATGGAAAGAACGTGACCTCAAGAAAACTTGGTAAAGGGTTAGTATTGCAAGGATTAAATTTGGAAGAGGTGTTTACAAAAATCAAGTTATTGCCTGATTGCAAGCTACCAGAAGACAACTCTATTCATTACGGTCACAGGAAATCGGATAATACAGATATTTATTTTCTGTCTAATCAAACAAATTCTAAACAAATCATAAATCCAGAATTTAGAGTAACTAACATGATACCTGAGTTATGGCAAGCCAATACAGGTGAAATTAGAGAGCTTAATGATTACAACAGTACGGAAAGATTTACAAGCGTTCCGTTGAAATTAGAACCTTACGAGAGTGTATTTATAGTCTTCTCTAAAGACCGTCAAAACCTAACGTCAAAAGCAAGTCTAGTTTCTAATTATCCAATTCCAAAGACTACAATAGATATTTCCTCAAATTGGGAGGTAGAATTTGATAGTTTGAGGAGAGGTCCAAAAGGATCAATAAAATTGGATAGTTTAGTTGATTGGACTTCTTTCAATGATAAAAGAATAAAGTATTATTCTGGGAAAGCTGTTTATACTAAAACATTTAATACAGATAATATTTCTAAAACTAATCAAGTAGTATTGGATTTAGGCAGTCTATCTGCAATAGCCAGAGTTTACCTTAACGGAAAAGAAGTTGGAGGAATTTGGACTGCCCCCTATAGTATTAATATTACAAATTTTATAATTTCAGGAAAGAACGAACTAAAGGTAGAAGTCATTAATAACTGGATGAATCGATTGATTGGTGACGCATCATTGCCTAAATCTAAGCGGCAAACATGGTGTACTTATAATCCATATAAAGATGAAAGTGAGTTACAATCCTCAGGATTATTAGGTCCTATAACCATTGAAATTATAGAATGGTAAGTGGTTTTAAAATAAATAATATAAAGCTTGATTTAAAATATCCTAATTGTTTCATGTAATTTTAAAGTAGTAATTATAACTGGTTGTATAATGTTGTTTATTAATTCTTAGTATGATAATTAAAGAAAAGCTGAATTAGTTTTTTAAAGTTTAAAACTTGATGTTCCTTATTGTTTTAATGTTGAATACTTTCATTTGTTGCTAAATATTGAACTAAAAGGATGCTAAATGGATTATGCTATGAAAATAAATATTTTAAAATATAATATAATACTAGCAATATTCTTAATTGTTACATCTTGTTCTGATGAAGGTGATTTATCAAATAACATCAACGAGAATGAGTTGCTTAATTATAGGGAGTTGTTAAATGTGTCTTATGGTGCAGGTACTAATCAAACATACGATATTTATCTTCCAGAAGGCAGGAATGAGGACACCAAAGTAATGATATTAGTTCATGGAGGTGGCTGGAATTCTGGTGACAAAAGTAGCATGTCATCATTAATTAATCTTTATAAAATTGATTTTCCAGAGGTAGCTCTTGTAAATATTAATTATAGATTATCCGATGAGGATAATCCACCCTATCCAATGCAAATAAATGATATAACAACAATTGTAGAAGATTTAAAATCAAAGAAAGATGACTATGTGATTTCTGATGAGTATGGGTTTATTGGTGTTAGTGCTGGTGGTCATTTGTCACTTTTATGGAGTTATAGTTTTGATATTGATAATAATGTAAAAATGGTAGCCTCTATAGTTGGACCAACGAATTTTAGAGATCCTGCGTATTTGAATAATACTAATCCATTGCTACAAGAACTGTTAGATTCTTATGGTGTGAATACTACAATATCTTTTTTAGAGGAAGTAAGCCCTGTTCATCAAGCTAAATCAACTTCACCACCAACAATTCATTTTTATGGAGGTCAGGACCCTTTAATACCAGTTAGCCAAGGAACTAGTTTAAGAGATAAATTAAATTCCCTTAATGTAGTTAATGATTACACACTTTATCCCAATGCTGGTCATGGTTGGATAGGAACAGAATTACTAGATACTTGGAGCAAAATAAAGGCCTTTACTGAAACTCAACTATTATGAAATGGATTACTAGATATAACCTAATGTGTATTTTAACACTTTTCATAGTAAGTTGTAAAGATACTAGTACCAAAATAAATCAAGATAATCCACATGCTAAAGCTCCAGAAGGCATGGTTTGGATACCTGGAGGGGTATTTGAACAAGGAGCAACAAGTAATGATAATATGGCAATGCATCATGAAAAACCAAAGCATACAGTTAAAGTAGATGGGTTTTTTATGGATGTAATGGAGGTTACTAATAAACAGTTTGCAAAATTCGTAGAAGAGACCGGTTATATTACTACCGCAGAAAGAGCTATAGATTGGGAAGATATGAAATTGCAAGTTCCAGGGGGAACACCAAAACCACATGACTCCATATTACAACCTGGTTCTTTAACTTTTAAAAAAACAAAATCAACTGTTCCTAACCTTTATGATTTCTCACAATGGTGGCATTGGACCATAGGAGCAAATTGGAAAAACCCTAGCGGTAAAGGAAGTACTATAATTAATAAAGATAACTACCCTGTTGTTCATGTTTCATTTGAAGATGCCCAAGCTTACTGTCAATGGGCAGGTAGAAGGTTACCTACAGAGGCTGAATGGGAATATGCAGCTAGAGGCGGCGTACATAATACAATTTACTTTTGGGGAAATAATAAGGATGTGCTTCATAAAAATGCAAACACTTGGGAAGGTGAATTTCCTGTAAAGAACTTAAAGCTAGATGGCTATGAAAGATTAGCTCCTGTTGGTTCATATAGCCCAAACAAGTATGGATTATATGATATTTCTGGAAATGTTTGGGAATGGACCAGTGATTGGTACAATCTAAATTATTACCAACAGCTTTTTAATAGTAATACTCTAGTTGTTAACCCAAGGGGAGCAACAGAACATTATAATCCTAATAATCCCTACAATATGGAAAAGGTTATTAAAGGAGGTTCTTTTTTATGCAGTGACTCCTATTGTGCAAGTTATAGGGCTTCTGCACGTATGGCCACTAGTATGGATTCTTCTATGGAACATTTAGGGTTTAGAACGGCTGTAACCCCAGATATGTTTAAAGCTAAATAGGTGTGAAAGCCCCTCAGCTTATTTCCGTGCACTTTGTTGCACTACATTTCAGAAAAGAATTTCATAAAAAAAGATTTAGACACAAACCTTAAGTTCTAGATGTTCACCAAACTTATTACTGCCCGATACCGAAACTATGGTTGAAGGAACACTACTTTACCAATATAAATTTTGAAATAGTGGCGGCTTAATACGAGAGAGATTTATATCAATATTGGTACGAAGATAAACTCGTTAAATACACCCATCAAAAGACTACGGCATAAAGCCGCCGCTTTCGCTACTACTCATTTATTCCGTTTCCTTTTGAGCTGAGATTTTAACTACCGTTTGGGGTACAGCTCAAATATTGTTTAACCTGCCTGTCGGCAGACAGGTCTAAATTCAAAAACTATGTATTTACAAAATTTACAACAGGATGAAATCTTTGTTCCATCAGAAATGAAATCTTTAAAATCCCGTACACAAATGGAATCGCGACGTGGACTCGAAAACGCAATAATTTCCAATGGCAAAATTGTCAATGTGGTATCGAACAGCTACGGCCATATTCCAAATCAATTATTCTTCAAGAAAGCTGAAGAAATGTTATCCGACGCACAACTGAACTATCACAAACGCACCATCAATAAGAATGATAGGTCTTTCATTACAGACTTCATTATTGACGATAAAAGTCAATTCTCTGTTAAAAATGAAGAGGATTTGATACCTGCCTATGCTTCGGTTTAAAAACTCTTATGATGGTAGCGAAAAGACCTCTGGATAATTTGGTTTTTACAGAAAAGTATGTTCCAACGGTTTGCACGTTTCTCAGGCAGAAATTGAGTTTTCCATTAAGCACAGTAAGAATAATACACACTTTATTATGCCAAGGTTGAACAACTTGTTTGACAAGTTTTTGGATAATGAGTTCTATACCATTACCAAAAAATTTGATAAGATGAAAGAATTTAAAATTATCGATACGCAAGAGTTCGTAAAGGCCATTCTTGACAGAACGAAACTGTTTAGATATGAGTGTAGTGATAAGAATAGGGACCCTTCAAAAAAGTCTCGTGAGGTCATTGAGATTTTGAACTACGAAGCCTTGTTGCTCAATGAAGAACCGAATCTTTGGTTGGGCTACAATGCATTTAATTCTGTACTTCATAATGTCTTAAAGAAAGGCTTTGGCCAACAAGAACGGTTGGATAAAAAACTGTTTGATGTAGTCTATGCCCTGGCATAGATTAAAAAGGTTTGTCCAGTACCTTAAACTGGATTTTATACTATTACAAATCCGTATAACCAATACCCCTCAGCACATTCCCCCTGCATTTCGCGAAAAGCTACATTACGGAAAATGAGCTTCACTACACAGGTCTTGGACACAATCCCAATTTCAGCTTTCCATTCCGTTAACCCTTCCCGCTTCTCTGGAAAGGAACACTACTTTCCAGAGCCAAAATTGTGAATTAAGTCCGCTTTTCTAATCGGAAAGCCATCACTTTGGTTTTCTTAACAGAATTTACGGTAAGCCCTTCTTGAGTGCTTCCTCGAAAATTCTTAAAAACTAAACCGCTGTCTTACACATTTTAAGGGGTTTATAATGGATAAAGCCTTTATTGTTTTTCGGGTCGTCGAAAAACAGGCACGACATAACCAATTCTAATTTAACCATAGCTACTTATTTCGCTTAACTGCCGGTACGCTCAAACGCAACTGCGTTTAAAAGAATTGCTAATGCCCTTATGGAACTTGTCAAGACTATACAGAGTTTTAATGAAAAATAAGGTTTCTACTTCCTTGAAATTCCAAGGAATTTAATACGTCGCAAACACACCTGATTTTACCCTAAAAGTCTTGACAAAACCCACTCTATCCATTGTGCGGTGCACGAAAGAAAAGAACAAACACCCCTTAAAATTTAATCTGTTTTAAATCAATAGGGGAAATATAAATCTTTAAATCTTTTACTATGAGTACTATTAAAAATCACGTACAGTTAATTGGAAACGTTGGACAAGAACCAACAATCACGAACCTTGAAAGCGGTAAGAAAGTAGCCCGTTTTTCATTAGCCACAAACGAGTATTACAAAGACAGTAAAGGCGAAAAGCAAACAGATACTAATTGGCATACAATTGTAGCCTGGGGCAAAACTGCTGAAGTCGTAGAAAAGTATGTTGAAAAAGGAAAAGAAGTTGGAATATCGGGAAAACTAAAAACTAGGAGCTACACAACAGATGACAATGAACAACGCTATGTTACCGAAGTTGTAGCCGATGAAATCCTTTTACTTGGAAGTAAAGGTGATAAGTAAACCTAAAAAGAAAGAGGGCGTAACCGTCGAAAGATGCGCCCTCTTTTTCATTATTCACATTTTAAATACTATAAACAATGAAATCGAAGATTCACGATTTCAAACATAAAATAATAAGCAATGAGTAAAGCACAAGTTAACGAAATAAAAATAAGCTACAAAGGTGGACTGAAATCTTCTAAGTGGCAGAAAATAGGAAATTCTAAAGATGCAGCTGAACTACTTTTTGAAGATTGGGATAAAGATACCATTGCATTACAAGAAACATTTAAGGTAGTATTGTTGAACAATAGTAATAAAGTTAAAGGGGTTTATCAACTCTCGCAGGGTGGTATTACGGGTACATTAATTGACCTTCGTATTTTATTTGCAGTCATTCTAAAGTCCTTGTCGGTAGCCATTATTTTAACGCACAATCATCCTAGCGGGAAATTGATACCTAGCGAAGCTGATAAAACGCTAACAGACAAGATTAAAAAGGCATCAAAACTATTTGATATTACTATTCTTGACCATTTGATTTTTGCACCCGATGGCGATTACTATAGTTTTTCTGATAATGGAATTTTGTAAAATAAATAGCTATGGTATATCTCAATTTTACAGACTTGAGCGAAGAGGCTCAAAACCGACTTTTAGAAAATTCTAAAAAAGATGTAGAACGAAAATTTGGGGATGCCATCCGCAAATACGTAAGAGAAAATTATACCTGTTTTGAAACGATGATTGAAGAAGAAGCAATACGGAATTTATATTCTTATAAATTCGTTTTTAACATATGATATGATTTTTAAAATTGATAAGTATGCACCTCTGAATTTTTAGAGGTGTTTTTGTATGCAATTGATATCCAATTCAAGAAAAAAATGTATCTTTACATTGCTAAAATTCAGCGCACAAATTAAAGTAAGGTTATCCACTTTTTGACTTTCGCCGATACCCTTACACATCGAAATTAAACATACTGGAAAATCATTTTCCTTCAAAATGGCCATCGGCTTTTTAGCCGGATTGTATGGATTTTTGTCCCGCTTGCGGGACGAAAAGGAATAGCAAGAGGGTAACGGGCTGCGCCGCGTTACGTATTCTATTTTCATTTTAATCTATTGATTTTTAAGCGCTTAAAAATAAAGTAGATATAAAAAATCCATCGATTTGCGTCAAATGGTCTTGAAACACCAGTAAACAGGGATGGATTTACGTCAAATCTTTAAAAAAGCGAAAGGAAATGGATTCATTCATCACTATCAGGTTCAAAAGGAAAACTGCCAAAAGGTTTCAGGAATTTTCCAAGAAGCACTTCAAAACGCACACGGAAGCAATGGAAAATATCCTTGATTTTTTCCTTTACAATGAGATATCCCCAAGGGAAAAATTGGGACCAACTGGACGTACTATCGAAGCTAAGTTACTCAAAAGAATCAATGCAGTTATCGCCATAATGCGAGACGTGGAAAAGACCCAAACCAAACCTACGGTTGCAATGTTGCAATCCCTTTTTGTAATGGACGAACCCAAAAATAAACCGCTCATTTTGGAAAAAAAATATGCTGAGGAAAAAAAAGAAGTACGCTTTCGCGAAATCGAGTCTGCGAGATTCACGACCAAAGGGAGAGCGAAGCGGTAAAAGCGAAACATCAACAATGAACTTTAAAAATTTAGCTTATGTACATCACAATCACACCTCAAAAAATGGGCGGTAACTTTTCCAAAAGTTCAGCAGATTTTGTGGGCTATTTAGAGAAAGAAAATCAAGGTTTGGAACATCAGGATATGGAACATTTTTTCAATCAATATGGCGATGAGATTTCAACCGAGGAAGTCATTAGGGGAATAGATGGGAACACCGCAAAATTGGAAAAACACGAACCAAGATTCTATTCAATTACCGTGAGTCCTTCAAAATATGAATTGCGAAAACTTCAGAACAGTAGTGAAGATTTAAAGAGATATACTCGCGAGTTGATGAAGGATTATATGGCTTCATTTAATAGGGAAATCAAAGGACGACCTATCAGTATCGACGACATAAATTATTATGCGAAAGTCGAACACCAACGCACATTTAAGGGGACGGATTTTCAGGTAAAAGAGAATCAACCTTTCGCCACAAGAATACTGCAACTCAAAACTGATATCCGAAATATTCAAGAAGGACGAGCTGAAGGAAATATCAAAAAGATGAAAAAGGAAATCGCTAAACTGGAAGGACAAGCACCACATCAACAAAATGGAAAACGGATTGTCCAGGGAATGGCGAAAGATGGAAATCAAAGTCATATCCACATCATCGTGAGCCGTAAGGATGTGTCCAATAGATTCAGTTTGTCACCTGGAAGCAAATACAAAGCTTCCAATGTGAAGTTGAATGGGGAAACCGTAAAACGGGGTTTTGATCGAGACAAATTTTTTGAAAAAGCAGAAAAAACCTTTGACAAGACTTTTGGCTACAAACGCAACTTTGCCGAGACCTACAAAGCGAGAAAAGATTTTATAAAAAATCCCAGTCTCTATTTTGCCACCTTAATGAAATTACCAGCAAATGAAAAGGCATTGGCTTTCAAAATGATTACAAAAACGGGATTGCCGATAGTGCCAAGTATTCCAGTTAGTCAAACACAAATCGCAATTCGTGTTTTCAAACGATTAAGACGAGGCGCTGAAGTGGCCATAAAATCAAGTTCAATAGGAATATAGTGGGTATGCAAATAGACAATCTTATAACGATACTTTCAATCATTGGTTTGACCAGTACTGTTTTCTATGCGATGTTTCGAGTAAGCAAATATGCGTTCTTATTAAATATCACTATGCTTTCATTTCTTGTATTCTATATTTCTGAAGAAAACGAATTAGTATCCATATTGCTGTATCTGGTATGTCCTCTAATGCTAATTAATATAGGATTGTATGTTTTTCTGCATAAAACTGAAAACGCACAAAATGGAAATACTAAATATCAGGTCAGTTTTTCTACGAATAAAGGAAATTTCAAATTAGATAATATTAAACGTGGCGCGTCCGTCATCGGATCCGCCGGAAGCGGAAAAACCGAAAGTGTTATTTATGGATTTCTAAAACATTTCCGGAAAGAGAGTTTTTGCGGAATCATTCACGACTATAAGGACTTTGAGCTGACCGAAATGGCATATCCATTGTTTAAGGAAAGTGATATTCCGTTTAAGGTTATTTCCTTCAATAAAATCATCCATCGGGTAAATCCTATTGCACCACGTTATTTAGAGAACGAGGAAAGCGTAAATGAAGTTTCAAGAGTGCTTATTGAAAACCTTTTGGAACAAAGGGAAAGTGGAACAACTGGAACAACTAAATTCTTTAATGATGCCGCTGAAGGTTTAATTGGTGGTTTGATTTGGAAACTGAAAACCGACTATCCTAAATATTGTACTCTTCCACATTTGATAGCTATTTATCAATTATTGGACACAGATAGCCTTATTCAGTTTTTGGAAACCAACACCACATCGAGAGCGATGGCAGATGCTTTTATTAGTGGTAAGGATTCGGACAGACAGACGGCAGGTGTTAAGAGTACATTGGCAAATGCCCTGAAACGAATTAGCACACAGCGTATTTTTATGACCTTATCCGCAGATGAAGTGCCATTGAATATTAATAACGTAAATAATCCTTCAATCATTTCGGTAGTAAACAATCCAAAATATGAAACATCTTATTCACCAGTAATTGCTACTATTATTCACACGATTACTAAACAAATGAGCGTGCGAAATTCTAAATCTTCATTTTTGTTGTTGGAAGAAGCACCAACAATTCGATTATTGAATATGCATAGAATTCCTGCAACATTAAGGAGTTACGACATTGCCACCATTTATGTAATGCAGGATAAAATTCAGAACGATATGATGTATGGAGATAAGGCAAGCAAAGCCATTTTAAGTAATCTTTCCTATCAGTTTTTTGGAAAGGTAAACGACCCTGATACGGCTAAATATTATGAACGCTTTTTTGAAATCATTAAAGACCCTACTAAAAGTATAAGTCGTGGGCATAATCTTGATTTTGATACACGAATTACAACTGGAGAAAAGGAAATTCCAAAAATTAGAGCAGATGTTTTCTTTAGGTTAAAACAAGGCGAGTTTATTACCTATGCAGATGGAAAGGATAAGAAAGTTCAGTTTAAATTGGCAAATATTCAAAGGGAATTGCCGAGGGTGTCAAAACCGTTTTCTCAATCTGATTTAGAAGCTAATTTTGAGAGAGTTTATGATGAGGCAAGGTCGATTTTTAAAAATTAAATATCATTATCTTTACTGTCCATTTTATTTCTTAATGACCGAAACAAACCGCATAGAATACAAACGAGAACTGTCCGATGGACTTGAAAAAGAGGTTATTGCTTTTTTAAACTATCGTGAAGGTGGCATTATCTATATCGGTATTGATAAAGAAGGGAACACTTATGGTTTGGCAGA
Source organism: Algibacter sp. (assembly GCF_029245835.1). Lineage (GTDB taxonomy): Bacteria > Bacteroidota > Bacteroidia > Flavobacteriales > Flavobacteriaceae > Algibacter_B. The sequence continues at coordinate 40,026 of NZ_JAQWOO010000059.1, read as the reverse complement.
TGCTGATGGCGACCAGTTGAAAATTAAGGACAGGCTAAAGAATAATATCCGTCCTTCAGCACTTGGTTTGTTCGATATTGTGAGTGAGCAAAAGGACGGCAAGGACATCCTAAAAATCATTGTGGCCAGCGGTCCAGAAAAACCATATCATCTTAAAAAATATGGGATGAGTGAAAAGGGTTGTTTCATTCGTTTGGGTTCAGCAGCTGAACCAATGCCACAAAAAATGATTGACGAACTCTTTGCTAAACGTACCAGAAATTCTATAAGTAAAATTAAAGCTGCCAGACAAGATTTAAGCTTTAGCCAGTTAAAAATTTACTACGAGGAATCTGGATATTCACTTGGCAAAGCATTTGCAAAGAACCTGGAACTATTGACCGAAGATGGTGCATTTAATTATGCCGCCTATCTTTTGGCAGATAAAAACAATACCTCTATCAAGGTTGCTAAGTATTCCGGGACAACTAGAACAGACTTGATAGAAAGTAACGAATATGGTCACGAATGTTTGGTAAAAGCTACTAGACAGGTAATTGATAAAATTGCCGTAGAAAATAGAACTACAACAAGGATTACATCGAAAGAAAGACAACAGGCTAGTCTCTGGAATCCTATTGCATTAAGAGAGGCTATCATCAATGCCTTTGTGCATAATGATTATACAAATGAGATTACCCCAAAGTTTGAAATCTTTGCGGATAGAATTGAAATCACATCGGCAGGTAGTTTACCTGAAGGGTTGAGTAAGCAAGAATTTTTCGAAGGCTTTTCAGTTCCACGCAATAAGGAACTAATGCGTATTTTTAAAGATTTAGAATTAGTAGAACAATTAGGTTCTGGCATCCCTCGTATTTTGGGACATTATGGAAAAGAAAGTTTTAGTTTTTCCGATAATTTTCTAAGAATGACTTTTGCTGTTCAAAAAGACACCAATGAAACTTCTGTTAAAGTTGATGATATAGAAGATAATCAAGAAGGTGGTGTAATAGGTGGTGCAATAGGTGGTGCAATAGGTGGTGCAATTGATGCAACTGAAGCTCTAACTAAAAGACAAAAAGAAGTACTTAAACTAATTGCTGCTAATCCTTCAATAACATATAATGAGATAGCTGAAGCTTTAAGTATTAACGAATCTGCTGTAGGAAAACATATTACGGCTATCAAGAATAAAGGATTTTTAGTACGCCACGGAGATACTAGAGGTTATTGGGAAATTAACCTTGAGAAAAATTAAATTAAAACTTCTTTTTAAAAAGGCCCTTTTTCCCTCGGACCTTTATTGGTAACTTTCCATTGACCGTTTTCTTTAGTCAGTTTAAAAATGCCTGTTTTCCCATCGTAGGTAGTACTGTATTTTATCCAAGCAAGTTCACCATCAAAAACTTCGTCTAAAATTTCTACTTCGATGTCTTTGTCGGAATCTGGCAGCATATTTTGAACGGTAATCAAACTGGCATAGCCTTCTGCAGTGGTATGCTTTTTAAGAGCTGATTCATCTTTAGAGAAAAAACTTTCCGCAACTGCCTTGCCAGTTTCAGAAGGGGATTTTGTTTTGCTTTCTGAACAAGAAAGGAACAACAATAGGAGTGAGTAAATGACTAATTTTTTCATAACATTCTAATTTGGGTTATTGATATAATTATGTGATATTTTCATTTCTATATTGCGTTCACCGTTCTTTTCGTTTAATTCCAAAATTGCTCTGCGGTTATTGGACAATGAAAATTTAGGCAGTACATAAACAAACCGTACCATTTCACTTTCTCCAATTTTCGAAGGCAGTTTATGTTTGTATATAGGATTTTGGTACAGGCGTTGCAAAGATTTCATTTTTCCTTTCTGTCGTGTTTCAATCGACATGTTTAAGAAATTTAAATCATAATCCAAGGTAGATCTATTCTCAATTCGGATAACGAAATAGAGTTCTTCCTTATCAAAAACAACATTTTCAATCCTTAAAATAACACCATTATTTCGTCTTATATACCTACCAAGATATTGTCTTCTATCAAGAAGATAAGAACAGAATTTTTGATGATAATAAGTGTTGTTATCAATACTTTCTTGATTAGATTCGGAAACAATCGAATCGGTTACAATTGGTTTTTCATTCCCAATACTATTTGATAATGGAATGAAATAATTGAGCTTTGACAGCTGCTTTTTATATCTTACAATATACGAAAAAATTGCGCCATTTCTATTGACTACCAGTAGATTACTTTCTTTCCCAGGCTTCGCCTGAAGTAATCCGAAATACTGTTCTTTTTCACGATTGTAGGTAAAGACAAAATTATCTGAACCGGTTATACCCTGTCGTATGGGTTCTGGGAAAAATAGCGCGACATTTTTAGTGTCGTTTGCGTAAATGGTATCGAGTACGTGTGTTGCTTGAGCGTTAGCTTTCGCCAAAGCGGTAATAATTATTGCTGAAATAATGATATGTTTTTTCATAAGAGTGCGTTTTTAAATGCCCATTATGGGCCTCATAGTTTTGGTTTCAGAATTAATTTGTAGTTGTTAAGTACGGTTACCTTCACACTTCGATTACGACGTCTAAATACCTGTGTAATTCCGCCAACTTGTGGAACGGTTGGAATGTTGATATCGCCTATAACATCATCTAGTACTTCTGTGGTAGCTTCTGCCCTGAAATTGTTTTGCACATAGATACCTTCGCTACCATCCAATAAATCGAAAGCTTTAAGTTTGGTGGGATGATGTTGTACGTTTTTAATCTCGATTAAAGCACGATTGGGCTGAAAACTTATAAACCCAAAAACCGGTGTGTTCTTTGGCATCAGCTTACCGTTGATAGTTGCTGATTTAGTAAGGCGCATTCGTAATCGGGTATTTGCTTTGACAACCTGGTCACCATCTACAACCACATAAATAATTGCATCTGTATTGCCTATAATCGAAATTTCATTCGGTTTAGGCGAAGCAGCAAAGAACAGTTGGTGTTCCAGCCCCAATTCTTTAGCTTCAATTTTTTGTTCTCGCCTTATTTCGGCAGAATCAATTTGCTGGGTATTGTTTTGAGTAACTTTCTTTTGCCCAAGGTTTCGATACTTCTTTTCAGAGTATTGAATCTTACCAGCATCATAAATACTATCTACAATGCGTTCTTTTTCCCGTTCTGGAAGGTCTGGGTCATAAAAGCCCAAGGAATCAATCAGTTTTTCGTCATAGATGCTTGGTGCATTATTTTCTCGCACTTCTTTCAAATCATTTATGGCATCCAGTTTTGAATCATACTCTTTTTGGTTTTCATCCAAATCGGGTATCAAGGTTTGTTCAAGGTTTTCTTTATCACTTTCGTCATCGCCCATAACCATTATAGAATAGGATATCAGAAATATGAAAATCACAGCCAATACAGCTGCAAATACAATTTTATTTTTTTCTACTTTCATAATCGTGGTTTTTTAAATGCCGACTACCTGCGCGACGGCAGGCGGGTCGGCTCAATTTTCATCGTTTATTTTTTTTAAGGTGTTCTCGAAATAGTTTGTAATCAACAATCCGTGCGGATTGTTTGGAAAGTTTCTTTCAACTGGAATTAAATTTCCACTAGAAACAAGTTCGTAGGTATCTATGATTGAACCTCTATTGATTTCAAAAATGGTAACAGTTCTAAAGACGTAAGTTCCGTTTTGTTCTTCGATTTGTGAATCAATACTCAGTACTTTCTGAACTAGCGAGTATTGCAGCAATCGGTTATAGACACCATCCGCTTTTTTCTGTCGATATAGATTGTCCACAGAACTATTGCCCAACCAAAGTGCCTTTTCCAGATTACGCTCATAATTACTGGCATCGATATTATAGAAGTAGTTGTGGAACAGGTCTAGATGAGCTAATGCTTCTACCTTGAAATTTTCTTTTTGGGTTACGAGCTTTAGGGGAATAATACTGCCGTCGGTATTAATGGCAAAAGCACTATTAAGAGCTTCTTTATTCGTCTTAAATGCCATCCAAAGTGAAAAGGTGCTGGATAGCATTGCAAAAATGATAACTGCCAACACGATAAACCTGTTTAATTTTAAGATTGCGTAGATGTTTTTGTAAGAGGTTTTCATTTTTATTGGAATTAACTGGTAAACAATCTGAGGGTAAATGATGTGGCTCGTTTGTATAATTTGAATTTTAGAAAAACAATGAAACCAACTGACCCAAGTTGAACCACAGGTGCAAAAAAGCCTTGACCAACATCTGTCCCAAAAAGGTTTGTCCAGAAGTTCGTATTGATTTCAGTATAGAGCGCATTTACAAATACATTGACCAAAAAGAAGGCTGGTACTAACATATAAACAGCAGCGTACAATTTGAAAAATGTATAGGCAAGCGAACGGAATTTTTCAAAAACCGCCAGACTTATTACGAGCGGAAAAAAAGCTTGCATTATACCTAATAGAAAATAGCGTTCAGCAAGAAATAGTGGGTAGATAAACAAATCTAAAATCCAAAGAAAAAGACTTATGATAAATGCAAATATTTTGAAACCGTAAAGGGGTGTGACCAAGGCTTCGTATAACAGCGTCATTGCCGCTTGTACTACTTCTATAATGCTTACATCTTCCTCAATAGGAATATCCTGCATTTGCAAAGGCAATAAAGCGGGTGCTGTACCACGATATTGCGCTTCAATAGAAACCAAGATGCTATCGAAAAAGCCCAGGACCTGTGTTGAAAATATGACCAGAAGAACGACTGCAAAGTTCTTGGTCAATTCCCCTGGGCTTAATCCCCAAGTGTAACCGTCTTTGTCCGCAATGCCATCATTGTATTTTTTTAGGATATTGACCAGAAAGAACAAAACGGCAAGCGTTTTCATTCCTGCAATGGTGTATTGCGAAAAGTCACTAGCCTGTATAGTCTGAAAGACTGTATCTACATATTCAAGCCCAAAACTCATTAGTAATTCGTTTCTCGGTTATTTACTTTGTCCTGCATTTTTCTGAAGGAAATGATATCACGATAGCGCTTGGTTTTGGTAGTGATGTTAGAAACCATCTGCTTAGATTCCTGTTCTTTTTGTTTTAGGACTTCAGCACGTTCGGCATCTGACATTTTTAGATTATCGCTGGATAAAATTTCACCCATAAAATCAACTGTGTCCAAAGAATTTTGGACTATGGCATCGAATGATTCCGCAACCCGTGTAACTTCCTCGGGCTTGATGTAAGGCGAGTTTAAAATATCCTGTAAATCATTTTGCATTACATTGATAAGGCGTTGGTTGTTCCGTGCAATTTCCTGAACTGCCCTAAGTTGTTGTACTACGCTAGATACTTTCTCGATACTTTCTTTTGCATCTTTCAAGAACTTTACGGACTTGATAAGTTGTGAGGTCTGTTTTGCCGATTCTACAAGTGACTTTACCAAGCTGATAAAGTTGGTATTGTCATAAACTGGCATTCCCTGGCACGCAGCGCGTGCAGGCAATAAAAAAGTGAATATGATTGCGATAATTAAGATTTTAGATTTCATAATATTATGTTTTAGATGTGAATTCTTTAATTGCCAATTCCATATCGTTGGTCTTTTCATAAATGGCCATTATGGCCTCGTTTTCCTGCCCATCGGTTAAGTATGCTGCGTACACTTCTTTAGGAACTTCTAGCCTAAAAATGTTGCTTTCCTTTCCTATTTTGATGAACATTTCGGTGTACTTCCTTGGTCCGGAAAGATTGTTTTTGATGGATTTTAATTGGTTTAAATCGTGGCTGGATAGGTTGAGTCTTTTAACCAATTCATCATAGCCTTTTTCATTGTTTAGGCTATAAATGACCTGTGTATTTTCTAATATGCTTGCCGATGTTGAATTGTTGGGAAGCTGGTTTATAGATTGAAGAATAATACCAATCGCACCATTCTGTTTACGAATCGCTTGATAGTAGAATTCAACACTTTCCAGTACGTTTTCGAACTTCAGTTGCTTTGCAAACTCATCGAAAAGGATAATGCCTTTTTCAGCTCTGTTTTTCCATATCGTTCTTTGGATGGCTGACTTAATCAGCTTCAACATAACGGACAGGATTTCCTTATTGTCCTTTACTTCATCCAGCTCAAAAACAATCAATCGTTTATCCTCAATTTTATAGGTCTGGTCTTCACTTACTTCAAAAAGGAAGCTGTATAGACCATCGCCGACATATTCGGACATTACGTGCAAGAAGCTTGTAATATTGAAGTAGTCGGGATGGATTTTTAAGGTGTCCAGAAGGTCTTCCTGATTCCTTTCTATAAAGTTGTAGAAACCATCTAAAGAATGATTTTCTGAAGTATTGTTGTAATAATGGCGCAATATCTTTTTAACTGAAACCGATTGTGCTTTGGTAACTTTTAAATCTGAAGCGAAAAGTTCAAACAAGAAAACGGACAAGTCTTCCAAACGTTCTGGTGTTAGGTCATTTGCATCACTTATATAAAAAGGATTGATACCCAAGTTTTTGCCACTTTCATAACGAAGGACAGTATATTTTTCGGGATATAGTTTGGCAAATTTTGTGTACGAACCACCCAAATCAATGATGACTAGGCGGACACCACTTTCAAAATACTGGCGTAGAATGTTGTTTGCTAAAAAGGACTTGCCTTCGCCAGTAGGTGCAAAAATGGCAAAGTTTCTTGCCTTAATGCGTTTCTTGCGTTCGTCCCAAACATCCTTTAGAACAGGAACGTTATGCTCTCTGTCATTAAAGATGATTCCCGTAGCATCCGAATTGTAATTGGTGTTATTAATAAACAGGCAAAGTGCGTGTTTTAAATCTGTTACATACAAATCGCTATTTGAAAAATTAGAAGAAAAACAGCAATAACTATTTAGTATATAGTTCTTCCGTTCCTCACCTCTAGGATAGTATGGAATGATATCCAGTTCCTTAAATTCGGTCTTTATTTTAGAACCGATTCTACTTAAGTTTTCTGGGTTCTTATCCCAGTAGACTATATTTAAATGACCACGAATAATACGGGCATTATCATCCGCATTGATTTGGTCTAGTATGTGCTGAATTTTCCCAAGCACTACTTTGTTCTGAGAACCGAAGTTTGAGCTTTTGTTGAGTTCCTCAACTTTCTTATCGAGTAGCTTGCGCCACTTCTGTTTGTCATCCAAATACAAGATTTGATTGACAATATGATTTTCATTAAGCGTAAGCCCTAAGCCATCAATAAACCCTTGATGAAATACAAAATCGTCAGAAGTGAATTTCTCATTGGTTTTGCTACTCTGCACACTTTCGCCAAAGCACAGTTCGCTATTGATAGCTAGGGCATCAAAATGGTTTTCGCCAACATTGACGCTTTTTTTATCTAATATGATATCAGTATCAAATCCATCATTAAATCCATTGAAATAGCCATTGGTTAACTGTTGTATGTCGCGAGCGTTGAGCGAAACAAAGGTCATTTTACGGCTATTGTTTATAAAGGAAACGGAATCACTAACAGCACCGATGAAGCCCTTAACGTTGTCATCTAATTGTTGAGTAATCCCTTTGGAAACTTTACGGAAAGGGTTGACATATTTTGAATTGTTCAGAGCTTTGTTCTTTGTGAGCGTAAAGAACAAAAAGCAACGATGTTCCATATAATCACGTCCTTTGAATTGGTCGTGTGTCGCTTTTTCTAAAAACGTTGTATTTGGAAGTGCTTCTGAAGTGTATGTTTTTTTAAGATATATATCCTGTTTTTGTACTACCGTTCCAATAGGCAATGATTTCAAGGCCTGAAACCAAGCACCGTGTATATCTTCAAAGTCTTTTTCAGATAACGAATAAATTTCTGGTAGCGTTCCTTCATAGCACAGTACGACATTGGCATTATTAGCAAATATGATATTGTCTTGAATATCGACAATAGGTTGATATGCTGAAAGATTAATCTTGTTCATAATAGAAGCCAGAGTTTCTTTTGTTACTTATTATTCTTGGGAAGGGGTTTGCCATCTGAAAAATTTGTGGGTTATGTGTTATTCTCGTTAAGGCTACGTAGAGAGCAGCATTAAAAACGAGTATGCCGATTATTATCCCGAAGCTGAAAGAGAAGATAATGATGAGCAGCGAAGCCAAAATAGAAACCATCATTAACGCAAACAGGGAAATAGGCAGCACAAAAATGACCGCCCTTTTCCTAATGTTTTTATAGACCTCGTATTTCTTCATACAGCTATTCTAATAAAGCCCTCGATGAGGGTTCATTTATACTACGATTCCTATTAAGTATGTGAAGATGCCGACAACTGCGCCAGCAATCAAAACAAACACAAGCACTCTAGTAATTCCTTTTTTAAGGTCTGCGTTTTCCCCAAAGAAATGTCCTGCATTAAACAAGAAACCAACAAGAAAAATGACACCAAGTAAAATTGGAAATATGGTACGTATGGTATCGCCCACATCGTTAACGGAATCTTCAATTCCCCCAATTTGAGCAAAAAGTGATGTTGAGAGCAACGATAAAAAAGTTGCTAAATAGATTGATTTTTTCATAATAAAAGGGTTTAATTTTTTATTCATTTTCTCTTTCTGAAATTTACATATATTTGTACATAAATAACTTAAAATCAAATATTTGTGAAAAAAATATTATTTGAAATCAATTGAATTTAATTGCTATTATTTGGCATCAAATTCTATTAGTTTTTGAAGGGAAATTGTTGATAACCTGAAAATTGAAAATGAAAAAAGCGCTCAAAAACGTCAGTTTTGTCTTTTTGCTTCTAAAAATGTGTATCGTTTTGGGACAAGAAAAGAGTGCTCAAAAACGAATTGTAATTGACGTTGGACATGGGGGAAAAGATGCTGGTGCGATAGGCATAAATAAAATCCAAGAAAAAGATGTTGTATTGGATATTGCAAATGCCATTTTGAAGCTAAATAATGAATTGGATAAACCTTTGGATATTTATTTAACCAGGTATAGTGATACACTCATTTCACTATCGGATAGAACCAAGCTGGCCAAAGCTCTAAAAGTTGATTTGTTTGTCTCTTTACATTGTAATCATTCTGATAATCCAGATGCAAGAGGGATAGAAGTTTATGCTTCACACAAGGAAACAAATTATTCTAAAGAATCTATTTATATGGGTTATCAAATTGAAAAGATGATTTGCAAAGCCATAGGATATGAAAGTAGAGGCGTGAAGTTTGCAAACTTTCAGGTACTTCAAGAAACAGTAAGCCAGTGCAGTTCCATACTATTAGAACTAGGCTTCTTATCCAATATAGATGAAAACGCCTATTTGTCAAGTTCAGCAAATATAAAATTGATGGCATCGGTCATTTTATTATCGATACAAAAGCAATAATATTATGAAAGATATTTTTTTAGAATTAACCAAAAGTTTAAAGGAGATAGCAATACAATATATTTCAGAACTGATTTTAATATATAAATCATTTAGAAGTTAGATTACTTTCGCTTATCTCCAGCCCCTTTATCAAAAGCAATAAGATTAAACAATTCTCGCATCCGGCTACGGACACGGTTGCCGTAGCGTTCTTCCAATTCCTCGGCATTTAGGTTGGTGGTTGCGTGCGTTTTAATTTTATGTTTGGTTTGCATGTACAGCTCATAGCGAGATAGTAACACTTCTCCCATTACGTTCAAATCTTTACCGTAAAACCTACCAGCAGGTTCAACACCCAAATCATCAAAACAGTAAAATTTGGTATTGCCATATTCCTCAATGGTTTTGAATCCAAGATGGTTGAAGCTAAAAGTTACATTGCGACAAGGAATCATTTCATAAGGACGTTGCATTGGTACGATATGTCTCATTAATTTCATTAAGCTTGTTTTACCGCAGCCTACTGGTCCAGAAAGTAGAATGCCTTTGTTGATATCTATTCCGTAGCTTTTACAATTTTCTTTATCCTTGATGAAGTAGGAACAGAGCTTCAATAAAATGTCTTTGTCTTCATCGTAAATTCTAAATTTTTTGCCGAATAGAAGTTTACCTTTAGCATTCAGATAAATTAGAATTTTTGGAAAATCGTAGAGTACACTTTTGCCATCAAATTTTCCGAGCGAATATTCCACGCCACCTTCGGTTATTTTAGAGGGGTTGTCCATAGTCTTTGTTTTTAGTGGTTCGCAAGTTGTCCTGTCTTTGGGACGGTTCTTTTTTGTTTGAAGAGTTTTCTTGATCGAATATTTCGGTTCTGTCCATCCAGTTTGTAGCTAAAGCACGCCAATCTCGTATCGGTTTTCCGTCACTTGTTTGCCATTCTCGTTCTTGGTAATACTCGAAGAACTTTTTTCCTTCATCAGCATTAAAACCTTTTTCTTCAAAAAATAAAACAACGGCCTGCCTGCCCTTTGGCTGTTTTATATAGTTTTCTTGTTTGATATTGTTTGTATTAGATACCAATGCTTGTCCACTGGTGGGACGGTGTAGGTACACTACCTGTTCACTTCTGGGACGGTACTGTTCCGCAAGCTGTTCTAATACGGGATTGTACTGTCCCGTTACAGGTTCATCACTTGTACTGATAATGGACATCTTGATTTTGCTGCCTTTATATGGATTATTGGATGGAAAATAGGATAGGTAGAACCATGAGTCTAAATCTGTAACACATCGGTGGTAAGTGGATTTTGAGCCTATCTTAGCACAACGCATTAAATCTCTACGGTTTACATAAAATTCATTTGCAAAGCGGCTGCTGTTCCATTCTTGAAACAATGCCATATACAAACTAATATGTGTAGGATTAAGGCGGTCATCAAAATAGAACTTTTCAAAAGCCGCGTTAAGTAGCTTTATATAGTTCATCATCTAAGAGTTTAACCCGTGCTGCACTCGGTTGCCAGTCATTATATTTTGAATTTCTTCCGCATCGTAATAGATAATGCCACCTACCTTAGTGTAGGGTAATGTACCGTTGATACGAAGATTTTGTAAAGTGCCCGGACTCACTTGAAGCAAGTCCATAACTTCTGAAGATTTCAAATACCTTTTGAGTTTTCCAGTTGTTTGTTTGGATAGCAGTTTTTTAATGTCATCGAGCAATTCCATTTTGAATTCCCGAAGGTCGTCTGTTGTAATAATATTTGCCGGCATAATAGAACGGTTTTATGGAAAGGGACTATCGCTTTGCTGTCAATTAATTTGATAGTCCCTGACCTGATTTGACTTTCGTTCTACAAATTTGAATAGCTTTAATGGATTTTATTCCCCAGTACAACCGTACTACGGTCAAAATTTAACATTTTGAAATTCGATGTGTTTTAAGGCTGTTTAGAGGATGTTCTTTTAATAACATATGCTTAAATGGCACTAAATTTTATTGAAAACTGCCCTAAAATATAATTACCGTAGGTTAACCGTAGTACGGTTATATTTTAACAGTTAAAAAAAGCGATTGAATAAAACGTATTAGCGATTATTCCTCACTTTTATTCATTTCGGAAAGAAGGGAAGCTGTCAGCTGGTCAAGGAATAGTGTACGACTATTCTTCCTGTTCTTGATGTCTTGAAAGGTTTTATAGATTTCCTTTGGGGTAAAGTCAAATACCTCTTGTAATATCTTGGATATTTTTGTAATACTTTGACCATTCTGTTTTGCTAACCCATTAGCACATAAGGCGTAGAGTAGTTCTACCCAATCCGTATTTGTGAATGGCCAAGGGATTTTTTCTGTTGGTTGTATGTTCATATTTTTACTATTAAGGCTATTTTTTACGTAATGCTGCTTTTGGTCCATATAGCCTACAAGGGAAAGATAAGCTTTAAACTTGCCTAAAAGCATATCCCTTGGGGTACAAAAATCTGGGTCTTGAAAATAGAATTTTGAAGTAGTAATATGATAGGTGTCCAGATGGTCCCTGGTATAATAAGCTTTGTCGAAGTGGGATGCACCAGAATTTACATATTGTCCAAAATCAAGATTATAAAGGAAGAAGCGGTTTAATTTGTTGATTTTCTTTTTTATAAATTTCAATTGTTCAGCCCTATCCACTTTTGGAAATTGAATTTCAAACGAACGTACTTCAGAATAATAAATAAGTTGAGAAAAAGGAACTTGCTTTATTCTTTTGAAAAAATCTACTTCATCTTGAATTGATTCGAATTCATGGGCTACAATAATTTTCTTAAATTCACTAAGAAGGTTTCTGCAGATAATTATGGATTTGATTGAACGATCAATTATTCCAGCAGAACTATACTTGATGTCTTCTAATTGCTTAATTAGCTCATTATTTTTCTTTTCAAATTCCATCCAACCTAATAATTAGGAAATAGAAATTACCCTTAAGAATTTGAAATTGATGGCGGTTGTTTGGTTGAAAAGATGAGAGAAAAAGTATTAGGGTTCAATCAATTTTTCTTTAGAGGCTTACTATTTCTAATGAAACTTAAATATGGTGAATAATGATGAGTAACAAAAATATAAACTGTGTAGATAGTGTGTATATTCACTGTGAACTTTTATTCACAAATAAAAAAGTTGAAATTGGTGGTTATTGAATAGTTATTCTTTAAACTTATCTATAAACTCATCTTTATTAGAGACATTAGATTTTGTAAAAATATTGGAAGCATGTTTTCTAACAGTGCCATAGGAGATAAACATATTACTAGAGATGTCTTTGTAATTTTTTCTTTTAAGTATTTGAATAGCAATTTCATTTTCTCTATTAGTGAAATTATATTCTCTTCCAATGTTTCGTTTCAAAATATACGTGTTTTTTAATCTATATGAGTAGCTGTTTATTTCCATTATAGTAACGAAAAAGAATGCCATTGTTACCAAGGGTTGAGTGATAGGTTGAAAATCTCCAAAATAGGTAAGTAGTGGTAATAGGATTATTGAGAAAATAGAGGAGAGTCCCAAATATGTCTGAATTTTAAAATAACGTTGTCTTTTAACCTCCTTTTTTATGGTCATAAAGAAATAGATTAGAAACGTTATTGAGAGGAATGTTGGAAATACTAGAAAAAGACTTCTTGCAAAATTTAATGATTCAGTGAAGTAATAGGGTAAAACAAAAAGAAATACAAAAGTGAATGAAAGTATCCATATTAGGTTTTTTATTTTGAAGAATTTATTTGGAGTTATGATGTTAAATTCTTGGTATAAGTACCAAACCAAATAGACACACATTACTATAGAGATGCTATAAGTTGTAATATATTGGATGAAAATTGGTCCTGGTAAAGATGTGTTAGGGAGCAAACCATTCAATAAATTGTAAAGCAGAAAAAGTACAGCTAAAATTAAATATCTGTATGTGGTCTTATTGGTTTTATTTTTACTGAATGCTATTCTAACGGATTGAAAAATTATGATTATTCCGATTACAATACAAATGAAAAGCACTATCCAGTGCATTGAAGACGAATACTCAAATACTGGAGTAAAATGATATGTTTTTTCTTGGGGCGGCATATAAGTATTTGAATAACAAAATATTATAATGCATTTTTATTACTTCTAAAGATACTATATATTAGTATGAATTAAAAATTAGTAAAAAATGCTACCAGAAAAATATACCCTTGGATTTTTCCCTACACCGCTAGAAAGGTTGGGGAATTTATCAAAAATGTATCCAGATTATAATCTGTTTATTAAGCGAGATGATAATACAGGTTTAGCATCTGGAGGTAATAAAACAAGGAAGCTACAATATTTTATTCATGATGTGTTGGAAAAAGGTTCTGATACAGTTATAACAGCTGGAGCACAGCAATCTAATCATTGTAGGCAAACAGCAGCTGCATGTGCTAAAGCTGGTATAGAGTGCCATTTGCTTTTGGGAGGAAACCAACCTAAGAACTATGATGGCAACTTATTATTATCTCATTTGTTGGGAGCAAATATTCACTTTACAGGAGACAATAGAAAAGGAGAGGATTTAGAATTGCTAAAACATAAGTTAAACAAAAAAGGGAAAAAAGTTTATGATATTCCATATGGTGGATCTAACTTATTGGGAGCATTTGGTTTTGTGGAAGCGATGAAAGAGCTGAAGGAGCAATTGACTGATATGAATTTGAAAATGGATTATATTTTCTTCGCTTCTAGTTCTGGAGGGACTCAAGCGGGACTAAAACTTGGTATTGATTTATATGAATTAGATATTAGTTTAATGCCTATAAGTATTGATAAATTGGGATATGGAGACAAGACTTTGGATGAAGCTGTACTTGAACTACTTTTGGAAGGGCAAAGGTTATTTAGATTAAAAAAGGAGTACTCAATTAAGGATGCTACGTTGATTAGGGGCTATGATTCTAAAGGCTATGGTATAGTAACTACATATGAGTTAAAAGCAATAAAAACCTTGGCACAATCAGAAGGTATTTTGCTCGACCCCGTTTATTCTGGTAGAGCATTTTATGGTATGCTAGACCATCTTAATAATAGTAAATTAAATAAAAACACAAATGTTTTGTTTTGGCATACAGGGGGATTGCCAGCAAATTTCTATTATTCTAAAGAATTAACATAAGAAAATAACAGGGTTTCATAGAATTTAATGTTATATGATTTAATATGGAATATGTAATTAAAAAAGAACCGTTTGTTGTACCTATGTTGTACCTGAAATAAAAAACCCAAGATTCATATCTTGGGTTTTCCCTTGGTTTCTGTGTAGCGAGAGGGGGGCACGATCCCCCGACCTCCGAGTTATGAATCCGACGCTCTAACCAGCTGAGCTACCTCGCCATAATTTAAGGCTGCAAATATAAAAACAATATTGTTGTATGCAAATAGAAGTAGAGGAAAATATTATTAAAAATTTTAGTAGAACTTATCAATTAATGTATATATTGAGCATCATAAATTTTAAACACGCATATGGACGATAAAGTTAAATTTGAAATAGAATTTCCTATTCATGCTTCGCCACAATTATTATATCAATATATATCAACACCATCGGGTTTATCTGAATGGTTTTCGGATAATGTAAATTCTCGGGGAGAGTTATTCACCTTTATTTGGGACGATAGTGAAGAACAAGCTAAGTTACTTAATAAGAAAACCGGAGAACGCGTAAAATTTAGATGGCTTGAAGATGAAGAAGATGGATTAACTTGTTTTTTTGAAATTAGAATCCAAGTGGATGAAATTACTAAAGATGTATCATTAATGGTTACGGATTTTGCAGAAGATGATGAGGTTGATGAAGCAAAAATGTTATGGACTAATCAAATTTCTAGTTTAAAGCAAGTATTGGGTTCTGCCTAACTCTAAATAGTATATTTTCAATTATATTTGTCCCGCTTTTCAAACAAATGATAGCGGGATTTTTTTATGATAAATTTTAACGGCACACTTTTAGAAAATAATACTATTTTATCAACTCAAAATAGAGGATACGCTTATGGTGATGGTCTATTTGAAACCATAAAGGTTGTTAGTGGTAAATTACTTTTTTGGGAAGACCATTATTTTAGATTAATGGCTTCTATGCGTATTATGCGTATGGAAATACCCATGAATTTTACTATGGAATTCTTGGAAGACCAAATTCATAAAACCTTACAGGCTAATAAAACACTCAAAAAATCATCAAGAGTTAAATTACAAGTTCATAGAAACGAAGGTGGTTTTTACACACCAACAACAAACGCTATTAGTTTCGTGATTTCAGTACAACCTATTTCTGATGATTTTTATTTATTAAATGAAGATTTTTATGAAGTAGATTTGTTTAAAGATTATTATGTGTCTCCTAGCTTACTATCAACTTTAAAAACAAATAATAAGGCTTTAAATGTTGTTGGAAGTATTTATGCCAAAGAGAATAATCTGAATAATTGCTTGTTGCTTAATACAAACAAGCATGTTGTTGAAGCGCTTAATGGTAATATGTTTTTAGTAAAAGGATATACGATTAAAACAGCTCCATTGACTGATGGTTGCTTAAAAGGCGTTATGCGTACACAACTTATAAACATCATTAAAGTATTACCAGAATATGAGTTGGTTGAAGACTCAATATCTCCGTTTGAAATTCAAAAAGCAGACGAAATGTTTATTACTAATGTGATTACTGGTATACAACCTGTAAGTAAGTATAGGAAAAAGATTTTTGGAAATGAAGTGTCTAAATTATTGCTTCAAAAACTGAACGTAAAAATAAGGTTGGCTTAGTTGTAACTTGGATTTTCTGGTGCGTTAGACCAAATGCTGTATTCTCCACCAAATTCTAGCATTTTTTCCTTCCAAAACGTCTCATAATCCTTTTCAATGATATTTTTTTTATAAACATTTTCAGTCACTACCCAGGCATTGGATTTAAGTTCATTTTCTAATTGGCTAGACTCCCAACCTGAATAACCTAAGAAAAATTTAATATCATTTTCTTTTATAGTATCATCTTTTATAAGCTCTGCAACTTTAGAAAAATCGCCACCCCAAAAAATACCTAAAGAGATTTCAATACTGTTAGGGATTAATTGTGGGATTTTATGTATAAAATATAAGTTGTCTTGTTCTACAGGTCCGCCGTTGTAAACTTTAAATTTGGCTTCAACCTCGGGGATTAAATCATTTATGTTGTACTCTAGGGGTTTATTAAGTATAAAACCAATAGAACCTTCTTCTGAATGGTCTGCAAGAAGTACAATGGAGCGGTTAAAAGAAACGTCGCCAATAATTGCAGGCTCAGCAATTAATAAATCTCCTTTTTTGGGTTTTGTTGTAACCATATTTTGAGCAATTAATAACTAAATCTAATATTTATTTATTTAAAATGCAACTCTTAAAGCGATATATAAAAAAAAGCCTCCATTATTATGGAAGCTTTTAATATTTTAAAGGCGTAAATAATTAGTTTACTGCACTTGATAAATCAGATCCAGCTTTAAACTTTACTACGTTTTTAGCTTTGATTTTGATAGTAGCTCCAGTTTGTGGGTTTCTTCCGTCTCTTGCAGCTCTTTTAGAAACTGACCAAGAACCAAAACCTACTAAAGAAACTCTGTTTCCTTTTTGTAAAGCACCTTCAATTTCAATTAAAGCACATTCTAATGCTTTTTTTGCTGCTGCTTTAGTAATTCCAGCATGTTCTGCCATTGCGTCAATTAAATCTGTTTTGTTCATAATATAAAATTTAGTAATTAATAAATCGGTTAAACATTTTTGTTAAATCCTTTACAAATTTATACGGATTATGCAACCACGCAAGTAATGGCAAGGGAAAAACCCTGTTTTGTTGATAACTTACGGCATTTGTTAATAAAGAAAGTGCTTTTTATCGATATTTTGATAGTATCAATAGGCATAAGGGTTTAGAGCATTTTAGCATTATTACTAAAAGTATAGCCATTTAAAAGTGATTTTATATCCATAGCACGCTTTCCTGGGAGCTTAATTTCTTTAATAATCAGGTAACCTTCTGCTACCGCTACCTTTAAATCTTTTTTTGATGCTATAATAGTTCCTGAATCAAAAGCATGGTTTTCAAATTCCTTTTCAGCTTTGTATATTTTTACATCTAGTTTCTCTTCATCATTTATTAAGGTGCACCAAGCCGCAGGGTATGGCGATAGGCCACGTATGTGATTATAGATGTTGTCTATGGAATCCTTCCAGTTAATTTTACAATTATCTTTATTTAGCTTATAAGCTGTTTTTATATTTTTAGTGTCTTTTTGTGGTATTGTTTTTACTTTATTATGTTCTATGGCATGTACGGTTTTTAAAACTAATTCACTGCCACTATCCATTAACTTATCATGCAGACTTCCAGCATTTTCATGAGATTCAATATCAATTTCTTTTTGAAAAATCATATCGCCAGTATCAATTTTTTCATCAATAAAGAAGGTGGAAACACCAGTTTTCGTTTCGCCATTTATAACAGCCCAGTTTATGGGCGCTGCACCACGGTAATTTGGTAATAAAGAGGCGTGTAAATTAAACGTACCATATTCTGGCATTTGCCAAACCACTTTTGGAAGCATTCTAAAAGCTACCACAATTTGAAGGTTTGCACCAAGTGCTTTTAGTTCCTCAAGGAAACTTTCGTTTTTTAAATTTGTAGGCTGAAGGATTGTTAATTTTTTAGATTGCGCATATTTTTTCACAGCACTTTCATTCAGTTTTCTTCCGCGTCCTGCAGGTTTGTCTGGTGCGGTAATAACACCAACTATATTATAGTTATGCTCAACTAATATTTTTAATGTGGCAACAGCAAAATCTGGTGTGCCCATAAATACAATGCTTAATTTTTTCATCTCTTTTTTATTTTTTTAATTTGGGCGTTACCCGAAAAGGGTCGGGCTTTACGTTGCAAGTCCTCGCACTTCCTTCGTCAGGCTGTGGGCTTTCCTCTGCAATCCCTAACGCATCTGTTTGTTAACTTCTGTTTTTAATTAGAATAATTATATTTTTGGAGAGGTTCGTTTAATGTTTTTACGGATATGAAATTGTATTATTACTGAAACAAATTCAGTACAGATGTTTTATATCCAACGTTAAACGAAGGTACCAGAAATTTTATACAAAGTCAAGTAGCGCACTAAATTACTGCCCAGTTTATAGAAGGTGATCCTTTAGTTATATTTTTTTCGTTTTTACTTTTTTTTTCTTTTTTTTTGTCAAATGCCCATTATGGACTTTATAAATGACTTAATTTATAGGTGTTTGTTTGAGTAATACTTATAATTTGGTGCTCTAATAATAGTTTTAAAACGGTTTTCATGTCCTGTTCTTCGCAATCTAAATGCGATAATAAAACTCTAGAAGATTGATCTCCGTTTTCTAATAATTCTATAATTTGATTTCTAATACTTTTTAAATCTTGTGGTTTCTTTTTTTGTTCTTTTGAATTTAAACAAACAGAACAAATCCCACAAGGTTCAGGATTTTTTTCTCCAAAATAGGCGAGGAGTTGCATGCTTTTACAAACCGAGTCATTTTCGGTATAATCAAGCATGGCTTTAACTTGTTGTTGTTTTAGTTTGTTTTGTTGTTCTATTATTTTTGCGATTCTATTTATTGTTTTATCATCTTCTCTAGGTTCAATAAAAGTAACTTGTGCATCTGTTTTTGCTAAATTTAGACTAATAACTTTGTCTTCTTCTAGTTGTTGAAGTGTTTTAATTAGTACAGGTTCTGAAACCGATGCTTTTTTAGTAATTTTTGATAAATCAATTTTAGTAATATGATCGAAAACACCACCATAAAGTCGCAAGATTGATTTTACGATAATACCATAATTTTGATGGGTTTCAAGGTAATTGAAAAGCGATTTGTTTGATGTTATAAATTGAATAGTTACTTTGTTTTTGAATTGTTTTGATAAGGTGATAATACTATTTCTGTCTAACAATAAAATAGCGTTATAGCATAATATAGAACTAAAATTATAGGTTTTACAGAAGGTATTAAAGTCAAAATTGAAAGTTAAATACTCTCCTTCACCATAAGAAATTTGAAAATAGTTACACAACTTTCTATACACTTGTTTCACTAAATTGACTGTAGGTAAAACACTTAAAAATTGATTTTTAATTAAAGATTCGTCACTTTTATTTTTTAATATAATGGCAAATGCCTTTTCGCCATTTCTTCCAACTCTTCCGGCTTCTTGAAAATAACTCTCAATACTTTCGGGCAAATTTAAATGAATAACCGTTTTTACATCAGGTTTATCAATACCCATACCAAAAGCATTTGTAGCTACCATAACTTGGTTTTGGTTGTGCAACCAAGCGGTCATGTTTTTATCTTTTTCAATATTTGAAAGCCCACCGTGGTAATAAGTTGCAGTAATATTTTTTGAATTTAAAAACGCACTAATGTCTAAGGTTAGTTTTCTGTTTCTTACATATATGATTGAAGATTCGGCGTTTTTTTTCAAAATAGTTTCAAGACGATAATATTTATCGTTTTCATGAAATACCATATAGGCTAAATTTGGCCTTACAAAAGATTTCCTGAAAATTTTTGGATTTATAAAATCGAGTTCTTTAACAATATCTTGAACTACATCTGGTTTTGCTGAAGCAGTAAGCGCTACCACATTAACGCTAGGTTGTAATTGCCGTAATAGTGTTATGTTTTTATAAGCGGGTCTGAAATCACTTCCCCATTGCGAAATACAGTGTGCTTCGTCTACAGCAATAAGATTTACGTGCATTTGCCTGATGCGACTTTGTACTAATTCCTGTTGTAAACGTTCTGGTGAGAGGTATAAAAACTTGTAGTTTCCGTAAATACAATTATCTAATAAGGTGTCTAAATCCTTATAGCTTATACCACTTGTAATAGACATGGCTTTAATACCTTTGTTATTTAGGGCTTGCACTTGGTCTTTCATTAGTGCAATAAGTGGCGATATAACGATGCATATGCCTTTTTTTGCTAAAGCCGGTATTTGAAAACAGAGCGATTTTCCGCCACCTGTTGGTAGTAAAACAAAGGTATCTTCCCCATCAATAACAGCGTTGATTATGGCTTTTTGTTCGGGTCTGAAACTGGTGAATTTCCAATAACGCTCTAATATATTAATAGGATGTTCCATATTAGATACATAATGTTTTTAGAATAAAATCTGTTCTGTTTTCAACAGTATCAAAAGGGACATCAACTAAATTATAATTGTAAGATTGGTAGGTATCTATTAAATGATTGTGAATTTTTAGGGCTTGATCAAAGTTTTCGTAACGTTCATTATCACTAGTATAAATGGCTTTCCAGGGTTTTAAAACAAATATAGAATCGTATGTTGATTTTTTGCAGGCTTCAATAAAATCATCAGGATAGGAATCTCCAATATAATCCATGTATGCTAATACATCTGGAATACCTCTATCGAAAAAAACGGTTTTATTTTTATAACTATCGGCATTAATAAATTGTTTTTGTCTGCCTTTTAAAAGCAGTTCGCTAAATACTAAAGGGTTGTTTAAAAATAGCTGATCTATACCTTGTTTTTTTGCATCTAAAGTGATTTGACGCGAAATTTCTTCAAGACAGGTGTAACCTCTTTTAATGAGTTCATTAATTAATGTAGATTTTCCTGTACCTGGGCCACCAGTAATGACTATCTTTTTAGTGTTCAATGATGTTATATTTGACGTAAAAATCGGAATTAAAATGATGAAATAAAAGGAGAAACCTAACTATTACAAAAGGGCTATACATTTAGTTGACTCTTTTTGTTGGCTGATGCATGCGCTAGGGATTGCAGTGGCATCCTTTTTGTGAAGCTTTTAAAAGGTATAATTTTTAATGAAACACCATTTTAGTTGATTAAAGAGATTCCGAAACTAGTTTGGGACTGCTTTGCAGAAAGATATAACGGAAAGCCCGACCCTTTTTAGGGTAGCGCCCAAATAATTAATAGTTTAATTTTAAAATGTATTTTGGTACCGTATATTTGCACTTTATTTTATATTTATGAGCACACCTCCAAATTCTGAAGAATTCTATAAAAAATTGAAATCACAGTTGCATGATACTGCGCTTTGGCCAACAGCATATTTATATAAATTTATTGTGCTTTCTGATAAAGAAAAGATAAAACTAATTGAGGATATTTTTAATCATTTAGGTGCTGTTATTGAGACTAAAGCATCTAAAAACGGCAAATATACCAGTGTGTCTATTAACGTTAGAATGAAAAACCCAGACGCTGTAGTTGAAAAGTATAAGGAAGTTGCAGAAAAAGTTGAAGGGGTTATAAGTCTTTAATTATTTTTTGTATTTTGCGCATGCACAATAACTACGTGCAACAACAATTAACTCTACACATTTATTTTGATAGATAATTTAGAATACAACACAGAGCGTGAACATTTAATCATTCCAGAGTACGGACGCCATATTCAAAAAATGATTAATCATGCTAAAACACAAGAAACAAAAGAGGAACGCAATAAGGTAGCTAAAGCCATAATTTCTGTAATGGGTAATATGCAACCACACTTAAGAGATGTTCCTGATTTTCAGCATAAACTTTGGGATCAACTTTTTATAATGGCTAATTTTGAATTGGATGTAGATTCGCCTTACGAGAAGCCAACAAAAGAGGTGTTTGAAGAACGTCCAGAAGTATTAGAGTATCCGCAAAATTTTCCAAAATATCGTTTTTACGGAAACAATATTAAGACTATGATTGATGTTGCTAACACTTGGGAAGAAGGCGAGCTTAAAGAAGCGCTTACTTATACCATAGCCAACCACATGAAAAAGTGTTTTTTAAATTGGAATAAAGATACGGTTGAGGATGCTGTTATTTTTGATCACCTTTTTGAACTTTCAGGAGGTAAAATTAATTTGAAAGACTCTACAGAAGCTTTGTCTGAATCATCAAGTTTGTTGCGTACAAAAGGGAAATATTCTGGTAGCAGTAGCAAAAAACCGCACCACAAAAAGAGTTCTAGTAACCGCCAAAGAAAACGCTACTAATCAAACATGGGAACATTTAAAATTGAAGGTGGTCACCAATTAAAAGGGAAAATACAACCCCAAGGTGCCAAAAACGAAGCATTACAAATTTTATGTGCCGTTTTACTAACTCCAGAGCTTGTTACTATAAATAATATACCAGATATTGTTGATGTAAATAAACTTATTAGTTTACTAAAAAAACTTGGAGTAAAGGTTGAAAAACTTGGTATTGGCTCTTATAGTTTTAAAGCAGATAATGTAAATTTAAAATATTTAGAGTCTGATCAATTTAAAATTGATGGGCGTGGTTTACGTGGTTCTATAATGATTGTTGGTCCGCTTTTAGGGCGCTTTGGGAAAGGGTATATACCTAAACCTGGAGGCGATAAAATTGGCCGTCGTCGTTTAGATACGCATTTTGAAGGTCTTATAAAATTAGGAGCAAAATTTAGATATAGTAGAGAAGACCAGTTTTATGGTGTTGAAGCCGATAAACTAAAAGGTACATACATGTTGCTTGAAGAAGCATCGGTAACAGGAACAGCAAATATTTTGATGGCTGCTGTTTTAGCTGAAGGACAAACTACTATTTACAATGCCGCTTGCGAACCTTATTTACAGCAATTATGTAAAATGCTTAATAGAATGGGCGCCAAAATTAGTGGTGTAGGTTCTAATATGTTAATTATTGATGGTGTAGAGCATTTAGGTGGAACAGAACATAGAATGCTTCCTGATATGATTGAAATAGGGAGTTGGATTGGTCTTGCTGCCATGACTAAAAGTGAACTAACCATAACTAATGTATCGTGGGATGATTTAGGATTGATTCCAGAAACGTTTAGAAAATTAGGGATTACTGTTGAAAAGCAAGGGGATGATATTCATATTCCTGCACATACCGATGGCTATGAAATACAAAGTTTTATTGATGGTTCTATTTTAACGATCTCTGATGCACCTTGGCCAGGATTTACTCCAGATTTGTTAAGCATTATTCTTGTTGTAGCAACGCAAGCTAGAGGAAGTGTTTTAATTCATCAAAAAATGTTTGAAAGCCGTTTGTTCTTTGTGGATAAACTCATAGATATGGGAGCAAAGATCATACTTTGCGATCCACATCGTGCTACAGTTATTGGTCATGATTTTAAATCTACGCTTAAAGCAACTACAATGACTTCTCCAGATATTCGTGCTGGTGTTTCATTATTAATTGCTGCGCTATCAGCAAAAGGAACATCAACAATCCAGAATATAGAGCAGATAGATCGTGGTTATGAACATATTGATGTGCGTTTACGAGCTATAGGCGCTAGGATTGAGCGTATATAATTTTGTTGTGTTTTAAAATTTGATGTTATAATTGAAATGAAATAATAACAAGTATCTTTTTTAGGTTTAATAAAAACTTGTTTTTTTGATTACTTTGAAGACATGTTTGCGCTATTTTATTTTTATCATTTCTAATTCTAAATCTTCTAATTGAATGTCATTACTTTTAGAAATGCACTTATAGCCGTCATTAAAAGTTTCATAAATATAAATCTCAAACACATGTCCAATAGCATGTTTCATATTATTTTTTGAAACACTTTTGCAAGTTAATTTTAAGTTACAATCAGATTTCCATTCAACTTGACTGGTTATTTCTGTTCCTGTTTTACTGTTAATTTCGACTTGAACAGAATCTGTTCTTGAAATGGTCCATGCTGCGTATTTAGGATTAGAATATTTAAATTTTCCTGTTTTAAAATCCTTGCAGGAACTATTTTGGCAGAAAACAGTTAGGGTAACTAAAAGTGAAATAACCGTTAGGTAGGTTTTCATTTTTTTAAGGAATAGGTTGGTTACTATCAAAGATAGCTTTTTTTTACTATATAAAAATATAAATATAAATATAAAATATATTTTTGTAATCAAAATCGTATATTATCCCTCTTGCCTTAAATGTTTCAATACATTATTTAAAATAATTTTAGCAGCAACTTCGCTTCCTTTTTTTGATGGATGAAAATTATCAACACCATAATAGTCAAAC
This sequence comes from Algibacter sp., assembly GCF_029245835.1. Lineage (GTDB taxonomy): Bacteria > Bacteroidota > Bacteroidia > Flavobacteriales > Flavobacteriaceae > Algibacter_B. The sequence goes on along the minus strand of NZ_JAQWOO010000059.1, from coordinate 15,615 downwards.
TTTTTTGACGACTCAAAATAATGTTTCCAATGCTTTCCAACAGGACATAAAATGGCATCATTTTCTACAGCAGCTATTTCATAATTTTTTATCACATCATCAAAAGTGTCATAGTTTTGTAATGATGGCCAAACCATAAAATAGGCTAGTAGCGCTTTATTTTCTTTACAAATAGCATTATATTTTTTACCATAATCAATTAATATTTGTCTTCCCTTAGATTGCGATGAAGGCCCTTGCTGAATTATTACAACGTCATATTTTTTACTTCTTATAAGATTTTGGACTTCCCCTTTTTTCCAATGGTCAGAAATGGCATAGTTAGGTAATGTAATCATTTCGGTTTCAATATTATAACCCGAATATTTTGCTTTTGTTTTTATTATTAAAGGTAGATTATTAGTGGAAGTTAAACTATTACCGATGAATAATAGGTTGTAAGTCTCTTTATTTATCTGTCCTTCGGCATGAAACACAAAGGACAAAACAAAAGTGATTAAAATAAAATATTTAGATACCGTATGAACCATATTGCTAAAAATTGATTTTAGATTCTTAAATAAATACATAAACTTTATTTATGTATTTCATAAAAAATATAAATAAAAATATATTAATAATACGTACTATATTTGCTTAAGGAAATATAAAAAAGTTTAGTTAAAATTTAGTTTAGTTTAGTTTAGTTAGTTTGAATTTAGTTTAATAAAATCCGTGACTTATCACGGATTTTATTTTTTAGTTATTTTTTGTTTTTTTTGTCTTTGAAATTTTCAAAATCTGATTTTAAATCTTCTTTGGGAAAGCTATTGTTTTTCATATTGGTATCAGCAAATTCAAAATTAGGATCTAAATTTATTTTGCTAACTTCCTTTTCTTTAATGAAAGTTTTCTGAATTTTATATTCATTTCGTCTCCATATATCTGCTGGTAAAGTATCTATTTCTGAGCTGCCATCTGTAAAAATCCATTCAATGCTAACGGGCATTACGAGTCCGCCTAAATTTTTAATAGTAACTTCATAAATGTTTTTTCCAGATAATTGTTTACGTATTTCAGGTTCATCAATTCTGGATAAAAACTGCCCATAAGCATCGTCTGGAGTAGAAGTCATAGTAATTATTTCTGGGCCATTTGAAAAATCGTTAGCTTCTGTTCCAGCAGTATAATTATTCGCAGTAATTTTTATTTTTTTAGTACTTTTTTGATCTTCAATATTCGAATTCTTTTCAAAAACTTTAAACCACTTTACGCTACTTAATTCCATATCTACATTATCAGTAGTAAAAAACCAACCTCTGTAAAACCAATCTAAATCTGTTGCTGTAGCATCTTCTAGTGTTCTAAATAAATCACCTGGATTTGGGTGTTTATATTTCCAACGGTTAGCATATTCTTTAAAGGCTTCATCAAAGAGTTCTTTTCCAACAACAGAGTTTCTTAGAATTTGCAAGCCAACTGTTGGTTTTAAATAGAAATTGGCACCAAATTGCGACATGAGTTCATTATCAGAATTTGTCATTATTGGTCTTAATATGTTTTTGTCACCACTCATAAAAGGGACAATACTTTTTGGAGTTACGCTATTAAAATCTGGGTAGCGTTCTGCAATTGTTCTTTGATGCAGGAAGGTGTTTAAGCCCTCATCCATCCACATCCATTTACGTTCATCAGAGCTTACAATCATAGGAAACCAATTGTGTCCAACTTCATGAATTATAGTACCTATCATCCCTTGTTTTGCCGCATCACTTATTTTTCCATTAATAGGTCTTCCACCATTAAAACTAATCATAGGAAACTCCATTCCAATATTTGAAGTATTAACAGAAATACAAACAGGGTAAGGGTAATCAAAGGTAGCTTCAGAGTATACTTCGAGAGCGTGCATTATCGCTTTTGTAGATGATTCTTGCCATACCGGTAAGCCTTCTTTTGGATAGAAAGACATTGCCATAACCGTATTTGTTGATAATTTTACAGCTTGTGCATCCCAAATAAATTTTCTTGAAGAAGCAAATGCAAAATCTCTAACATTTTTAGCATTAAATTTCCATGTTTTTTGTTTTGTAGATTTTTGTTTTTCGTTAGCTTCAGCTTCATCTTTTGTAATAATCATTATAGGTTTATCAAAGGATTTTTTCGCTTGTTCTAATCTTTTACGTTGTGTTTTTGTTAATACAGATTCTTCATTTTGAAGGGTTCCTGTAGATGCAACAATATGATCTTCTGGCACCGTTATTTCAACCTCATAATCTCCAAATTCTAGGGCAAACTCTCCTAGTTTTTGAAATTGTTGGTTTTGCCAACCTTCTGTATCATTATAAACAGCCATTCTGGGAAACCAATGCGCAATAAGGTAAACGGTATTATCATCTTCTGGAAAATATTCATATCCTTCTCTTGATAATAAGTACATACTCCTGTCAGTAATAGGATAAGACCAAGCAATAGAAAGTTTAGTAGATTCACCAGATTTTAAAAGTGTATTTAATTTAACCTTCATCATGGTGTTATTAACCACGGTTTTTATGTTTTTACCATTTTCATCTTTTACATGTTTTATTGAGTATCCTGCAGGGAAATCAATAGTTCTGGTAAGAAACTGCATGTTTCTTGAGGTCATAGAATCTTTCATTTTATTATTGATGCTACCAAAATCTTCATTTTCTTTTTTGTTTACATTCTGTTCAAGCTGAATCCATAAGTAGCTTAAATCGTCGGGTGAATTATTGAAATAAGTAATCACTTCTTCTCCAAAGAGGGTGTTTGTTTTTTCGTTAAGAACTGCTTTTATTTTATAATCTGCACGCTGTTGCCAATACGCCTTTGTAGGAGCGCCACTAGCATTTCTATAAGAGTTAGGAGGTGCAATCATGTTGTCTATAGGCTCAAATTTTCCTTGCCAAGGTTGGTTTTGAGCGTTGATATTAAAAAAGAATAAGAAAAGTAAGAATGTTAACGTACGCATGATTCTATATTTATCTAAGTTAGTCCTGCACAATATAACAAATATTGAGTCGAGATTTTATGAATTATTGAATATGATTATGTTAAAATTATACTTATGAAAAAATATATTTAAGCTTGATGTAATTGTTGCTAAAGGCCAAAGTGTTCAGTACATTTGCATTCTTAATATTAAATTGAATAACCTTGTTATAGGGTTTTTAAAATATATTTATATGAGTGATAAAAAGAAAAAAGTGGTGTCTTTTGATGTCTTAATTGAAATACCAAAAGGAAGTAGAAATAAATATGAGTACGATTTTACGTTGCATAAAATTAGGTTTGATAGAACCCTGTTTTCTTCAATGATGTATCCAGGAGACTACGGTTTTATTCCTGAAACTTTAGCACTAGATCAGGATCCATTAGATATTTTGGTATTATCTACTGAGCCGTCTTACCCTATGGTTGTAATGGAAGTAAGACCAATTGGTGTGTTTCATATGACAGATGAAAAAGGACCAGATGAGAAAATTATTTGTGTACCAGTATCAGATCCTGTTTGGAGTAAAAGAAGTGATATTGCCGATTTAAATCCACATAGATTAAAAGAGATTGAGCACTTTTTTCAAGTATATAAAGATTTAGAGAAGAAAAAAGTTGATACAGGTGGTTGGGGAAATGCTGAAGAAGCTATTAAAATTTACCATGAATGTGTTGCGCGTTATGATAATAGTGACCATAAAAAGAAGCGAACTTTTACTATATAATTCCGCTCTTAAATAGAATGAAAAAACATCTTAATACATATTAAGATGTTTTTTTTTTGTCTGATTTTGAAATTTAATGTATTGTTTTCAACTATTAAAACATTGGTTTAGTATGTTAAAATTCAATAGTACATCCTAAAAAAACTAACAGATGTCATAGTATTCAGAATATTATAATTTAATGGCTTATTAAATATATAATCTTTAGTATATATAGGCTTTTTTTATCACTTATATTTTCATATTTTCGTCGAGTTAAAAAAAAATAATTAATTTAAAACTGACTAACTAATGGAATTAATAGTAAAATTTTTACCTCTTTTTGGAGTTGTAGCTTTGATTTTCGTTTTTCTTAAAAGCGGATGGGTTTCTAAACAAGACGTTGGTAATGAAAAAATGTCACGTATAGCTAAAAATATAGCAGATGGTGCTATGGCTTTTTTGAAAGCTGAATACAAGGTTTTAGCAATTTTTGTAGCTGCAGTAGCAGTCTTATTGTATTTTAAAGGTGTATCAGAAGTAGGCTCTAGTGGTATGGTAGCTGTATCATTTATTGTAGGCGCCATTTGTTCTGCTTTAGCAGGATTCATTGGAATGAAAGTAGCAACCAAAGCAAATGTTAGAACTACGGAAGCTGCAAGAACATCACTTGGGCGTGCATTAGAAGTGGCGTTCGCTGGTGGTGCAGTAATGGGCTTAGGTGTTGTAGGTTTAGGTATTTTAGGATTAAGTGGTTTATTTATGCTATACCAAGGTATATGGCCTGGAGCTGAAAATTTAGGAATGGTATTAAATGTACTTTCAGGATTTTCTTTAGGTGCTTCATCGATAGCTTTATTTGCAAGAGTTGGTGGTGGTATTTACACAAAAGCAGCAGATGTTGGTGCCGATTTAGTTGGTAAGGTTGAAGCTGGTATTCCAGAAGATCATCCTTTAAACCCTGCAACTATTGCTGATAACGTTGGTGATAATGTTGGAGATGTGGCTGGTATGGGAGCCGATTTATTTGAATCTTATGTAGGTTCTATTATAGGTACCATGGTATTAGGTGCTTTTATTTTAACACCAGATTTTAGTGGTTTAGGAGCTGTTTACTTGCCTTTAGTGCTTGGCGCTGTAGGTATCATCATGTCAATCTTAGGAACTTTCTTTGTTAAAGTAAAAGATGGTGGAAATCCACAAACCGCATTAAACATTGGAGAATTTGGTTCTGCAGGTTTAATGGTTGTGGCATCTTATTTCATAATAAATGCATTAATTCCAGAATCTGTTGAAGGTTTACCTTTCGGAGCAATGGGGGTATTTTGGGCAACCATTGCTGGATTAGTCGCTGGTTTAGGTGTTGGTAAAATAACAGAGTACTACACAGCTACAGGAAAAAAGCCTGTAATGTCTATTGTAGCGCAATCAGAAACTGGAGCGGCTACAAATATTATTGCTGGTTTAGGTGTTGGTATGATGTCAACAATGATTCCTATTCTTCTAATTGCTGCTGCTATTATGGTATCACATCATTTTGCAGGGTTATATGGTATTGCTATTGCAGCGGTAGGAATGTTAGCAAATACAGGGATTCAGTTAGCAGTTGATGCATACGGACCAATTTGTGATAACGCAGGAGGTATTGCTGAAATGGCAGAATTACCAAGTGAAGTTAGAGAACGTACTGATAAATTAGATGCTGTTGGTAATACAACTGCAGCAGTTGGAAAAGGATTTGCTATTGCTTCTGCAGCGTTAACCGCTTTAGCATTATTTGCAGCTTTTATGAAAACAGCAGGTGTTACTGCTATTGATGTTTCTCAGCCTAAAATTATGGCTGGACTATTAGTTGGTGGTATGTTACCATTTGTATTCTCAGCGTTGTCAATGAATGCTGTTGGTCGTGCGGCCATGGCAATGATTGAAGAAGTAAGACGTCAGTTTAGAGATATTCCAAAATTAAAAGCGGCTTTAGAAGTTATGAGAGCTGTTGACTCTGATATGACTAAAGCGACAAAAGAGCAAAGAGCAATTTTTGATGCAGCTGATGGTGTAGCAGATTATGGAAAATGTATTGATATTTCAACTAAAGCGTCTATTAAAGAAATGGTATTACCAGGTTTATTAGCTATTGCTGTTCCTGTTGCCGTTGGTTTTTTAGGTGGTGCTGAAATGTTAGGAGGGCTTCTTGCAGGTGTTACTACTTGTGGTGTGCTTATGGCTATCTTCCAGTCTAATGCTGGTGGTGCTTGGGATAATGCAAAGAAAACTATTGAAGAACAAGGTAAAAAAGGAACTGATGCCCATAAAGCAGCAGTTGTTGGAGATACTGTAGGAGATCCTTTCAAAGATACTTCAGGGCCTTCTTTAAATATTTTATTAAAATTAATGTCGGTTGTAGCATTAGTAATTGCTCCAAGTATTGCAATATCTGCGGATGATGTAACTGCATATGCGAACAATACAAATGTTGCAGAACAAGTTGAAGTTTCAAAAGAAGTTAAAGTTGAAATGATAAAAAATGATGATGGAACTACCAAAGCAATAGTTACTACAGTAACCACTAAAAATGAAGAATCATCTACAGCTTATGAAACTTTCGAAGGAACTGACGCTGAAGTTAAATCTAGTATTAATGCTTTAAAAGATAATGGTAAAGACATTATAGTTGAAAGTAAAAAGATCGTAAAACAGATTGAGGAAGAAATTGTAAACTAGTTTCTCTTATCTTTTTCTAAGAATAAAAAAAACCACGCAGTAAGCGTGGTTTTTTTGTATTTTTAAACGGAATTGAAACACTTATGTTTAAGAAAGACCCACTTCAAATTATTGCTTTTCAAACTTACGGTACATCTAACCATTTTTATATACGTGGTCGTGCTTTGGAAGATGAAACTATTAATTTAGAGCAAAAGGGTTTGTTTGGTTTGCTTATTAATTCATGGAAACGCTTTGAGAGTGATGAAATTAAACATACCGAACTCAAGATTACGTTGCCTAACGGAATGGTTATAAACACTGTTTCAGATAATCAAGGTTATTTTAAGGTTGATGAATATGTTGATGGATTGAGTACATTAGCTAATGATGAAGGTTGGCTTAACTTTGAAATTGCTTATAATGATGTTAATATCAAACGCAGTATTCAAAACTCAAATCGATTTCCAGGCAAATTATTAATACCGAGTACTCAAGCTCAATTTGGAGTAATAAGCGACATTGATGATACCATTATTCATACGGGTGTAGTATCAATGCTAAAATGGAAAGTATTGCTCAATAGTATTTTTAAAAGTGCTGCTAGTCGAATCCCATTAGAAGGCGCAGCAGCGTTTTATCATAAATTACAACTGGGCAAATCCGGAGAAAACACTAATCCGATTTTTTACGTGAGCCATAGTCCTTGGAATTTATACCGCTATCTGGATTTTTTTTTAAAACAGAATAGTTTTCCCAAAGGGCCTATCTTACTGAGAAGTTTTAAGGATATATTTAAAAGGAAATCTGGTAATCGTCCACAAAAACATATAGAAATTGTAAATATTTTAAAAACCTATCCAAAGTTAAAGTTCATTTTGATTGGTGATAGTGGTGAGAATGATGCCGATATTTATATGGATGTTGCAAATGAATTTCCATCTCAAGTTGCTGCAATTTATTTGCGCAGTGTTAAGCATAAAAAGAAAATGCTACGTATAACATCGCTTTTTAAAGACTATAAACAAATACCTGTTTTGTTAGTTGAAACTAGTAGTCAAGCAATTACTCACGCAAGAAAACATGGGTTTATATCTTAGTAGGTATTCTACGAATAAAGAATTGATTGCATATAATATCATTAGGAATTTCAGTGGAAAGCTCGACCCTTTAGGGTAACTCTCAAAACTCTAGAAAAGTCCGTTTATTTCCGCATCAATGGTGTTTATTACGTTACCTAGATCTTCAGGGTTATCTACAAAATTTAAATTATCTACGTCAATAATTAGTAGTTTTCCTTTATCATAGCCATGTATCCAAGCTTCATAACGTTCATTCAACCTACTTAAATAATCAATACTAATAGAATTTTCATAATCACGCCCTCGTTTATGAATTTGAGATACCAGATTAGGAATTGAGCTTCGAAGGTAGATTAAAACATCTGGACCTTGAACAAGAGATTCCATTAAATCGAAAAGGGATTTATAGTTTTCAAAATCGCGATTTGTCATTAAACCCATAGCGTGCAAGTTAGGAGCGAAAATGTTTGCGTCTTCATAAATGGTTCTATCTTGAATAATGTCTTTTCCACTCTGACGAATTTGTAGTACTTGGCGAAATCTGCTATTTAAGAAGTATACTTGTAAGTTGAAACTCCAGCGTTCCATTTGATTATAAAAATCATCTAAATATGGATTGTCTACAACATCTTCTAATTGCGCTTCCCATCTATAATGTTTGGCTAATAATTTTGTCAGGGTTGTTTTTCCAGCACCAATATTTCCGGCAATAGCAATATGCATAGTTTACTTAATTTTTAATTCAAATTTTTCTAAGATTTCGCTGTTGTAAATATACAAGGTTTCGTTGGTTACAAAAAACTGATTTATCAACAAATTTGGAGTTATAATGGGTAATATTTTTTCTTGATTTCGCTTCAATAAGAATAAGGTGTTACCTTTTTTTAAGATAACGTTTTCATTGCTTTCAACTAAAGCGGTATAACCGTCGTTTTTTACTTTTTTCAATAGACTTCCAAAATAATTATATATATACAAAAAGTTTTCTGTAAGTAAATAGCAGTAGTTGTAATTACTTTTTAAATCGAGAACGCCACTTTGTACTGGTACTGTTTGTGCCCGTATAGTTTGGGATTTATAGTCGAACAATTCTAGTTTTTGAAAGTCTTGATTAAAAATCCAAATGGTGTTATCATGACCTGTTGAAATATGCGAAACGTTTTTATAATCAGTAAGTGTATTGAAGTCTATTTTAAATACTTCTGCTAATCGATTATCAAGTATAATTACGGTATTAAAATCTTTGTAAAACAGATTGATTTTTAGCGGATTAAAAGTGTTTGCTGAATGTAATGTGCCTAATTGTAAATTGTTATAAGTGATGGTTTTGTTTTCAGTTTTTTTATATATTACATCATTAGTTAAGTAATATGTTGTGCCAAAATTATCTATAGATATTAGCTTTTCGGCGTTTAAATTTGATTTATTAATGAGTTTTGCTACAATAGATTCTTGTGCGAATATTGAAACCGAAAAGAAAAGAAAGATGTAATACGTATATTTCATTGCGGTTTGAAAAGTACAAAAATCAAACCACTTTTTGCAAATTAACTTAAGGCCGTAATCTCGAATATTTATAATTCAATATTATTATTATTATTATTATTATTTGTTTTAGACTTTTTTCTGATTTTAGTAGTATATGCATCCAAGTACGAGTCATGCCAAGAATTAAGGATAATTTTCTTTATTTAGAGATAACAAAATATAATGTTTAATTATTCATTATATTTGTTAAACAAAACACTTTACAATGAAAACTATTATAATCAAATTTGCTTTTTTATGTTTCATCATATTAGCATCATTCTCATCACAGGCACAAGATTTTCAAGGTAAAGCATATTACTTTTCAAAATCAACATTAGAGCTAGGAGCTTGGGGTGCTAAACTAAGTGCTCAACAAAAGAAACAAGTAGCTGAACGTTTAAAAAATAGATTGGAAAAGACATATATACTAACCTTTAATATAGAGGAATCTGTATTTAAGGAAGATGAAAAATTAGATGCCATATCGGGAGCGACTGATTCTTGGGGCAAGAATTTCACACCAGGTCTTCAATATAAAAATGTAAAAACAAATACATTATTACAAGAACAAGAGTTTTATGGTAAGAAATTTTTAATTAAAGATAAAATTCAGGCTTTACAGTGGGTTATGGGCTCTGAAACAAAGACCATAGGACAATATACCTGTTTTAAAGCGGTAAGTGTAATACCTAGTTCTGAACTAAATTGGTGGGCTTTTTCTTGGGATAAGCTCAGAAAAAGTGAAAAAACAAAGCAAGTAGATTCAACGAATAGCATGGTTAATAAACCTAATATTGAAGCGCAGATAGATACTATAGAAATGACACAAATAGAAGCTTGGTATACACCGCAGATACCTGTAAGTCATGGCCCTTTGGAATATTGGGGATTACCAGGCTTAATTTTAGAAGTGAGTGTAGGCGATACTGTAATGCTATGTTCTAAGGTTATTATTAACCCAAAAGAGAAAACAAAAATTGAAGCTCCAAACAAAGGTAAAGAAGTTTCCAAAACGGAATACCAAAATACGATCATGAATAAAATGCAAGAGTTCAGAGATAACCGAGGGAGAAGAAGACGTTGATAGTTCATTTTTTGTAAAAAGTAAATAACCATTTTAACTAAAAATTAACGAATTAGTTTTAAACTTAAAGTTAATAATTTAGTCTAAATGCACATATTACATTTTTATAATTATGAAATTAATACCTTATAAATTATCAATTCTTTGTTTTGTTCTACTCATTTCTTCCTCAGCAAATACCCAGGAATTTCAAGGAAAAGCATATTATTTCTCAAAAACTACTATGGACATGAGTCGTTTTAATCGAGGAGGTCAAATGAGCGAACAACAAAAAAAACAGATAGAAGCACGTATGAAATCTTGGTTAGAAAAGACATACATTTTAACCTTTGATAAAGAAGAGTCTATATTTAAAGAAGATGAAAAATTGTCATCACCAGTAAATGGAAGAGGCTCTAGTTTTTTTGGTAGCAGTTTTTCGCCAGGGGCACAGTATAAAAATATAAAATCGCGTACGTTTATTCAAGATCAAGAGTTTTTTGGAAAGCAATTTTTAATTAAAGAAGACATGCAACCTTTGGAATGGAAGATGGGAACTGAAACCAAACAAATAGGGCAATATATGTGTTTTAAGGCTACAGCTAAAAAGGTTTCTACAGAGATTGATATGTCACCTCCAAAACGAGGAAATAATAAAAGAAACTCAGATTCTTTTAATGTTAAAGATTCTACTAATCTAAAAGAAATAATCAAAGAAGATGAAACGCCTAAAATGGTAGATGTTATTGCTTGGTATACGCCACAAATACCTGTAAGCCAAGGGCCATCAGAGTATTGGGGTTTACCAGGTTTAATATTAGAAGTAAGTGCTGGTAATACCGTAATGCTTTGTTCTAAAATTGTAATAAATCCGAAAGAAAAAACTGAAATCGAAGCACCAAAAAAAGGTCAAGTTGTAACTAAACGCGAATACAACGAAATCATTACCAAAAAAATGGAAGAGTTTAGGGGAAATCGAGGAAGAAGTGGAGGAAGACCAGGAGGAGGTAGATAAATAAAAAGATTTTTAATAAAAATAGAACTAACCAAATAATGATAAACAAATTAATTTTCGTTACCCTACTTTTTGCAATCAACATCACATTTTCACAAGTTAAATTTCAAGGTATTGTAAAAGATAGTATTGGAGACGCTCTTGAGTTAGCAAATGTTATTGCTATTAATCAAGACACTAAAACATTACAATCTTACGGCATTACCAATCAAGATGGGCGTTACAGATTGAATTTGTCAAAAAACACATCTTATAGTATACAAGTAAGTTATATTGGTATGAAAACGTTTACTGAAACGCTATCAACAAAAGAAGAGGATATTATAAAAGATATTGTTTTAGAAGCCGATAACGTATTAGATGCTGTAGAATTAACCTATGAAATGCCCGTTACAGTAAAAGGCGATACATTAGTATATAACGCAGATTCTTTTAAAAATGGAACCGAACGAAAACTTGAAGATGTTCTGGAAAAATTACCTGGAGTTGAGATAAATGATGATGGACAAGTTGAAGTAGAAGGAAAAGTTGTAAATAAATTGATGGTAAACGGAAAGGATTTTTTTGATGGTGATACCAAGTTAGGCATAAAAAATATTCCTTCAAATGCGGTTGATAAGATTCAAGTATTAAGAAATTATTCTGAAGTTGGCCAATTAAGTGGTGTTACTAACAATCAAGATAATGTTGCATTAAATATAAAACTTAAAGAAGGAAAGGAAAACTTTTGGTTCGGTAATGTAACTGCTGGTAGTGGTGCGTCTCCAGATAATGAACTCTATTTGTTACAGCCCAAATTATTTTATTACAGTCCAAAATTCAGTTTAAATTTTATTGGAGATTTAAATAATACTGGCGAATTAGCATTAACTCGAAGAGATCTAAGAGGTTTTGGTGGCGGTTTTAGAGCCCCTAGCCGAAGCAGTGGTACAAGTATTAATTTGGGAGATAACGGTCTTGATTTTCTAACCACACAAAACAATGCCCTAGAAATTGAAAATAAACTTGCCGCTACAAACTTTAGTTACTCACCTAGTCAAGGTTTAGATATTAGTGGTTTTGCAATCTATAATAGTAGTAGAATTTTATCTAAAGAAGTTCGTTTTGTTCAATATACAGATTCAGATATTGGTATTCCAGATGAAGCTACCGAGCAAAATAGTAAAGAGCGTTCTAATCAAGGCTTATTAAAACTAAGTGCTGCATATAAGCCTAATATTAACAATCAATTGGATTATGATATTTTAGGACGTTTCTCAAAAGATGTACAAACTCAAAGTCTTTTTTCGTCTGTTTTAGGGAGTACAGAACAGTCAGATGAAGTTACCCCTTTTAGTATCAATCAAAATATAAATTATTATTACACCCTTAATGAAACAAATATTTTTGCTTTTGAAGCCCAACATTTAATAAAAAATGAAGATCCGTTTTACAATGCCTTATTAGTGAATGATCCTGATAATAACGATGAGTTAAATCCAAATGATAGGGATGGGTTTGATACTACAGCTGAAGCGATTGGATTTGTAACGACTTTAGATAATTATGATATAGGTCAAAACAGACGTATAAAATCCAATCAAATAGATGCTAAGTTGGATTATTATAACATCCTTAATGCTAAAAGTAACATAAACATCACACTAGGAATTATTTTGAGCCGTCAAGAATTTAACTCTAATATTTTTCAATTTTTAGATGATGATTCTCAATTTGAACCTACACCAACATTTAATGATGGTCGCGCAACAAACGATACTGAATATAATTTTAGTGATGTGTATTTAGGCACACATTATACTCTAAAATTAGGCATATTTACATTTACACCAGGATTTTCTTTACATGCCTACGGAAATAAAAACAGTCAGTTTGGAGATACGTTTGAAGATAATTTTTTTAGATTTTTACCAGATTTTGAAACCCGCATTCAGTTTAAAAAGAGTGAAAGTTTAACGCTTCGATACCAAATGCGAAACCAATTTACAGATGTTACACGATTAGCACAGGGTTTGGTGTTTAATAACTTCAATAGTATTCAATTTGGTGAGCCAGACCTGCAAAATGCTTTATCACATAATGTGAGTTTATTTTATAGGAGTTTTAATCTTTTTAATTATACTAACGTTTTTGCGCGTTTATCATATAATAAAAATATAGATCAGATACGAGGGTTAACTAATTTTGAAAACGTGATTAGAACAATCACATTTTTCAACTCTAATTTTGCAGATGAAAGTGTTTCAGCAAACGGACGTATACAGCGTACTTTTGGGAAATTAAGAGCAGGACTTTCTACTAATTTTAACTATAGTAAAATTAATCAGTTTATTCAAAACAGACAATCCTTAAATGAACGCTTTACACAAACCTACACACCAGAATTACGTACCAATTTTAGGGAAGCGCCAAATGTAAGATTAAGATATCGCTATAGTATTTCAGATAATAATCAAGGCTCTAATTCCACAAAGTTTGTTACCAATGCACCATCTATAGATTTTGATGCTTACATCTGGAAATCATTAACGTTTCAAACAGATTATACCTATACCAATCAAGATGATGGTGTGAATCCATCACAATCTTTTGAAACATGGGATGCCTCATTATCGTATAGAAAAGATGAAGACTCTAAATGGGAATATGAAGTTAAAGCCACTAACTTATTAGATATCGATTCAAGAATAAGAAATAGTGCTAATAATTTATCTGTAATTAATTCTGAGACCTTTATACAACCACGATTTATTTCGTTTAGAGTACGTTATGAGATATAGGTATAAAAAGTTAAAGATACACCCCTAAAGTCCCCTCAAGTGGGCAACTTATTAAGTTTAATATTACTATTGTTACCTCGAGGGGATTTTAGGTGTATAAAATTATTAAACGCTTTCAGATACTAAAACAAGGCTTCATTACAAATAATAATTTTTATACTAAATTTTCATATTTCCTTTTGCAGAATTAAGAAACAATAATATATTTGCGGTCAGTTTTGGGGAGATACTCAAGCGGCCAACGAGGGCAGACTGTAAATCTGCTGACTACGTCTTCGCAGGTTCGAATCCTGCTCTCCCCACTTAACTCGAAAAGTCTGCTTTGGCAGACTTTTTTTGTTTTCAAAAAAGACAAAACTTGTTTTAGGCTTTTCTGAAAACAAAAAATGTGTAGCTGTGATAACAGCGTTACTTTTCATTTTCACGAGAGGGGAATTAGGATATTTAATCCTGCTCTCCCCACGGATAAATAGAAAAAGCAAGCTAAATAAAAAGCTTGCTTTTTTGTTTAGTTGGTTTTTCTATTTTCAAAACGTAGTTTTTCAGGACGGTACATCGTCATAAAAAAATCTGTAACGTGCAATTACAGATTTTTATATGGATACAGAAAAAACAGTATGTTATCCTTTTTTCTGTTTGTTAATTTCATCTTGTAATTGGCGTCTTACTTTTTGCTCACGCTCTAAAGCTGTTCTTCGGTGCTCGTCAAATTCTTCTTCAATTTTAGCTAAATTATGATTGGCTTCTCTTGTTATGGCATTACTATTTTTAAACTTGTAAATAAAGAAAAGAAGTAGTGCTAATAGGCCCCCAATAATAGCCCACATAAGCACATTATAATTAGTTTTGCTCATTTGCATACCAAATAAAGCCATGTTGTTTTTCTCGGAATTCGTTTTATCTAATTCTACTTTAGTATTAGAAAGATTAGATTTTAAATCTGCTATTTCTTTTGCTTGATTTTTAACTACAGCCTGTGTTTCAGCCAAATTTTTATGAACCGTATTTAAAGAATCTTTAGTATGTGCTCTTAAAGCTAGAAACATACTGCGTTTTACTGCTTCATAAGGTTGTCCGTTTGTACCTTTAAAATTCCCTGATTTTCTAAGAATATATTCAAATTGATTATCAATAGAACTTTCGTATAACGATAAAGTATCGTCGTTGTCTTTTGTTTGAGAAAATGAGGTTACGCTAATTAAACAAGTAAATACTATAAAAAATAATGATTTGATAGGATTCATTTTTAAATGGATTTATTGGTTGTAATTGGTTTGCGAATTTATAAAATATTGTTTATTAATTGATTATAAATCATAAAAAAGCCTCATTCGATAGAGGCTAATTTATATACGATTC
Organism: Algibacter sp.; assembly: GCF_029245835.1. Taxonomy (GTDB): domain Bacteria; phylum Bacteroidota; class Bacteroidia; order Flavobacteriales; family Flavobacteriaceae; genus Algibacter_B. The sequence goes on along the minus strand of NZ_JAQWOO010000059.1, from coordinate 388 downwards.
AAAATTGAATTTAGATTTTGAGAGTAAGTTTTAATTAAATGTATTTCAATAATACGTATAACGTCTTACTTTAGCTATATATTTTGCAAGCCTAATAACTTGATGACTGTATCCATATTCGTTATCGTACCAAATATACAATAAGACGTTTTTTCCATCTTTTCGAACTATAGTGGCTTTGCTATCATAAATTGAAGGAGCAGAACATCCAACAATATCACTAGATACCAATTCGTCACTTAACACATATTTTCACTAGTGTCCACTAAAAATTAAACAAAGTTCTTTGAAATTATTGTAAGTCTGTATTTTAAGTCTCATTTTGAAGCGTGACGATTTGAAATGAATATTATGTTCGTAATTCAAAATTACGAAAATGAATCAAGGC
>NZ_JAQWOO010000058.1 GCF_029245835.1 Algibacter sp. | reverse complement strand
CTATCTAAATAATCATCTACACCATCAAAATCTATGGTAGCTGATGATGGTGGATTAACATCAAATAAATCGCGGTAATCTAAATCACCGCCTGATGCTAAATCACCATCCGCATCTGGTAAAATTGTTAAATCTGAAGGGTTATCTATATCATCATTTGGGTCATTCGGATCATTCAAATCAGATCCCTCAAAAAGTAAATCAAGACCATCATTATCGCCATCAGAAAACAAGGTAATGCTATCTGCCATCCCGTTTTCTTCGATATCTAACAAGCCATCATTGTCACTATCTAAATCTAAAAAATCTGGGAAAAAATCAAAATCTGTAAACACAGCATTCAAGCCTGCACCGTATGCCACATCTATTCCGGTAGTTGCTACAGTTCCTGTTGGTGCTAAATAACCTACAGTAGGTTGCGCTTCAATATTATCGGGTATACCATCATTATCACTGTCTAAATCTAAGTGATTATAAACACCATCATTATCAAAATCCTCACCTGTAATAATTGTTAAATTATTCGAATTAAAATCTAAAAACTCACATTGTGTAAAAGACATCATGAACTGACGAGTAGATGAAGAGCTTGATGTTTTAATGGCTTGCATTCTCATAGAAAAAGAGTTACCAATAAACTGAAAATATGATCTTAACCATGGTAATGTTGAAAACCCATTAACAGTTACATCACCAGAAGTCATTTCTATATTATTAGATCCTAAATCTGTTATTGTTATGTCTGAAGGGTTTTCAATTCCATAAGCGGCTGGACTATAATAAATAACAGACTCTAATAAATTTGTTACACCATCACAATCCCAAGTAATTCCGTTAACTCTAAATATATTTGTTGATGGCGTAGTAGTACCAGCATTTACAATTGTAAAATTAAACGTTGCTCCAGGTGTTCCTGTTCCTGAAAAAGTAAGTGTCGTTTGTAAATATTCAGGAATGCCTATAGTGTCATCATCAATATTGGCAATTGTAGTATTTGTTAATTCGGTAATTTCCATGAGTACATCATAGCCAGCAATAGTATTACCAAACCTATACACTGCACCAACAGTACCAATAGCTCCTGTACTTGCAGGACCATCATAATATCCGTTTTCAAAATTTAAGGGAGGTAGCGTACATTCAAACCTGTCTTCCCCTAAGTTTTCAACTGAATCAGGAATTCCATCACCATCATCATCATAATCTAAATAATCTCCTATACCATCTTGATCTAAATCTGGAATAGAACTACATTTTGCATCACCTCCAGATACATCAAAAAATATAGTTTGTCCAGCAGTATTGGCTCCAGAACCAGTATCATTAACCACTTCTGTACCGTCAATTTTCACTTTTACTCGTCCGCCATTCCATCCATTGTTTCCGGCATCATATAATTTTAAATAATAATTAACACCGTTTGGAACACAGCCTAAATCGTATTTTACACTATATCTGTCATCAGGAGCTATTTGTGTTGTTGTATAACATTGTGTATCGTCACACAATGTTAATATTAAATCATTTGCGGTATTGTAAACTTCAACTTTTTGTTCGTAAGATTCATTAGGCCACCTCACTATTATCTTTAATGGTGAGTTTTGAGCCATTAATGTGTTGAAAAAAGAGCATGCCGTAAGTAGACATAAAAATAACTTTGTTTTCATAATTAATAGATTTGGGCAAATCAAAATCAACTTAATATCAGTCGTTTATATCCTTTATTTTTTTTAAATGAAAAAAAACCTATTAACTGTATTCAAGTTTAAATAACATCGATGAAATACATAAAAGTATATTATTTATCTATGATTTAAGCCTTTGTTTATTAGACACTTTCTAATTAACAAAGTCACAGTTAATCGACTTTTTAATTTACAAAAAAATAAATTAAAACAGACTTCATAATAGCATTTTGAAACTAAACTTGAGGGAAGAGCGCTTCTGTTATCATTACTATTATTCATAATTTTGAATAATAGTACTACAAATATGAAATAAAAATTTGACAAAAACTAATAATATATAGACAAAGTGATTGTTTTATACGTCAAACCACATAAAATATCTTTGTAGATTTATTGTTTTTGCTTTTTTTGGGAGAAATTATTAATCTTTTATGCAGATTATCACTTACATTTTTAATTCACAATAACTTTTTTAGTAAGTACCTCATTTGCCTCTGTTCGAATACATATTACATAAGCGCCTGTTGATACATTACTAAATTGTATGCCGTTTTCTAATCTTTCTCTTGAAACATCTGCCATTTCTAAAACAGATTGCCCTCGCATATTGATTAACGATAGTTTCCCAGCATCAGTCCTTAATTTTTTAACATATAACGTATTGGTGGTATTCTGATAATAAATATAGTTTTGACTAACTAATGATTCTTCCGTGCTTAAAAGCTCTTGTTCATTTTGGAAGACGATTTCAAATCTATCATTGAAAACCCCTTGCCCTGAGCTAAACCCATAAGCCGTATCTTCTCTTAAATTAAAATAAGTACCAGTTAGATTATCTTTTAAATATATAGCTTGATCTGCTGCTATATGTTCTAGATCTGAAACTCGTATCTCAAAGGTATTATCGCCTGATGAACTGAAATTTAATGACACCACCTTATCTTCTGTAATAGATGCATAAGCTTGGATATTCATATGCTGGCCCTCTAATTCTAGATTTAAATCGTTATTGCTGTATTCTGTGGCTTTTGAATCATAACCATAATCAAATGCATCCGTTGTATAATCACTAAATCCTAATAGGAGTTCTCTTCTTGTTTCTGGACCTGTAACCGAGTTAAACTCTAATCGGATTTTTTGTATTGGGGCATTATCTTCATTTTCTTTTGACGCATTTCCTTTTGATGATTTCCCTTTTGTAGTTTTTGAAAATGTAGAACCATTATTATAGCTACCATCTGCATCGGATTCTTTGATAAAAACACGTTGGCTATTATTAAACTCTACTTGACCATTTGCTATAATTTCAACAATAAAACCTTGGCCTACCGGCATGTATCTAGTTGGAATTATTAATCCACGACCCTTTGTTTCACTATTGAATTTAGAAGAACCATTAAACTGGCGAGCTCTTGTAGATCCTAATTTATTTACTTGTGCATAGCCGCCTTGATATTCGTTAAGATAATGAGAAGCACCTTCCCATTGTTGCCAGATTTGTATAGTCCCATTTATAACACCTTCGTTATCATCTATAAACTTATATATATCTATTGCTGAGGCATACGGATTACCTACAAGATATTCTGTTTTAGATACGTTGGCTACTGATCCTGGTCCGCCTACATCTTCCACATCTATCAAAATAGTACCATTGTTAGGTTTGCCTTCAAATATATATTGCTGTTCTGTCGCGGCTGTTCCTGTACCTTTTTGAGTGTAACCTATTCCAGATTTTAAATCTGTTGATGTTGATATTTGCGCCCAATCCCAATAGGTCTTACCATTTATAAATGTATATAACCAATACGTACTTATGTTTCCATTACCTGTATAACCTGATGTAAACGAAGCATTAAAGCCAGATTCGTCTTTTAGCATGTTTAAACTAAAGGGCGTATTGTTTGGATTGTTTGCTGGGGCATTATTATCTGTTAAATTTGTGGCTCCTAACTCGCCTACTGGGGACGACCAATAGTTGTACCAAAATGGACTAGATGCACCTTCTTGACGTCGTAATATTTTACCGGTCGATGAGGTGACTAAATCACTTGTTACCGTTTGTATTAATTGCGAGTCATTTTCTAAATCTAAAGTACCATTTAATTCTAAATACCATGTATTTTTAATAAAATTATCCCCTTCTACTGTCAATTTATTTCCTTCATTAATAATTAGTGCACTAGTAGTAATAGAGTTTGAAATTGTAATATCATTTTTTATTCTTATGATATTATAGTCTTTATTCGCTGATATATCTTCAATATCCCATACATCACCATGCAACCAGGTATTCTTACTGGTCCATGCGCCATCTGAAGCTGTTTCATAGGGCATTGGGGCTGTTTGCTCCTGTATTGTTTCTATATTATGAATTTGAATGTTTTTATTATACCCCGAAAAATCTGATATAGAAGTGTTTTTGATATCCGTCATTGGATAATAAGCTATTAAATTATTCCATGAAATAGTACTTTTTGTTGAGCTATCTTGAATATCTTTCTGAACCAAAACACCTTTAACATTTTCGGAATTATTTTCAATTTCTTGATAAACCATGCCCTGTATTTGACTATCTGTTAATGCCTTATTAAACACTCTAACTTCATCAATATTTCCTTTAAAATATTGATTATCCACATTTTTGTCTGAATACCTTCCTATTTCAAATGTTCCATTTGCATTTGAACTCGCCAAAATAGATTGGCCTTTATTAGACACTTCATAACTATCTATTAATAACCCATCAACATAGAGTTTTATTAACCCCGAAGTACTAGAATAGGTTCCTGTTATGTGATGCCATTCATCAAATTTAACATTATTGCATGTACGACAATCTCCAATTGTTTTTTCACCATTTTTACTTGTTTTTATAGTAAACATGGGTCTATTTCCTTCTTTAAACCACAAACTACATGATAATGCTTCACCAGCTATAGTCATGTCTTTTGAATTCCCGGAATCAGTTTTCACCCATGTCATAATGGTTACTTCATTCAATCCGTCTATTAGTGATTCTCTAGACAAATAATTATCTATACTATTAAAATATAAAGATGCTCTAGAAGGGATAATAAAATCATAATAATCCCTGAAATCCACATTGCCACCTAAATTAACATCGCCATCTATATCTGGTAAATTAGCGGGATTATTTATGGTCCCATTAGCATCAGAATAACCAGCAATAGCATCTGTATTATCATCCAAACCATCATCATCCATATCGCTATCTGCAAGTAATATTCCTGCTTCTTCAGTATCATTCCCACCCTGGTTATCAGAGTTTAAATCTAAATAATCCGGATTATCAGCCTCATCAGTATTCACTGGTGTTATGCCGTCAGGATAGTTAATATCTATTCCGTGTTGATTTACATTACCCGAAGGGGATATATAACCTGTTGTAGTTTGAGCCTCAACATTATCAGGAATTCCATCTCCATCACTATCTAAATCTAAATAATTTGGTATTCCATCACGATCATAATCACTCGACGTTAAAACTTGTATTTCTGCTATATTTAGCCAGTTTCCCCCTGGGTTTTTTCCAGACTTTTGTATTCTAACATACCTTCCTTCTTGACCTATAGAAGTATCTATAGAAATTACGTTATTTGATTTTCCAAATTGATGAATAAAAAGTGCATTTTTTTTAGCTTTTTCTAAATTATAATTTGAAGGGAATGGAGTTTTGGAAACCATTAAGAAAACATTTGTCAATCTATTTGAACAACAATCCGTTCTATTCCAAACAACAATATTTTTAATATAATTTGAACTTCCTAAATCTATGTCTACCCAATCATACTTTGATGAGCCACTGGTATGCCCAACTGAACGTGAACTCCATCTACCATTTGTATTATTATCATTTATTCTTGACATTACCCCTCCCCAACCTACAGAACTTGAGGTTACGGATCCTATTAAGGCAATATTTTCAGAGGTAGATCCATTTTCAACAGAATCTAATATACCGTCATTGTCGTTATCTAAATCAACTATATCTAACACCCCATCTCCATCAGAATCTTGAGCGTAAGTTGTACTAGAAAATAACAATACAAATAAAACAAGTACTTTAAAAAGTATATTTTTTTTCATTGGTTAAGTTTTAATAGCTTTTGGGAACTAGCTAATTATATACTAAAAAATGATACTTTTAATACAATGGACTGCTTGTAATAATACTTGAGAGAAGTACTTTCCAAAAAAACATGATTTTTAACAAATTAACAGCAACAATATTAAGAATTAACCTTCAATAAAACAAGGATGAAGTGTGTTTTTTTACGATAAAACAACAAATAACTCCGGTTAAGTGCTTTTTTTAAAAGTTATGAACCATTATTTTCTAGCTTCTAAAATATATTTTTATGCAGATTATCACTTACTTTTTTAATTCACAATAATCTTTTTAGTTAACATCTCGTTTGTGTCTGTTCGTATACATACTACATAAGCGCCTGTGGATACATTATTGAATTGTATACCGTTTTCTAATCGCTCTCTAGAAACATCTGTGAACTCCATAATTGCTTGTCCACGCATATTGATTAACGAGAGCTTTCTAACAGCACTGTTTAATTTTTTAACATATAACGTGTTGCTTGTATTCTGATAATAAATATAGTTTTGACTAAC
>NZ_JAQWOO010000029.1 GCF_029245835.1 Algibacter sp. | reverse complement strand
CGCTAAACCCGCTGCAAAGAAAGCAGCACCGAAAGTAGAAGCAACAGATTACAGCAAAATGACTGTAGCCCAATTAAAAGCAGAAGCTAAGAAAAAAGGTGTTGAAGGTATTTCTGCGATGAAAAAAGCAGATTTAATAGCAGCTTTATCTAAATAAATAAATCCAAAACCATTGTATCATGGCACATAAAAAAGGAGTAGGTAGTTCAAAAAACGGTAGAGAGTCACACTCGAAACGTTTGGGAGTTAAAATTTTTGGTGGTCAAGCAGCACGTGCAGGTAATATCATTATCCGTCAACGTGGGACGGCTCACAACCCAGGTGAAAATGTTTACCTTGGAAAAGACCACACCCTTCACGCTCAAGTGGATGGATTGGTAAAGTTCACCAAGAAAAGAGACAACAAATCTTATGTTTCTATTGAGCCTTTTGAGGCTTAAGAAATTACTTTCTTGAAATTTTTAAAACCCCTTTCTGTTTACAGAGAGGGGTTTTAAATTTATGTAATGCCTCGTCCTGAAATAGCGTTATAAAATAGTCTTGATCCCTTGAATTTTTTTGGCAATTGCTAAAGCACCGCGCTTTACGCTATATCTTTCTGCGAAGCAGTCCCGAACTTGTTTCGGGATCTCATTATTTAGGAAGTTTTAGTTTGTTAGAATATATATAACATTAAAGCTTCTCACAAAGGATGCCGCTACAATCGCTATTGCAAATTTAGTACTCAGTAACAACTTTTTAGGAAGGATATTGAAAATCCGTATTAGATCATAATATTTAATCTTTGCCTATAGTAAGAAGCTCCTTCCATTGTGTGGTAAACCTAGGGCTACGATGTTCTTTAACTAATGCCCATTGTTTTTCTCGATTACCAACGGTGGCAAGTTTTACTTTGTTTTTACCAAACTTGCTATTTAAAGTGTCTATAGTTTTGGTTAATTTTTTATTTTCAATCTTAGAAGGTGCTGTAAATAAACTCAATTGAATTTGGTCTTCTGGAACCAGATTAAATAAATTCACACCAACTTTTTTGTACCGATACCCAGCTTTATAGATTTTTTTCAAACCCATTAAAGCTTGCTGGGTTAATTTAATGGTGCTATTTGTCGGGCTATCTAATGTAATAATAATTTTATTGTGATATTGTTTGTCGTAATCACTATAGTAATTAGTGGCTAAAAACACCTCTATTTGGTTTGCTGCACTTTTTTGTTGCCTTAATAAATCGGCAACTTCAGCCACATAATAACTGCAAGCTTCTTCAATTAATCCATAATCAGATAATTTACATCCAAAAGATTTGGCTGTACCAATCCCTTTTTTTGCATTAGGTAGCCTAACCATGTCTAAACAAGGTAAATTATTAAGTTCTCGCCAAAGGCGTTCGCCTATAACAGTTAGTTCTTTTCTCACCCAGGCGACTTCCATATTAGCAAAATCCCACGCTGTTTTTTTACCTTTATTTTCTATGCGAACCGTATGTTTTCTGCCAATACCCCAAATGTCTTTAATTTTAGAACTTACTAATAAATGCTTTCGTTTTTCTTCCGAATTGATAACATAAACATTATTGTTTTCAGGGATTTTTTTTGCAAACTTGTTGGCCATTTTTGCAAGCGACTTTGTTTTTGCAACGCCAACGCCAACAGGAATTCCTGTATTTTTGTATATGGTGTCTTTTATTTTATGAGCGATATCCTCTAACTCCTCATTCTTGTAATAGGATAGGTCTATAAAACTTTCATCAATGCTATACTCTTCTATTAATGGAGAAAACTTTTTTAGAGTATCCATAACTCTACGAGACATATCACTATAGAGCGTATAGTTAGATGAAAAACATACCACGTTATTATCATCTAGTACTTTTTTAATTTTAAATATGGGCTGAAACATAGGAATGTCTGTTAATGCTTTAGCTTCTTTATTTGCAGCAATAATACAGCCATCGTTATTACTTAAAACTACAACAGGTTTATTTTGTAAATCAGGCCTAAAAACCTGCTCACAAGAGGCGTAAAAACTATTACAATCTACAAGGGCAATCATAGTTATAAAACAGATTTAATAATGTAAGTGATAACGCCCCAGATTTGCAATTTGGTTGTGCTACCATGTTCTATTCTAACAATTTTAAACGCTTCGTCTTGAATAACAATAACTAACTGGTTTTTTTTTGGTGTTAAAGCCTTGTCGATAATAAGCACATCGTTTTTAAAGATGTTGAAATCTGAAAAAGAATCATCAATCACTCTTACATAAAAACTTGAAGATGCGTTTTCAATCAGTACATCATTAAGATCTATTCTAGGCTCAGTGTAGTGTGTTGCAGGACTAGAAAATCCAGTTTGTATAGGGCGTACAACCCTGTAGTTTTTTTTTGATTTTTTAATTTGATGTGCTTGGGGACTTTTCATGCATTAAAATTAAAAGAAATATAAATACATTATTGTTAATTCTGAATAAAGAATTAACAATTTTGAAGTTTCTTTAGTGTGCTTATTTTTTATTTAAAATATCATGGATGATTTTTAAATGATGATTGGTGTGCATTTCTAAAAAACGAAGCGTTTGTTTTTTGGTTAGCATCCCAAATATAAAATGTTTGAAATAAGATTTTTCAGGAAGTGTTTCTAGTTTTTTAATATGTGCTCTTGCGGATTGTAATTGACTTTTTAAATCTTCAGTTTCAATAATTTCTGGAGGCAATACATATTTAGGTGCTTTTACTTTGCCTCTAGGGAAATAGCCTATTGGAAATAAAACACTGCGCCAAATGCTAAATTTAAATTTATAATCGTTTGGATTTGAGTTTTTAGTCCACTCGCTAACGGCATTAAAAACCTTTAAAGCATGATCTAATTGCCAACCAATAGTAGACTTTGAAACGGTATCATCTTTAAGCCCTTTATTGGGTATGTTCTTCTCTATTTGAGATAAGAGTTGGTTCAGTATTTCAATACGATTTTTTGTCATTGATGAAATTTTTTTAAAAAGGTATTAATTAAATTCTTAACTTTAAGCTATTGCATTCGCAATTTGTGATTTGTATAACTTGAAATTATTTGATTATGCTGCCATTTAGATCTGAAATTAGAAACTCCCCAACACAACCAACCATTAAGATTTTTTTAAGTGATGAATCTTTGGATGGAAGAATTAAAAAGCACTTAGAGCATTTTAAAGAAATAGAAACTATTGAAATAAGGGAAAGTATTGGTCAAAACCGAGTAGGTGAAAATATTACTATATTTTTAAAAGAAGGTGTTGATATTAATAAAATGCAACAATCTATAGAATCTAGTTTATGGTGGTATTTTGAAGAGGATATGGTTGATAAATAGAAGTTGTGTATACTACGTTAGGGATTGAGGCATTTGTTGAAGCTCTTTTTGTGTTGTTGCACCTATGCAACACAAAAAAGCGACTGCCGAAAGCCCGACCCCTTTTCGGGGTAACGCCCAAATAAAAAAATCCCAAATCCAGATAACTATCGGGATTTGGGATTCTAATTTATAATTCTAGTTAAAACAATGAGACTGCCACGTCGCTAACTCCTTGCAATAACGTTTTAATATCTGTAATGCTCTGGCTTGTATGGTCCATCAACAGTTACACCAATGTAACTTGCTTGATCATCACGAAGTTCTGTAAGCTCTACACCAATTTTTGCTAAGTGTAATTTTGCTACTTTTTCGTCTAATGCTTTTGGGAGCATATACACATCATTTTGGTAAGCATCTGCATTAGTCCAAAGTTCGATTTGTGCTAAAGTCTGGTTTGTAAATGAGTTACTCATTACAAAACTTGGGTGGCCTGTAGCGCAACCTAGGTTTACCAAGCGCCCTTCGGCAAGAATAATAACATCTTTTCCGTCGATGGTATATTTATCTACTTGAGGTTTGATGGTGTTTTTGGTATGTCCGTAGTTTTTATTTAACCAAGCCATATCAATTTCGTTATCAAAATGACCAATGTTACAAACGATGGCTTTGTCTTTTAAAGCTTCGAAATGGCGACTTTGAATGATATCTTTATTTCCTGTAGTTGTAATTACAATATCTGAATTGGCAATAACAGTTTCTAGTCGTTTTACTTCAAAGCCATCCATAGCGGCTTGAAGTGCACAAATAGGGTCGATTTCTGTAACGGTTACAATACTTCCTGCGCCTTTAAAAGAGGCTGCTGTACCTTTACCAACATCGCCATAACCGCAAACAGTTACGCGTTTTCCAGCAAGCATAGTATCAGTAGCACGACGGATAGCATCTACAGCACTTTCTTTACAGCCGTATTTATTATCAAATTTAGATTTTGTAACAGAATCATTTACGTTAATGGCAGGCATTGTTAATGTGCCGTTTTTTACACGCTCGTAAAGTCTGTGAACACCTGTTGTAGTTTCTTCGCTTAAACCTTTAATTCCTGCAGATAATTCTGGGTATTTATCTAAAACCATGTTGGTTAGATCGCCACCATCATCAAGAATCATATTAAGTGGTTTTCTGTCTTCACCAAAAAATAAGGTTTGCTCGATACACCAATCAAATTCTTCTTCTGTCATGTCTTTCCATGCGTAAACAGAAGTTCCAGCAGCAGCAATTGCAGCAGCAGCTTGATCTTGCGTTGAGAATATGTTACAAGAACTCCAAGTTACTTCAGCTCCTAGAGCTTGTAAAGTTTCAATTAAAACCGCAGTTTGGATAGTCATGTGTAAACATCCAGCAATACGCGCACCTTTTAGTGGTTGTTCGTTTTTGTATTCTTCACGAAGACTCATTAGACCTGGCATTTCAGCTTCAGCTAACTCTATTTCTTTTCGTCCCCAATCAGCAAGAGATAAATCTTTTACTTTGCTAGCTACGTAAGGAATTGTTTTTGTACTCATAGTAATTTTTCTTTTGTTTTTAAATGCTAAGCTTCATTGTGTTTAGAACTTAAAATACTTAAATTCGCTTCTAGAAAAAACACTTTTCTGCTTAGAGGTTGCAAAGATAACTATTAACTTTTAGAATATTAAATGCCGTTATATAAAACCATTACTCCAAATTCACAAACTACTGTTAAAATCTGGAAGATTGCGGAGTCTTATAAGGATTTAATGGAGAAGGTTAGTTTGAAGCCAGTTGCTTTAGACCGTGTTTTAGGGATGAAAAGTGAATTGCATCAGCGCGGGTTTTTAAGTGTACGCCATTTATTGCAAGAATTTGGATATACAGATGCAGATTTGTTTTATGATGAAAACGGAAAACCGCATTTAAGGGATGGTAAAAAGATTTCTATTACCCATTCGTTTAATTTTTCGGCAGTTATTGTTAGTGATTTGATAGTTGGGATTGATATTGAAAAACAACGTGATAAGATTAGTGTTATAGCGCACAAATTTATTGATTATGAGTTTGATTATTTAAATAAAGACGCTGCTGATTATATTAAGACACTCACAGCAATTTGGTGTGTTAAAGAATCACTTTACAAACTTTTTTGTACACCCGGATTGAGTTTTAAACAGCATTGTTTAGTCATCCCGTTTTCAAAAGACGATAATGAAACCATCGCTTGGGTTGATTATGAAGCGAAAAAATACCGTTACAATATTCACTTTTTAGAGTTTGAAGGATTTACATGTGCTTACGCAATTGCTTAATGAATTTGATATATAAAAACATACAAGATTCTATTAGTAAAAATCAAAAATTATTGGCAGTATTAATTGATCCTGATAAATTTTCAATTAAAAATACGACTTGTTTTATTGAAAAAGTGAATGCATCTATCGCCACGCATATTTTTATTGGAGGAAGTATTGTTGATGAAGACGCTACAGATCGTTTAGTTTCAGAAATTAAAGAGCACACGACCTTACCAATTGTTTTATTTCCCGGAGATATTAGTCAAATAACCGATAAAGCAAATGGATTGTTGTTTTTATCTTTACTTTCGGGGAGAAACTCAGACTATTTAATTGGGAAACATGTAGAGGCAGTTTCAAAATTGGAAAATACAAATTTGGAAGTCATTTCAACAGGTTATATTTTAATTGAAAGCGGTAAGGAAACAGCTGTACAAATGGTTACAGGTACTAAGCCAATGCACAGAGAACATATTCAGAGTATAGTTGATACCGCAAAAGCAGGACAGTTTTTAGGAATGAAGCTTATGTATTTAGAAGCGGGAAGCGGTGCTAAAGAACCCTTAACTCCTACTATTATTAAAAGGGTTAAACAAGAAATGGATATTCCTTTAATCGTAGGCGGGGGTATTAGAAGTAAAGCTCAATTAGAAAATGCCTATCATGCTGGGGCAGATTTGATTGTTATTGGGACAGCCTTTGAAGAAGATGAAATGTTTTTTGAAGAGATAAAAAAATAGCCACTAATGCACGAATTTAATTGGGTAAAACTGAAAAAAAAAATTTAATTTGTGGTAAAAAATAATGAAGTTTAACATAACAGTTTCTTTCCTTTGGGGAGATTAAGAAGGGCTTTGAGCTTATGAAAATATCAGTAGAATTAACCTTAACACCATTGCATGACGATTACGAACCGGCCATCATTCATTTTATTAAAAAACTAAGAGCATCAAACTTAAAAGTGCTTGAAAACCCATTAAGCACTCAAGTTTATGGTGATTATGATGATGTGATGCATCTACTTACTACCGAAATAAAAGAAGCTTTCGAATTAATTGAAAGAGGTCTTTTGTATATGAAAATTGTAAAATCAGACAGACACGATTATGAACCTCATTTTTGAGTTTTTCTTCGGGCAATATGCTGGATATGAAACTATAGATATTGTTCTAGAAATTGTAGCCGTAATTTTTGGTTTCCTTTCTGTTTGGTTTTCAAAACAGAACAAGGTTTTGGTGTTTCCCACGGGTATGATAAGTACTATTATTTTTGTGTATTTATTACTTAAGTGGGAATTGTTAGGCGATATGATGATTAATGCTTATTATTTTATAATGAGTGTTTATGGTTGGTATATATGGACAAGAAAAGTGGATGATGAACATGTTACTCCAATTTCTAGAATGTCTTTCAACGAAAAAAAAATAAGTATAGCCATCTTTTTAGCAACCTTACTATTTGTTTACTTAGTTTACCAAGCGTTTGATAAATGGACGAGTTGGGTAGCTTATATTGACACCATAACTACAGCTATATTTTTTGTAGGTATGTGGTTAATGGCAAGGCGGAAGCTAGAAAACTGGATTTTCTGGATTATTGGAGACTTTATTTCTATTCCTTTGTATTTTTATAAAGGATTTACATTTACTAGTTTACAGTATTTAGGATTTACATTTATTGCCGTTTTTGGATATTTTGCATGGAAGAAAAGTATAAACAACAACCCGCTAACTGCGTAAAAGTAGTTTTGTTTGGTCCAGAATCTACTGGAAAAACAACACTATCTCGTCAATTGGCGCGTCATTATAACTCGGTTTGGGTACCAGAATATGCGCGTGAATATCTTCAAAAAAAATGGAATGATGAGCGTAAAACATGCGAGCCACATGATTTGTTACCCATTGCTGAAGGACAAATAAAACTTGAAAACGAATTGGCAAAAAAAACAGATTCTGTTTTAATTTGCGATACCGATTTGTTAGAAACCAAAGTGTATGCTGAGGCATATTATTTGGGAAGTTGCGACCCGATTCTTGAAAAACATGCATTAGGAAATTCGTACGATTTGTATTTTTTAACTTATATTGATACACCATGGGAAGCTGATGATTTGCGGGATAAGCCAGAGCATAGAAAAGACATGTTTGAAGCTTTTCAAAGCGCTTTAGAAAAATATAAAAAAACTTATGTACTTTTAAAAGGAGATAAAAAAACGCGTTTAGAAACCGCTGTGAAACATATTGACAAACTATTAAATATCAAAGTATAAATGTTTTCAAATAAAGATATTCAACAAATAAAAAGTAAAGGCATTACAATTGATGAGGTAAATGCACAAGTATCACGATTAAAAGATGGTATGTCTTTTTCTGCTTTAGTTGCTGCTGCGACTATTGGAAAGGGAATTGAGCGTTATGATGAAACCGAAACACAAGAATTTATAGGCTTGTACGAAGCTAAACAAAATGAATATTCTATAATTAAGTTTGTTCCAGCTTCAGGCGCTGCAACTAGAATGTTTAAATTTTTGTTTCAGTTTTTAAAAAATTTCAAGTCTTCAAAAGAGAGTATTGAAAAGTATGCAGACAGGAAGAATGATGCATTAATTTTTACTTTTATTGAAGAGTTAAAGCAGTTTCCGTTTTACGATGAGGTTTTGTCTAAAATTAAAAAATCGAATCCCGATTTTGATACTTTATCTGAAGATGAAAAATGTTTACAGTTTGTAAAAACGATGCTTGATGAAAACGGACTTAACTATAGTTTTCTTCCAAAGGGCTTGTTGCCATTTCATAAATATGAAGAAAAAGTAAAAACAGCCTTTGAAGAGCACTTGTTTGAATCCACACTATATGCGTCTTCTAACGGAAAAGCAAACCTCCATTTTACGGTTTCTAAAGACCATCAATTATATTTTACAAATGAGTTAAGTCGCATAAGAGAAGCGCTAGAAAAGCAAACAAATACCATATTTAATGTGTCTTTTTCATATCAAAATGAAGCTACTGAAACAGTGGCGCTAACAAAAAAAGATGAGGTGTTTAGAAAGGAAGATGGATCTATATTATTTAGACCTGCTGGACATGGAGCGCTTTTAGAAAATTTAAATCATTTAAATAATGACTTAATTTTTATTAAAAACATTGATAATATTGTTGTGTCAAATAGAAATATTGGCGTTTCTGATTACAAGAAATTATTAGCAGGTGTGCTAATTGAAGCCCAAGAAAAGGTGTTTAAATACATGCACAAATTGGATTCTGGAAATTTAACTGATACAGATTTTAAAGTAATGGCTTTATTTTTAAGGTACAGGCTAAATGTGCCTATTACTATTGATTTTGAGGATTTTACTGCTGAGGAAAAAGTAAAATATTTAAAAGATAAATTGAATAAACCTATGCGTGTTTGTGGCATGGTTAAAAACCAAGGGGAACCTGGTGGTGGTCCGTTTTGGGTTAAGGATAAGCATGGTAATATATCGTTACAAATAGTTGAGTTTGCTCAGATTAATTTTAGCAAAAAAAATCAACAAAGTATTGTTTATAAAGCAACGCATTTTAATCCTACAGATTTAGTTTGTGGCGTTAAAAATTATAAAGGCGAAAAATTTGACTTGACAAAGTTTGTGGATTCTGAAGCTGCTTTTATTACTACGAAAACTCAAAATGGAGTAGATATAGATGCTTTAGAGCTTCCTGGATTATGGAATGGAAGTATGGCGTACTGGAATTCCATTTTTGTAGAAGTACCTCTTGAAACGTTTAATCCGGTAAAAACAGTAAATGATTTACTGCAACCTGTGCATCAAGTATCCCATACCAATTAGGTTTTAAAATGAGCTATAAATAATTTGAATTATTTCTTTTTCAGATAAAATAGAAAATTAAAGGATAGCCATAGTTACGATTTTATTTTATATTGAAATATGGGCGAGATAGAAACGAATTATATAGTTTATTTTAAAACCTAATTGGTATTTATGTTTGATGAGGAAACCATACTGAAAGAATTAACTTTTAAAGCCATAAGAAGTTCGGGCAGTGGTGGGCAACATGTAAATAAAGTATCTTCAAAAGTTGAATTAACGTTTAATTTGTCAGACACGCTATTGTTTAATTACGATCAAAAAGAACGTCTTTTCAGAAAACTTCAAAACAGATTAACAAAAGAAGGTTTGCTGATTTTACAATGTGGAGAAAGCCGGAGCCAGCATAAAAACAAAGACATTATAATAAAACGTTTTTTTGCCTTAATAAAAGATGCTTTAAAAGTTCCAAAAAGGCGTCGCCCAACAAAAGTCCCAAAGTCTGTGATTAGAAAACGACTTAAAAGTAAACGAAAACACTCTGAAAAGAAGGCAAATAGACAAAAACCAGATTTCGACTAAAAAAATCGAAAATCGTAAATCGAAATTCAGAAATCTAACATATCTTTGCCTCGTTCTCAAAAAAGGGGTGCCTATTATCGGCTGAGATCATACCCATTGAACCTAGAACAGGTAATGCTGTTTAGGAAATAAAATGTACCGTCATTGCGAAGTCATTTTTTAATGACTGTGGCAATCTGTTAAAAAGGAAGAGATTACCACGACGTAAAAATTCATCGTAATGACAAAAAACTAATTATTAACAATAAAGAATAATGACCTCTTTTTATTCGATTATAAACATAATCGTAATGAAAAATTTATTTCTTTTTTTAACACTACTCGTGTTATCAGTCAGTGCTAATGCACAACAAAATCAAAAATCACAAGATTCAACTAAAACAGAAAAACTAGATGAAGTTTTAGTAAATGCTGTTCGTGTAAATGCAGATTCGCCAATTACACATTCCAATGTTTCTAAGGAAGAACTTGCAAAGCGTAATTTGGGGCAGGATATTCCTGTATTATTAAACTATTTGCCTTCTGTAGTCACCACAAGTGATGCGGGAGCTGGAATAGGCTATACCGGTATTCGTATTAGAGGGGTGAGTAGTGAGTCTACAAACATCACTATAAACGGAATACCTTATAACGATGCTGAGAGCTTAGGTACGTTTTGGGTAAATTTACAGGATTTCTCATCATCTATTGAGAATCTTCAAGTACAACGTGGTGTAGGAACATCAACAAACGGGTCTGGTGCTTTTGGAGCAAGTGTGAATATTTTAACTGATGCTGTTAGTAAAGAAGCTTCGGCTTCAATTTCTAATAGTTATGGTAGTTTTAATTCGCTTAGACACAATGTGAAGTTTAGCACTGGATTATTGAATGACCATATTGAACTTTCAGGGCGATTATCAAAAATCACTTCGGATGGGTTTATTGATAGAGCAAGTTCAGATTTAAAATCGTATTTCTTACAAGGAACTTATAAAGATGATAAAAGATTAATTAAAGCACTTGCGTTTGGCGGACAAGAAGTTACTTATCAAGCATGGTATGGTGTTGATGTATTTACCATTGATTCTGACAGAACATATAATGTTGCAGGAACCATTATGGATGATGCAGGAATTATTACAGGCTTTTATGATGACCAGGTAGATAATTATAAGCAAGATCATTATCAATTGCATTGGAATGAACGATTTGATAATACACTTTCTTTAAACATTGGATTGAATTATACCAACGGAAGAGGGTTTTATGAGGAATATATAGATGATTACTTTTATACTAATGTGTTTTTCTCTGATGATTCTCAGCGTTCTTTTATTGGCTTAAATCCTATTACTGTTGAAGGGAATGTTGTTGAAAGTATGGATTATGCCAGAAGACGCTGGCTAGATAACAACTTCTATGTTGCTAATGCAAGCTTAAATTATAAGAATGAAAATTTAGATTTAGTCACTGGAGGTTCTTTCAGTTTATATGAAGGCGACCATTTTGGGGAAGTAATTTGGGCTCAATATGCTGTAAGTATTCCTAAAGATTATCGTTATTATTTTGGGCAAGGCATAAAAAGAGATGCTAGTGGATTTGCTAAAGCAACGTATCAACTCAATGAAAAAGTAAGCCTATATGGTGATGTTCAGTATAGACATGTAGATTATAAAACCACAGGTATAGACTCTAAACGTAACCCTTTTGAAATTGACGAGACATACAATTTTATAAATCCAAAAGTTGGAGTAAGTATCAATTTAAACGAACAAACGAATGTGTATGCTTCTTATGCAAGAGCAAATAGAGAACCAAGTAGAACAGATTTTGAAAACAGTGCAGAGGTTAATCCTGAGCAATTAAATGATTTTGAATTAGGGTATAGATATGCAAGTAAAAACATAAAGTTTAATGCAAATGCTTACTTAATGTATTATAATGATCAGTTGGTTTTAACAGGCGCTATTGATGATGTAGGAGCGCCAATAAGAGCCAATGCAGGAGAAGGTTATAGAGCAGGTTTTGAGTTAGAGGCTGTTATTGGAGTAACAGATAATTTTAGCGTTCAGTCTAATGCAACAATCAGTAGAAATCGTAATTTGAATAAAGGACAGTTTTTAGATGGTAATAAATTAGGCGAAACAGATATAGCCTATTCTCCAGATGTTATTACTACTTCAGCATTAAATTATACGCCAATTAAAGACTTGCAATTATCACTTATAGGAAAATATGTTGGAGAGCAGTTAATGAATAATATAGGAGATAAAGCCTCGAATTTAGAAGCTTATAGTGTTGTTGATTTTAATTTGAATTATGAATTTAAACCTAAAGCAATTTTTAAATCCATTTTAATTAATGGGATGTTAAATAACGTTTTGGGTGAAGAATATAATGCTAATGGTTTTGATTATGGTGGCGGATTTTATGTATATTATCCGCAAGCTAGAACTAACTTTTTGGTAGGTGTTACGTTGAAATTTTAAGAAATATTAAAGGAGAAAAAGCGTGGTTGGTATTATATTAACTGCGCTTTTTTAGTTAAAAATTAAAAGGGTGTTTCCTGTTTGTTGAACACGATAATTTCTTAAAGCACATCTTAAATCATTTTGTCCAACAGCCGTTCCGTTAACCAATTCATATTTATTAGCATCTTCACAACCACAAGTTGCAAAAAGCCCCTCAGGAGCCAAAACTGAGCAACTACTTTGTTGATGATTAGGATCTGCAGCATCCCAAGCATAGAAATCTTTACCGGTGGTTGTAGATATTATAATGCCAGCATTTCCTTCGTTTGGGACATAAACGGAATTACCAGGAAAAAGAAGTTCTGTGAAAGGAAATAAATTAAGATCTATTTGTCGATTAACCCCAATATCTAGTAAGAATCTACAGTTTCTATCATCGTTAGAATTACCGCTGCAAGACAGTAAAAAAGTAAATAATATTAGGCTAAAAAATGTTTTCATAAGTCTATGATAATTTAAATGCAATTTACAATAAAAAGCAAATTGCCTATTTAAATATTTTGTATATTTTCTTAGAATGGTTTTTAATTTTAAATAAGGCTTAAGGTAAAGTCTATTCATGTTTTCAATACATATTTAACTAAAATTTTGTACTTTTGTTAAAATCTCGTGTATGCGGGATTTTTTTATTTGCTGAATGCTTCAATGCGTTATTTGAAGTTTCTCAGCATCTTTTATTAAGTAAAACGATGAAGTTATGAGTAAAGTATCATACTACACACCTGAGGGATTAAAAAAATTAAGAAACGAGTTAAGACAACTTAAAGATGTAGAGCGCGTAAAGGCCTCAAAAGCTATTGCTGAAGCTAGAGATAAAGGCGATTTAAGTGAGAACGCAGAATACGATGCTGCTAAAGAAGCCCAAGGGATGTTAGAAATGCGTATTTCTAAATTAGAAGACGCTTTAGCTGGTGCTCGTATTATTGATGAGTCTCAGTTAGATAATTCTAAAGTATTGGTGCTATCGAAAGTGAAAATAAAAAATCAAACCAATGGTATGGAAATGAATTATACCTTGGTTGCGGATGGGGAAGCAGATTTAGCTTCAGGAAAAATATCGGTTAATTCTCCAATAGGAAAAGGCTTATTAGGTAAATCAGTTGGTGATGTTGCTGAAATACAAGTGCCTAATGGTACTATGAAATTTGATATTATAGAAATAACAAGATAAATTAAAAAGACCTTTCAGGTTTTAAAAACCTGAAAGGTCTCAGAAAACATATGGCTTCCATATTCACAAAAATAGTAAACGGCGAAATGCCCTGTTATAAAATAGCAGAGACTGACGATTTTTTGGCATTTCTTGATGTGAATCCAAATGCTAAAGGACATACGCTTTGTATTCCAAAAAAAGAAGTCGACAAAATTTTCGATTTAGATGAAGCCACTTATACTGGCTTAATGAGTTTTTCAAGAACGGTTGCTTTGGGCTTAAAAAAAGTAGTGCCTTGTAAGCGCATTGGCATAAGCGTTATTGGTTTAGAAGTGCCGCATGCACACGTGCATTTAATTCCATTGCACTCTATGGATGATGCACGATTTATTCAGAAAGTAAAATTATCTTCAGAAGAATTTGAGGCTTTAGCAAAAGCTATCAAAGCGCAATTATAAATTCATATAAAATATTAAAAATACTATAAGAATAATTATTGCTGTAGTTATTCCAAGGGCAATCCAAGACACTTTTTTTAAATATGTTGAGGGCTTATTTGGGTTGAAAGCCTTTTTCTGATATTCAAAAACACGATCAATATCATCCGTCCATTGCACAGGGTAAATTACAGATTTACATGTGTTACAAGAAATCTCATGGTGTATCACAGAAGTTACCGATTTGTAGTATTTCGTTTCTTTTATTTTTTGTTTAAAAGTTAAGCGTAAACCATCTTTACTAAAACACTCCGGACAATTATTTTTTAGTGCCACTTCTTTAACATCAATTAGTTTTTCATCCATACAAATTAGTGTTTAGTTAAAAAAAACATACTAATCTTTCGCCTTGTGGTTTCCTTTGGAATTGTTATTCCTGAAAAAAACGGAAATTTAAATAAAGAATTTGGATACCAGAAATTCTTTATAGTGCACGTTTTAAACTTATTTGTAAGGTACTACCTTTTTCTTTTTCAGATTGTAAAACTTTAATCTTTCCGTTATGGAAATCTTCAATAATACGTTTAGATAGAGATAAACCTAAGCCCCAACCACGCTTTTTTGTTGTATAACCGGGTTCAAAAATGGTGTTAAAATGTTTTTTTAAAATGCCTTTTCCAGTATCTGTAACACTAACTTTTACATCATTTTCAAGTTGCGAAATTTCAACGGTAAGTTTTCCTCTTCCTTTCATGGCATCAATGGCATTTTTTACTAGGTTTTCAATAGTCCAACTGTATAATTGTTTATTTAGATTTACTGGAATTTCACCTTTAGGGACTATAAGTTCAAAATCAATAAGTTTTGATGACCGCGTTTTTAAGTAATCATAAGCCTCTATAGTTTCCTTTATAATATCAGCTTTTTCTAAAGTAGGCAAAGATCCTATTTTGCTAAAACGTTCTGCAATGGTGCTTAAACGGTTTACGTCTTTTTCCATTTCAGTAATATATTCTGGATTTATATGTTCCGTTTTTAATAGTTCAGTCCAACCAATTAAAGAGGATAAAGGTGTGCCAATTTGATGTGCTGTTTCTTTGGCCATACCAGACCATAATTTGTTTTGAGTAGCATTTTTATTACTACTGTAAAAAAAGAAAATTACAGCCCCAAATAAAACAACAATAAGTATTAATGCTAAGGGGTAATATTTTAGTTTATTTAATAAGGGTGAGTTTCCGTAATATATGGTGGAGTAAATTTCACCTTGATATCTTATTTCAATAGGTTTGTTTTCGCCTTTAAATATCTCAATTAGTTTTTTAACATATAAAGCGTCTTTAATTTTGTTTTCATCAATATTATTTGAGCTACTTAAATTCCCTTCTTTATCTACAACAATCATAGGCGTAGAAGTATTACTGTTTAAAATTTTAAGCGTAAGATTTAAATTGGTGTTTGTATCAGAATTAACAAACTCGGTTTGTGCAAAAGACCAATTTTCCATTTTGTTACGCTCCTCATCTTTAAAATGCTGAAAAAACTCATATGTTTTCCATAGAATAAGAGAAACAATGGCAAAGGAGGTAATAATAATTATCCAACGGAAAGCATTACTATGTTTTGTAAAAATCATTTGTACTAAATTGGTATTAACTTGTAATATAATGCAAATCTGTTAATATTATTGTCCAAGTTGTTAGTAAGTCTGTTTTTAGATGCGTTATAGATTAATTACATTTGTTAAAATTATAAAGGCGAATGCTGTCATTAGATCCAAAAAGCTTATCAACCAGTAAATTACACGGTTATTTGTTGAGTGCTGTAGCGCCAAGACCTATAGCCTTTGCAAGTACAGTTGATGCTGATGGAAACCCAAACTTGTCACCATTTAGTTTTTTTAATGTATTTAGTGCAAATCCACCAATACTAATTTTTTCTCCTGCTAGACGCATAAGAGATAATACGATTAAGCATACTTTAATAAATGCTGAAGCCACAAAAGAAGTAGTTATTAACGTGGTGAATTTTGATATGGTGCATCAAATGTCATTAAGTAGTACAGAGTATCCTGAGGGGGTTAATGAGTTTGAGAAATCAGGATTAACTATGCTTAAGTCGGATATCGTAAAGCCATTTAGAGTTGGTGAAGCACCAGTGCAGTTTGAGTGTAGAGTAAATGACATTATTAAATTAGGAACTGAGGGAGGTGCTGGAAATTTAATTATATGTGAAGTGGTTAAACTACATATTGATGAAGAGGTACTTGATGATAATGAGGCTATCGACCAAAAAAAAATAGATTTAGTAGCTAGAGCAGGAGGCAGTTATTACAGTCGTGCTAAAGAAGGTTTTTTTGAAATACCAAAACCACTTTCAACCATAGGGATTGGTGTTGATGCTTTTCCAGACCATGTTAAAAACAGCATGATTTTAACAGGAAATAATTTAGGAATGTTGGCAAATATTAAAGCATTACCAAATGAAGAAAGTGTAAATGCTTTTGTTGAAGAAGTAGGAGGGAGATATCCAAATATCAAAACGGCAACACATAGAGAAAAACATAAACTGGCACGTAACTATCTCAGTTTTGGAGATATTGAAAGTGCATGGAAAATATTACTATCTTAGAGTAGTTAAAAAATAATTTTAGAGAATAATTAATAACAAAGTAAATAATTAATTACGAATACATGGAAGTTCAAGGAAGAATAAAAATGGTTGGAGAAACTCAAACTTTTGGAAGTAATGGGTTTAGAAAAAGAGAAGTTGTAGTAACAACTGAAGAGCAATACCCACAGCACATCATGGTGGAATTTGTTCAAGATAAAACAGATTTGCTAAACAGCTATAAAGTAGGGCAACAAGTTAAAATAAACATTAATTTACGTGGTAGAGAATGGGTTAACCCTCAAGGGGAGACTAAATATTTTAACTCTATTCAAGGATGGAGAATAGAAGCATTACAATCTGAGGCAGGAGGCGAAAACATGCCCCCAGTACCGCCAGCAGATGCTTTTGAGCCTGCAGGCGATTTAAAAGAAGAAGATCACGACGATTTACCGTTTTAATTTAAAAAAACGCCTTCCTTTTTTAAGGTAAGGTGTCTTTTGATTCTAAGGAATCAAAAGACGGAAGGGGTCATGAAAATTATCTAAAATATAAATTTTTGTAATTCTCGTAAAAACACAAATCTCATAAAATAAACCTCAATGTTTAATTTAACGTTGAGGTTTTTTAAATTGACTCCAAATGCATTACCTAAATGAAAATATATGGTTTCCAGATGTTAATAAAGCTACTCCAGAAGGCTTATTAGCTGTTGGAGGCGATTTGTCTACTGAGCGGTTACTGCTAGCTTATAAAAAGGGGGTTTTTCCATGGTTTGAAACTGATGAGCCAATTTTGTGGTGGTCTCCAGATCCCCGATTTGTTTTGTTTCCAGAAAAACTAAAAGTTTCAAAAAGCATGAAACAAATCATGAGAAATCGAGATTATAAGATTACTGTAAATAAGGATTTTAAAGCGGTAATTTCCGAATGTGCTTTTGTGAAACGAAACGGACAAGAAAGTACTTGGGTTACAGATACGATGATTGAAGCGTATACAAATCTTCATGAATTAGGCTATGCCAAGTCTGTTGAAGTTTGGAAAGATGATAGTTTAGTTGGAGGGCTTTATGGTGTTGATATAAGTAATGGTGTGTTTTGTGGTGAAAGTATGTTTACTAAAGAAAGCAATGCTAGTAAAGTTGGATTTATTTCGTTTGTTCAGAATACGGATTACAAACTTATAGATTGTCAGGTTTACACCAATCACTTGCAAAGTTTGGGAGCTGAGGAGATTTCTAGAGCAGAGTTCTTATCCATAATAAATTGATAAAAGTCATATTAAATGCATAAAAAATTGTTGATATTAGTGCCTTATTTATAAATATATGCTTACACGAGACGATTTCCAAAAAGGAAATAATAAAGAAGAATTTCTAAAAATCCTTAAAGATAAATTACCAGAAGAAGCCTATAATGGCATTCTGTATTCTGTTAATTACGAAAAAGAACTACTTAAACTTCAGGCAGAATTGGTCGATTTACAGCAATGGGTTGCAAAACATAATAAGCGTGTTTGCATTTTATTCGAAGGGCGAGATGCCGCTGGGAAAGGTGGTGCAATACGTAGATTTACAGAGCATTTAAATCCACGGTCCATGCGAGTGGTTGCACTTACAAAACCAACCGATGTAGAGAGAGGTCAATGGTATTTTAGACGATATATTAAAGAATTACCAGATCCTGGAGAACTTGTTTTTTTTGACAGAAGTTGGTACAATCGGGCTGTTGTGGAGCCTGTTATGGGTTTCTGTAATGAAGAAGCGTATAATAAGTTTATGGTCCAGGTAACCGAATTTGAGCATATGCTTTATGAAGATGGAGTTATTATAATTAAATTTTGGTTTTCAATCTCTAAAGACGAACAGGAAAGACGTTTTAATTCCAGAATGGCAAATCCATTAAAAGAATGGAAATTTAGTGAGGTAGATAAACAAGGCCAAATACTTTGGGACAAGTACACCTATTTTAAAGAGCAAATGTATAGTAAAACACATACTTCATTTAGCCCTTGGATTATTATTAAAACCAATAATAAAAAAGAAGCACGGTTAGAAAGCATGAGGCACGTACTTTCTAAATTTAATTATGAAGGGAAGGGCAACTCAGGAACGACTATTCTGCCAGATCCAAATGTTGTTCAACGCTATCATAGAATGATAAAACAAATTGATTAAGACATGCAAAAATTATCAGATAAAAGTTTAAAACAGCTAAATTCTAAAAAAGGCTTAAAATATTTTTTATTAGAAGATGGGATGACGCCTGTAAAAGCTGTTCGGATAATGAACTACGAAAGTAAATTAAAAAAATTACAAGGCGAGCTCATTAAGTTACAGCAGTGGGTTGAGACAAACAACGAAAAAGTTGTAATCATTTTTGAAGGACGCGATGCCGCAGGGAAAGGGGGTGCCATTCGTCGTATTACACAACATCTAAATCCACGTGAATTTAAAGTAGTAGCCTTGCCAAAACCCACAGACGAAGAGCAAGGAGAATGGTATTTTCAGCGTTACATAAATAATTTACCAAGAGAAGGTAAAATCGTCTTTTTTGATAGAAGTTGGTATAATCGGGCGGTTGTAGAACCAGTGAACGGATTTTGTACCGAAGAAGAATATAACATTTTCATGAATCAGGTAAATGATTTTGAACGTATGATAATCGAATCTGGAATACGTGTTATAAAATTCTATTTTTCAATTTCAAAAACTGAACAAAAAAAACGTTTTGACGATATTAAAACAAGTCCAATAAAGAAATGGAAATTAAGTAAAGTTGATCAGCAAGCCATTAGACTTTGGGATTCTTATACAGATTATAAGAATCGAATGTTTGCTAAAACAAATACAGAAATCTCGCCTTGGATAATTATTAAAGCCAATAGAAAAAGTTCTGCAAGACTTGAAGCAATGCAGAAAATATTAGATTTAGTTCCTTATAAAAAGGAGATTTAATTATTAGTTTGAGATTTTAAGTGAAAGAATCGCATTTATGGAATTATCCTAAAATATATTTGTTTTTCTTGTCGTGTCTAAAACATCCAACTACACAATCATTTACCATACCAATAGCTTGATTATGCACAAAGGAAACTAAGTTTAAATCTTTAAAATGGCTGAGGTTAATACAAATAAATTATTTTTAGCAATTAAATTAAAAGCTTCTAATCGATGCTCTAAACCTGTTTGAAGTTTTAAGTCTTGGGTAATTTGCCATCCTATTTGTGCAGAAATTCTAATATCGGTCTCAAATTTTTCGGTTTTACTTAAACTTAATAAACTTTCAATGGCACTTACTAAATAAGTTTCGCCAATATCTAGTTTTTCTCCATTCAAAGGGAAGTCTACTGCAAACCGATAGCGTTGCCTAAAAATAGTTAGGTTCTCTAAAATGCGTTGTTCTGCTCTAAAACGATGTCCGTAACGCACACCAAGCTTTTGTTTTGTATAGTTAAATTGTTGTGTAAAACGTAACTCATCGCTACCAGTTTCAAACCAATCTCTATTTCTGTAATACACTCCAAAACTTAATTTGTGGCTATAGTTTAATTTAAATGTAGAAAAATGATAAAAATCAACTTGCTGTTGTAGGTATTGAACAGTCTTATGATTATACAAAAAATACCGACTTCTAAAAGCAAAATTAATGCTGTATTCTTTTGAAACCTTATGGTTAATGGATAAGGCAGATTCTCCTAATGTGCTAAAATCAATTTGCGAAATAGCATTAAAACTAGAGAAACAAAGTACTAGTGTTAAAAATAAATTAATACAACGCATGCTCGTAAGAAGAAGAGGTTACTAATCTGGATTTTTGAAATAAACCGTTTCGGTCAAACGTAAATTCTCTCAACTCATGCTTCTTTTCTGTTTTTGTTTCAGCAATAATTTCAAAGTGAGTATGTTTATTGTTTGGATTTTTTACAATATGCTGAATAAAATACTTGTCACTTTTATCAGTATAATTTACATATTGTTTTTGAATTTTAATAATTCGTGTTTTCTTAAAATTTGAATTAAAGTAAAAATCAATTTGCTTGAATATTTCTTTAGAGATGAACTTTTTTTTGATAACAATTTCCAGGTCTTCTAGGTTTCCAAGAGTATCAAACTCGACACTATAGTGCAATTTATTAATTTTGAATTTTGCTTCAAAACTTTGCTTTTCATTATCAATTTCTTTGTAAAATTTCAAATACTTAGCATCGTAAGAAATAAAATTAAAATAGCTTTTAGTCCTTTCTGGAAATTCTTTAAGATTTATACGCGCTTCATATTCATCTTTGTTTTGAGAAAAACAAAATGAGAAAAACATGCAAAACATAAACGTATTAAACCTCTTCATATCTAAAACAATTAATTTCATGATCATTTACCATACCAGTAGCTTGCATATGTGCATAAACAACTGTGGAACCTACAAATTTAAAACCTCGCTTTTTTAAGTCTTTACTAATAGTGTCACTAAGAGGCATGTTTGCTGGGGCATCTGTATAAGTTTTTAGTTGGTTTTTAATTGGTTTTCCATCAGTAAAGCCCCAGATATATTTGCTAAAACTACCAAATTCTTCTTGAACCCTCATAAAAGCTTGAGCATTACTAACTGTTGCATTTACTTTTAGTTTATTTCTGATGATTCCTGCATCTTGTAGTAAAGTATCAATTTTACTTTGTTGGTAGTTGGCTATTTTCTTATAATCAAAATTATCAAATGCTTTTCTGAAATTCTCACGCTTGCGTAAAATCGTTATCCAACTTAAACCAGCCTGAAAAGTTTCTAATATTAAAAATTCAAACAAGGTATTATCATCATAAACAGGGACGCCCCATTCCATATCATGATAGGCTTCATACAAATTGTCTCCTTCGCACCATCCGCATCTTTGTTTTTTCATATTACACTTTAATTATTAACATATTATACTCTGGTTGTAAGGTTTAAAGTAAAAGTATGACAAATATCACCTTAATTAAAACTTCAACATATTAATTTTGTTTTAGAAGATTTTTTTTAAAAAATAAATATTATGAATCCTATTATTGCACAAAGTATTAAACGTAGTATCTCTTATCAAGATTATAGAGTCTTAGTAAAGCAATTAGCTGAAGAAAATTCGAATTCAGGATTAGAGAAAACAGAAGCGTTAGCGAACTATACATTCCTTAATGATAGACGGATGAAGCGTTGGGATAAAACCATAAAAGTATCTGAAGAAGATCAACAAAGATTAAGAGAATTTACTCAACCCATAACGTGGTTAGTTATTACAGAAAGTTGGTGTGGTGATGCAGCCCATGTAATACCTGCGCTCAATAAAATTGCAGAATTAAATGCCAATATTGATATTAAAATAGTGCTTCGCGACGATAATTTAGAACTTATGGATATGTTTTTAACCAAAGGCGGTAGGGCTATAGCTAAAGTTATTATGATTGATAATGAAACAGGAGAAGTTTTAAATACTTATGGGCCTAGACCAACTGAAGCTACTAGCTATGTAAATAGATTTAAGGCTAAACACGGTCAATTAACACCTGAGTTTAAAGAAGATTTACAGCATTGGTATAATAAAAACAAAGGGCAAAACGTCATTGAAGATATTATTGAAATACTTTGTGAACTCCAACCTATTACTTGCCAATAAAGAAGAATGTAATGGAGCCTATTTGGGTTTCTTTTGAAGTGTCTTTGCTAAATTGAGATTTTTTCGAATAGTCAATGGCATGCTCAATTAAGCATTCATTATTTGATGTTGAAGAGGTGTTTACATAAGCATCTATTACGCTGCCATCAGAATTTACTGTTATATTTACTACTATTTTGCCATCCTCCTCACATAAATAAACAGGAATAGGGATGTGAATTTTTTTTCTATTAACTAAAGAAAACCGAATAGAACTTTTAGCGTTGCTTCCTTTTGATTGTTGTTGTTTTAGTAAATCATTCACTTTGCTGAATTTTGATAATTCGTCTTGATTTAATTTAGAATCTTCAGGAACTGCATAAGCTTTTCTTGCTATAGCCTCATTTTCTGAAGTATTAGTGGATTTTGGCACATAGTCTTCAGGTGGTGCAATAGTTTTGTAAGCTTGCGCAAAGTGTTTGTTTTGATCAGCTTCGTTAAAGGCTTTATTGGTTTCTACCTTAGTGTTATTAAGTTTGTCTAATGCTTCAAGAATTTTAACTTCTTCTTCAGTTAATTCTTTTTCAGGCTCAATTTCATAGTAACTTTCAGACGCAAATTCGCTCTGTTTTTTAAGGCTCAAATTAAAAACAGAGAGTACTACAGTTCCAGAAATTAGAATTGTAATAAGTAGGGCTTTATGTTGATTACTGAGGCTCAATACGGTTTTTTTAAATTGGAAATCGTATTAGTATATACGGCAAAATACGTTAAAAAGATTAAAAAAACATATATTCTATAAAAATTGAGACACTTGATAAGCCTTCTAACGTTCTGTAACCGAATCGTTTTCTTGTAAAATCTAACCCAATTAGAAAAGAGTTGTCATTATCAAAATTAACAGTTTGTAAACCTAAACCGAGTTTATACATGTTACCTTTTTCAAAGTCTTTACTTATTCCAAGAAGACTTCCGTAGCCGCCTCTAACAAATATATTATCATCATCTACAATAATATTATGACGCAAACTTACATATGCAGGTGCAAAGTGAAGCCCTTGTTGAGAATGCCAATTATATTCTAAGTTAGTAGCAATAGATGTACGTTTGTCAAATTGATAGCCTAAAGTGTTATTTACAAAAAGTGCACTTAAATTAAAGAAAGGTTCATCATCATCAGCAAAGAGAGTGTTTTCTTCATTCACGCTTAGGGTTGTGGCTAAAGAACCTTTATAAAAAAGACCATTTGGTTTTTCTTTTTTTATTTGAGAAAATGAATACAAAGAAATGAGTGAAAATAGATAAAGTAAGATAAACATCCGCTTCATAGGAGTTGGTTTGATGAAGCAAGTAATGTATCAACAATTATTCCGAACTTAAGTTTTTAATAAAGTCCTCAATGGAAGTGGCAATAGCAACATCAAAAGCTCCAATTTTTGTACGTCGTAAAACAGATAAGTGAGCCCCAGAATTTAAAGCTTTTCCAAAATCGTTAGCTAAAGAACGAATGTAAGTGCCTTTGCTACAAACCACTCTAAAATCTATAGTTAAGCCATTAATTTTAGTGATTTCAAATTCTGAAATAGTTACCGTTCTTGATGGAATGTCTACATGTTCACCTGCTCTTGCAAATTCATATAACCGTTTTCCATCTTTTTTTAAGGCTGAAAACACGGGTGGAAATTGTTGGATTTTACCAATGAATTGTTTGGTTGTTTTTTGAATTAAATCCTCAGTAATGTGTTCTGTTGAAAAGGTTTCATTGATTTTAGTTTCCAAATCAAATGATGGTGTTGTACTCCCTAAAACAAAAGTGCCCGTATACTCTTTTATTTGTCCTTGAAAGGTGTCAATTTGTTTGGTCATTTTTCCAGTACAAATTACCAGCAAACCTGTTGCTAAAGGATCTAAGGTGCCTGCATGACCAACTTTTATTTTTTTTATTTTGAAGGCTTGACGAATTTCCCAACGCAGTTTATTAACTACTTGAAAAGACGTCCAATTAAGTGGTTTGTCAATTAGTAAAACTTGCCCGGAAAGATAATCTTCTACAGTTTTCATCTGTTAATTTAACGAAGCATAAATAATAGCACTTACACCAACAATAATACAGTAAATAGCAAAGTAAGTCAGTTTACTTTTCTTTACAAGGGCAATCATCCAAGTACAAGCAAATAATCCAGCTACAAACGCGGCAATAAAACCAATAGATAAGGCGGCGAAACTTTCACTGTCATAGGTTAAATTGCCACTCAATACGTCTTTAGCAATTTTTCCAAAAATTAATGGAACAACCATTAAAAACGAAAAACGAGCTGCTTTAGTTTTGTCGTTTCCTAATAAAACAGAAGTTGAAATGGTGGCTCCAGAGCGCGAAATTCCCGGTAACATAGCAATGGCTTGCGCAAAACCAATGACTAAAGCATTAGAGAATGATACTTTTTTATCAGTACTTTTTGCCTTATCTGCTAGATAGAGTAAAAGAGCCGTAATAATAAGCATGAAGCCCACAAGTTTAATATTGTTTCCAAACAATTCAGCAAATTCAGACTCAAAAGTATATCCTATTAAGGCAGCTGGAATCATGGAAAGCGCAATTTTAGAAATGAATTGCAAATCGTCGTTCCATTTAAATTTTAATGCACCTTTGATCAGATCTAAAATATCTTTTCTAAAAACCACCATGGTGCTTAAAGCCGTTGCAAAATGCAAAACAACGGTAAATAATAAACTTTCTTTAGGCAGAGAGTTATCACCAAGAATGGCTTTACCTATTTCTAAATGGCCACTAGATGAAACTGGTAAAAATTCGGTTAAGCCTTGAATAATACCTAAAATTACAGCATCAATTATTTCCATGATTCAAAAGTACTAAAATTGAGTAGTTTAAAAATAAAACGAAGTTTTATTTTGGATTTATTCTTTATCAGGATTCAAAAGAATAGCATAAATCTGAATACCAAATCCAATTAAAATTAATGTTGGTGCGAGTCTTATACGTCTCCAGCTAAAAATTTCAGGATTAAAAACATTAGGGTTATCACTACCACCACCAGCCATCAAAATAAAGCCTAGGGCAATAATGGCTAAACCTATAAACATGAATTTATAGTTTTTCTTCCCAAATACAAAAACAGGTTTTGCCGCTTCTTTTCGTTTTTTTTCTCCCATAACTTTGTCGAAATATTATTGCAAATTAACGCATTTATTGAAAAATGGTCCGTAACATTTATATAAAATATTAGTAATACAAGTCATCTGTCTTTAAATTCAAGAAACGTTGTGTTGCAAAATGTGTGCTTATCCAAGTAATTATAATGCCCAAAGCAAATATTAAAACAAATAATAAGCCTAATAAAATAGGGTTGCTAAGTAATTCTAGTTCAGTAAATGTTTTATTTAAATAATATAAAACAATGGCCATTCCAATTAGCGCTAAAAATGCTCCAATCATCCCTAAGCGTACACTCTTCCAAACAAATGGGCGACGAATAAACTGTTTTGTTGCTCCAACCATTTGCATCGTTTTAATGGTAAATCGCTTAGAATAAACAGCCAAACGTATAGAGCTATTAATCAATAAAACGGCAATTAAAGTGAATATGCCACTAATAATAAGTACCCAAAAACTGATTTTCTTAACGTTGTCGTTCATAAGGTTTACCAAGTCATTATCATAAGTTACTTCTTGTACAAAATTTTTGTTTATCGCTTCCGCAGAAATTTTTTCAAGATGTTCTGAGGTTACAAAATCTGCTTTTAAATGCACATCAATAGAGTTTTGCAGCGGATTATATCCTACAAAGTCCATAAAATCTTCACCATTTTCAACTTTCATAAACTCGGCAGCCTGTTCTTTAGATACATATTCGGTAGATTTTACATAATCTGCCATGGCTAAACTTTTTTCAAGCTGTTTGGTTTCAACATCTTTAGCACTGTCTTTTAGATAAATCGTTACAACAACTTGCTCCTTAAAATGGTCGGAAACTTTCTTAGCATTTAAAATCAGCATGCCTAACAATCCTAATAAAAACAAGACTAATGCAATACTTAACACCACTGAAAAATATGAAGAAATAAGTTTTCGTTTTTGATGCTTTTCAAATGATGAACTCATAAAGTTATTGGATTAACGACGTAAAAATAATAAAGTATTCTAATTGATTGTTCTTTACAACGTTTAAACTTTCAACATTGTTATAATAAGTTTAAATTTGCGCTTTCAAATTCGTCATTCCGAGCGAAGCGTGGGAATCTGTTAAATATTTAAATATGTTTAAAAGGATTGCCACAGTCGTACCTCCTTCGCAATGACATTCAGATATTAGAAAGAGATGAAATACAATTTCAACGCCATAGAAGCCAAATGGCAAAAATATTGGGCGGATAATCAAACTTTCAAAGCCATAAATGGTAGCGATAAACCAAAATATTATGTTTTGGATATGTTTCCTTACCCAAGTGGTGCGGGTTTGCACGTTGGGCATCCGTTGGGTTATATAGCGTCAGATATTTATGCACGATATAAGCGTCATCAAGGATTTAATGTATTGCATCCACAAGGGTATGATAGTTTTGGATTACCTGCGGAACAGTATGCTATTCAAACAGGTCAGCATCCTGCGATTACTACTGCCGAAAACATTAAAACCTATCGTCGCCAACTAGATCAAATTGGTTTTTCATTTGATTGGTCACGTGAAGTGAGAACATCAGACCCAAGTTATTACAAATGGACACAATGGATTTTTATTCAGTTGTTTGAGTCTTGGTTTAATATTGATACTGACAAAGCTGAAGATATTTCAGAATTAGAAAAGGTGTTTGCTTCGGAAGGAAATGCAAAAGTTAATGCGGTTTGTGATGAAAATATTGAACCTTTTTCTGCTGATGATTGGAATGCTTTTGATTCCAAAAAACAACAAGAAATATTATTACAATACAGATTAACATACTTAGCTGAAACCGAAGTAAACTGGTGTCCTGCATTAGGAACGGTTTTAGCCAATGATGAAATAGTCAATGGTGTTTCAGAACGTGGCGGACATCCTGTAATTAGAAAGAAGATGACCCAATGGAGTATGCGTATTTCGGCTTATGCAGAACGATTACTTCAAGGACTAGATACCATTGATTGGACAGATTCTTTAAAAGAAAGTCAGCGTAACTGGATTGGAAAATCGGTTGGGGCGTCGGTCTCTTTTAAAGTCATTGCGAGTGGAACGAAGCAATCTCACAAAATTGACGTGTTCACAACAAGACCCGACACCATTTTTGGAGTGTCATTTATGACTTTAGCTCCAGAACACGAATTAGTATCAAAAATAACAACTCCAGAACAAAAAGAAGAGGTTGAAGCCTATATTATAGCATCTTCAAAACGCAGCGAGCGCGATAGAATGGCAGATGTAAAAACCATTTCAGGTGTGTTTACAGGCGCTTATGCGGAACATCCATTCACCAAAGAACCGATTCCTGTTTGGATTGGCGATTATGTTTTAGCAGGTTACGGAACAGGAGCAGTGATGTCTGTGCCATGTGGTGACCAGCGTGATTATGATTTTGCAAAGTATTTTAATATTCCGATTCCTAATATTTTTGATGGGATTGATATTTCAGAAGAAGCGTTTTCAGATAAAGAAAAAACCGTTATTGGAAATAGTGATTTCCTGAACGGGATGAATTATAAAAAAGCGACCAAACGTGCTATTTACGAATTGGAGCAGATTGGGCAAGGTGAGGGTAAAACCAACTACCGTTTACGTGATGCTGTGTTTAGTCGTCAACGTTATTGGGGTGAGCCTTTTCCGGTGTATTATGATGCGCATGGAATGCCGCAAATGATAGACGAGAAATTTTTACCGTTAGAATTACCCGAAGTTGACAAATACTTACCAACTGAAACCGGAGAACCGCCGCTAGGAAACGCAAAAAAATGGCATTGGTTGCAGTATGGCGATAAAGCTGAAATCGTTTCAAAAGATGAGTTTGAAAACTCCTCTCCTTTGGGGAGGCTAGGTGGGGCACTTGAGCTGAATACCATGCCAGGGTGGGCAGGAAGTTCGCAATATTTTAATCGATACATGGACCCTAATAATGGCGATGCTATTTTCTCAAAAGAAGCGATTGATTATTGGCAACAAGTCGATTTATATATTGGAGGTTCAGAGCATGCCACAGGACATTTATTATACTCGCGTTTTTGGCAAAAATTCATGTTTGATAAAGGCTATGTAAACCATGATGAGTTTGCTAAAAAACTGATTAACCAAGGGATGATTTTGGGGACTAGTGCTTTTGTTTATAGAGAAGAAAGCACAAATAATTATTTGTCCTTAGGATTGATTGAAGGTAAAAAAGTTCAGCCAATTCATGTTAAAGTAAAATATGTTAACGCTTCCGATGAATTAGATATTGAAGGATTAAAATCTGATACAGAATTTGGAGAGGATTATACTGATGCAAAATTCATTTTAGAAAATGGTGTTTATAAAGTAGGGCGTGATGTAGAAAAAATGTCCAAATCTAAATTCAATGTCGTAAACCCCGATGATATTGTTTTAGATTACGGTGCAGATAGTTTGCGTCTCTACGAAATGTTTTTAGGCCCATTAGAGCAATACAAGCCTTGGAATACGGCCGGTATAACAGGAGTGCATAACTTCCTTAAAAAACTATGGAAACTATACCATCAAGGAGAAAATGGAACTTTTTACGTTTCGAGTTCCCCAACTTCGGAAGAGTTAGGGGAGGCTTTAAAAACGCTTCATAAAACCATAAAGAAAGTACAGGAAGATATTGAGAACTTTTCGTTTAATACATCGGTTTCAACGTTTATGATTGCTGCTAATGAATTAACGGCTCAAAAATGTACTTCAAAAGAAATATTAGAACCTTTATTGGTTTTAATATCCCCTTATGCGCCACATATTGCTGAGGAGTTATGGAGTCAGTTAGCAAATAGTGGTTCTATTTCCACAGCGCCATTTCCAGAATTTGATGCGAGTCATTTAGTGGAGAGCAGCAAGAATTACCCCATTTCGTTTAATGGTAAAATGCGTTTTACTATGGAATTACCTTTGGATTTGAGTAAGGATGATATTGAAAAAGCGGTTTTAGCTCATGAAAAAACACAAGAACAGTTAGCAGGACGAACGCCTAAAAAAGTGATTGTTGTTCCTGGTAAAATTGTAAATATTGTAGGCTAATGTTTGAAATAGACGCCATTGAAATTATAGGATTTATAGCAGCTTTTTTAACAACATCGGCGTTTGTTCCTCAGGTATATAAAACGTGGAAAACAAAAAATGTTGAGGCGATATCGCTAACCATGTATTTAGTCATGTTTACAGGTGTGTTTTTGTGGCTTCTTTACGGTATTTACATGAATAGCTTGTCGATGCTTATTGCCAATATTATTACGTCATCATTAATACTTGTACTTATTTTACTTAAAATAAAATATAGTAAGAAAGAATAGTTTTTTGACGGAATGACAGTTGATTGTAATTGGCGTTATTTTTGCTATATTTAATTAGAATTTTAAAATTAAAAAAAATGTTAGGATATTATATATTACTTGGTGCTGTAGCCTTAGTAAGTTGGTTAGTGAGTAGCACCTTAAAAAAGAAGTTTGCTAAATACTCTAAAGTACAATTGCGTAATGGTTTAAGCGGTGCTGAAATTGCTGAAAAAATGTTAGCAGATCATGGCATTAGAGATGTTGAGGTGATTTCGACTCCAGGGCAATTAACAGACCATTATAACCCAAAAAATAAAACGGTAAATTTAAGTGAGTCTGTTTATAATCAGCGTAATGCTGCTGCGGCAGCTGTTGCAGCTCATGAATGCGGACATGCTGTACAACATGCACAAGCTTACGAGTGGTTAAAAATGCGTTCTGCTTTAGTGCCAGTTGTTAGTGTTACTTCTGGAATGTCTCAATGGGTCGTTATTGGCGGAATAGTATTAGGCGCTGCCGCTCAAGTGGGATTTGGTTATTGGATAGCTATTGCAGGTTTGGCTATGATGGGGTTCGCTACCTTATTTAGTTTCATAACTTTACCTGTAGAGTATGATGCTAGTAATCGTGCATTGGCATGGTTGAAAAATAAAAACATGGTTTCGCAAGAAGAATATTCAGGTTCTGAAGATGCTCTTAAATGGGCAGCTAGAACGTACTTAGTTGCTGCCATTGGTGCCTTAGCGAATTTAGTGTATTGGGGATTTCAAGTTTTTGGAGGACGAGATTAAAATTATTTCAATAAATACAATTTAAAAAGCTCTGAACTACTTTAGGGCTTTTTTGTTTCTTTATATTCATTAAAATTTAAAATGAAAAACCCGTTAGAATATTATAAAGTGCATTCAAAAGCCTATGAAGCTGAAGCTAAAAAGTTGTATAAGCAAATGACAACGCTTAGTACTTTGCGTTTATTGGTGTTTTTAGGAACAGGTTTTGGAGTTTATATGTTTTTTAAGCAGTGGCAAATAGCTATTTCCATTGGCGTTTTAGGGGTGGTCTTATTTATTTACTTACTTTCAAAATACACTAATTTTAAACGAAAACATAGTTTTAATAAGGCCTTGGTACATATTAATGAGGAAGAAATTAAAATAGCCTCAGGAGATTTTCATGATAGAGATGAAGGGCTTCAGTTTCAAGATTCTAGTCATTTTTATAGTTTAGATATTGATTTGTTTGGGCGTGGTTCGTTTTTCCAATTTATGAATAGAACTACCATAAATGAAGGCACACATACATTAGTAAATGCTCTAAAAGCAAACAATATTAATGATATTGAAAAGCGTCAAGAAGCGATTAAAGAACTGAGCTTAAAAATAGAATGGCGTCAATATTATTCGGCAAATTCCAATTTAGTTGTTGTTGAAACTCCTACAAAACATATTTTAACGTGGTTGCAAAATCATAAATTATTTCTACCAAAAGGGATGTCGTGGATACCTATGGTATTTACTTTGTTTTCAATAACCTTATTTTTACTTATTGTTTTTGGAGTTGTTGAACATCAGACTTTAATAGGTTATTGGTTGTTATTAGGCCTAGGTATTACTGGCCGTTATCTTAAAAAAATAAATGTATTGGCTAGTAATACAGATAAAATTCGAGATACCTTTCGTCAATATGCATCGTTGTTAGATTTGATTGAAAATGAAACGTTTTCTTCGAAATTATTAAAGGAAAAGCAGAAACAAATTCAGTCTGGTGACAAAAAAGCTTCCGACATTTTTAAAGCATTTTCAAAGGCTTTAGATGCTTTAGATAACCGGAATAACTTAATAGGCGCTATTTTCGGCAATGGTTATTTTCTAACGGATATAAAAAATAGTTATCAAATTGAAAAATGGATTGAACAATATGGAAATAAGGTATCTGATTGGTTTGAAGTGGTTTCTTTTTTTGATGCTTATAACTCATTAGGAAATTATGCCTATAACCACCCTGATTTTGTATTTCCAGAAATAGTAAATAACGGTTCGGTTATAAAAGCTGAACATTTAGGGCATCCATTATTAAATAAAGAAAAACGTGTTGATAGTCATGTAACAATAGAAGATGAACAGTTTTTTATTGTTACAGGCGCTAATATGGCGGGTAAAAGTACCTTTTTAAGAACAGTGTCTTTACATATTGTCATGGCGAATGTTGGGCTACCAATTTGCGCAAAATCTAGTAAATATTCACCAGTAAAATTGATTACGAGTATGCGAACATCAGATTCTTTAACAGATGATAGTTCGTATTTCTTTTCAGAATTAAAACGACTTAAATTTATTGTTGATGCCATTCAAAAAGAGCCTTACTTCATTGTTTTAGATGAAATTTTAAAAGGAACCAACAGTACAGATAAGGCTATTGGCTCCAGAAAGTTTGTTGAAAAATTAGTTGCTTCGAATGCTACAGGGATTATAGCGACACACGATTTAAGTTTATGTGAAATAGAAAAAGAACTCGACGAGGTGAAAAACTATTATTTTGATGCTGAAATAATTAAAGACGAACTTCACTTTGATTATACTTTAAAAGCGGGCATTTGCCAAAATATGAACGCGTCGTTTTTATTGAAGAAGATGGATATTGTTTAGGTCTTATAAACACATATTCTCATAGAAGTTTAGATTCTACAGGTCGTCGTCATCCAAGGGCATCAATATAGTAATCTGTTAGAAGAGTCAGCCATTATTTCGTAAAGAAGTTTACGGAAGTCATTATCTTTACATTTATGCAGCACACATCTAAACTTCCTGATGTAGGAACCACGATTTTTTCAATAATGAGTAGTTTGGCAAGAAAGCACGACGCCATAAATTTATCTCAAGGTTTTCCAGATTTTGGTAGCGACCAAAAGTTAATTGATTTGGTTTGTAAAGCTATGAATTCAGGCTACAATCAATATGCGCCCATGGCTGGAAATTTAGAATTACGAGAAGCCATTGCAAAAAAGATGGATACATTGTATAATTCTACATATCATCCAGAAAGTGAAATTACTATTACAGCTGGGGCAACTCAGGCCATTTCAACAATCATTTCTACATTCGTAAAACCAAACGACGAAGTTGTCATCTTTAAACCTGCATATGACAGTTACGAACCTGGAATAAAACTTAATGGTGGTAAAGTTATTCCTATTCAACTCCAAGCTCCAAATTTCAGTGTAGATTGGAATGTGGTCGGCCAAAAGATTAATAATCGTACTAAAATGATTATTATAAATACGCCTCATAACCCATCTGGTACTATTTTTTCAAAAGAAGATATGTTACAGTTGGAAAAGATTACGAAAAACACAAATATTATCGTTTTAAGTGATGAGGTTTATGAGCATATAATTTATGACGGTGAAAAACATCTAAGTGCTTGCCTATTTCCAGATTTAAAATCCAGAAGTTTTGTAGTAGCTTCATTTTGCAAAACCTTTCATAATACCGGATGGCGCATTGGCTATTGCTGCGCACCAAAAGCATTAATGGAACTATTTAGGCAAGTTCACCAATTTAGCGTGTTTTGTGTGCATCATCCTACTCAAAAAGGAATTGCAGATTATATGCAAGAACCAAAGCATTATTTGGGCTTGTCTGCATTTTATCAGAAAAAAAGAGATTTGTTTTTAAGTCTAATTCAAGATTCAAGATTTACGTTTCTGCCTTCAAAGGGGACTTATTTTCAAGTGTTAGATTATACTAAAATTACTGATGAATACGATGTTGATTTTGCAAAAAGACTCACAAAAGAATCAGGTTTAGCATCCATTCCATTATCTGTTTTCAACGAAAATAATTTAGATAATAAGGTGCTACGTTTTTGTTTTGCTAAAACAGACGATACCTTAAAAAGAGCAGCAGATATTTTAAACCATATTTAAGTAACTTTTTAAATAATATTGTGTCTAAATGTTAGATGTAAAATTTTTAAAATAAGAATTATGAGATTTCTAATAATAGTAATGTTTTTAGGTTTTGGTTTTATGGTTAATGCCCAAGGCATAAGTTTTAATGGGGTAACTTATGAGATTAAAAAGGATAGAGTTTTCAAAGGTGATATGGACGTTACCGATACACTTTCAGTAGAGGAAAAGCAACAAGTTATGACAGCTTTTGATAAAAAAATGCTTCAAGTGAAAGAAGCTGAAGAGACTCAAAAACGTATAGAAAAAGCTGAAAAAGAACAAAAAAATGCCGAAAAAGATCAAAAAAAAGCTGAAAAGAAGCAAAAAAAGGCTGAAAAAGAATTAAAGCAAAGACAAAAAGCGCAATCTAATTTTGATAAATCCGTCAAAAATCACAAAGACGCCATAAAGAAGTACGAGAAGCTTAAAAAGAAAGGCAAGCTATCCCCTCAAGATGAAGAAAAGTGGTTAGAAAAAATTGGAAAACACAAGGACGCTTCAGAAAAGACCAAGAAAAAAATATAGTAATCTTCACTTTTTATTAAAATAGAATTAACATTTTTCTGTTTTGAAATAAAATTTAAAAGCGTTATTTTAAGGTTCAGTTTAAAAAAAATTAAAATGCAAAACGAACTCAAAATAGCTTTAATTCAGTCCGACTTAGTTTGGGAAAACCCAGAGCAAAATCGAGTAAACTTCAAAAAGAAAATCGATAATATATCTGCGGCCGTAGATGTTATTATTCTTCCAGAAATGTTTACCACAGGCTTTACAATGAATGCCAAAGTAGTAGCCGAAACTATGGATGGAGAAACTATTTCTTGGATGAAAGATTTAGCTTTAAAAACAGAAGCCGCTATAGTGGGTAGTATCGTTATTTCAGAAAACAATAAATTTTATAATAGATTACTTTTTGTTGAGCCTTCAGGGTTTATATCGTCTTATGATAAGCGACACACATTTACTTTAGTTGGCGAGAATAAAACATACACCGCAGGAAAAGAAAAAGTAATTTTACATTATAAAGGCTGGAAAATCCGCCCTTTAATTTGTTACGATTTACGTTTTCCGGTTTGGTCAAGAAATACTGAAGATTATGATGTCTTGCTTTATGTTGCCAATTGGCCAAAACCCAGAGTTTCAGCTTGGGATGTTTTGTTAAAAGCTCGTGCTATAGAAAATATGTGTTATTGTATTGGTGTAAATAGGGTTGGTGTAGATGGTTTGAATAGTATGTATTCTGGTCACTCCGCAGTTTATGAT
Source organism: Algibacter sp. (assembly GCF_029245835.1). GTDB lineage: Bacteria > Bacteroidota > Bacteroidia > Flavobacteriales > Flavobacteriaceae > Algibacter_B. The sequence goes on along the minus strand of NZ_JAQWOO010000029.1, from coordinate 16,273 downwards.
GTGCTAGGAGAAGAGTTGACTTCATTCAAGTCAAATGAAGAAGATATACAAATTGTAACTTTAGAAAAAAGACATATTAGGGCGTATCGGAATAAGCTTAAGTTTTTAGATGATAGAGATGTTTTCAGTTTTACTTAAACTGAAGTGTTTCTTGAATTCCCCAGTCTGCTCTGATTTCAATGTCTTGAAAATGGCTTACTTTTTCAGGTTGAATTTTATTTAAATAGTTTCCTGGGTCAAACTTTTTATTGCCATTAACATCGTGTATTACTCTAATGGAATACATTCCAGAATCTAGGTTTAAGAAATCTATATTGCCTTGATTTTTAGCATTCTTTTCTACTTTTACCTCACCTTGTTTATCAGTTAATTGAATAATTAGCGGATAAGTTGCGTTAACTAAAGTGAATCTTACATACCCAAAATCAGAAGTCTTTTTCGTTTTTAAAGTATAAGTTAGTGTGTCTTTATTCTCATCTCCAAAAAAATCTTCAAAGGCTTCAGGAAGTACTTTCATTTCGTAATTGTTGTCCTCCGTTTTGTCAAATTGAAATAAATATGTATTTCTTATCGAATCAAAATCTGTTTTAAAAGTTACAATTGTTGAATCTTTATCCATTAAAGATATTTTAGAAACATCAAAATTTGATAACGGTGTATTTGCTGAAATCTTAAAATCCTCATCGTAACCTATAGTACCAGAAGGGAAAGTAGAAATCAATAAAGTGTCTCTTTTTTGTTCACTGATTCTTGCGGTAAACTCTTTTTCAAAATCATTTTTAGACACTTTAAAATTCAAAGAATCAACTTCTAGTCTTGGTTTGTACCAATAATTTAAAGTATCTGTTTTTGGGTCTTTAGTAATGCGGTATTCAAATTCTGGAGGCGTATCAGATGTAATATCTATTTTCATGCCTTCATAACTACCTTCAAAACCAAATGCGATTTTTTCACCAGAAATCAATCTAGGTCTTGTAGCGTTAAAATCTCGCTTTTCTTTAAAAAGTCTTAAGCTATATGATGAATCCGTTGGTACTTCTATAAAATTTTTATGAAATGCTAATTGATCTGTTTTTTGCTGAAATTTATTATCCCCATTACCATCTTTTAAAGCCATTAATAGATATTTTCCTGGTTTAAGATTTTCAATAGAAAAAGTGGTTACGCTATCTAAGGTATTAGTGATGTATTTTGGAGTTTCTTTATAAATGATAGAATCAGTAAATGTAGAATCTACTTCGTAAAGCGCCACATTAACGAAGGTTTCTGGTTGTTTTTTTAAGGCATCAACAATGTTTCCGTTAACCGAAAGCGAATCAATATAATCCCCGGTTGAAAGCACATAACGGTAATAAGGGTATGGGTTACCTTCGTTATTGTCGGTGATGCTATTTCCGAAATTAAAGGCGTAAGTAGTATTTGGTTGAAGCGTATCGTAAATTTTAATAGTAATGTATTTGCTGGCGCCACCTAGAGGCATAACGTCAGGTTGTGTTTTCATGGGTGGCGAAATAATAAGCTGCTTTTGGAGGTCCTTTATTTTAATATATTCATCAAAATAAACTCTAATTTCATTACCCTTAAAATTTGTGGAATAATTTTCAGGTTCAGACTTAATAATACTCGGCGGCGTTTCGTCCTTTGGGCCTCCATCAGGAGTTCCACGATTAGCACAATTTATAAAAACTAAGCCAATAATAGCTGATAAAATAAAATTTGAAAGGGTCTTGTTCATTACCAATTTTAAATTTTTAGCAAAAGTACATGAATTTTTTTGTTCTGAAATTCTTAAAAACAGAATGAAAAAAATCATTTGCTAGCAAAGCGGTTACTAAAGTGAAACAAAATTTTCTATTTTTTTAGTGCAAAATTTGGTTCTACTCAAAAGAAGCCTACATAAATTCTCCTAAAAAATAACGCTTATTGCACTTAAGCTATTGCCATTGTTGCGATACTTATTTTTACATTTTTAGCCTGATTTAAAACACCAATACAAGCTTCAAGAGTGGCGCCAGTTGTAATCAGGTCATCTACAACTAATATATGTTTCTTGTCTATCAATTCCATGTTTTTAAGTGCAAATAATTCATCATTGTTCATCCAACGGGTAAAACGTGCTTTGGTGGTTTGCGATTTTGTATTTGTAATTTTAATTAATACATCATCTAAATAGTCAGCGCCCAAAGCTTCAGAAATTTGCTGCCCAAACTTCGCCACTTGATTATAGCCTCTTTTTTTTAGTTTATTTTTATGAAGCGGCACTGGAATCACAGCATCAATATTTTTATAAGCATCAAGAGTTTTTAATTCACCACCAAGCCAGTTTCCTAAAACAAAGCCAATATGTTCATGGTCTTTATATTTAAGATTATGAATAAGCCGTTGTACATTTCCTTTTTTTTCAAATCTAAACAGCGCAGTGCCATGTTCTAATTCAGCACGGCCATAAAGTACTTTTTTTACAGCATCGTTATTGTCAAAATGAAAATTTGTAATAGGTAAATCATGCCGGCAGTCTAAACAAATAGTATCCTCATTGTCGTTAAGTAAGTTAAGACAAGCATAACATACTTTTGGAAAGAATAAATTAACGATAGATTTAACCATTTTATAGAAATGTTGTGTTGTAAACTTAATTATTTTTCATAAAAAGACGTTTGTTTTAAGCGGTTTTTTATTTTTGCACCTATGGCAAATCAAGATGATCAATTTAAGAAGGTAATTTCACATGCAAAGGAATACGGCTATGTGTTTCAGAGTAGTGAGATTTATGACGGTTTAAGTGCAGTATATGACTATGCGCAAAACGGAGCAGAATTAAAGAAAAACATACGTGACTACTGGTGGAAAGCCATGGTGCAAATGAATGAAAATATAGTTGGTATTGATGCTGCTATTTTTATGCACCCAACTACTTGGAAAGCTTCAGGTCACGTTGATGCGTTTAATGACCCGTTGATTGATAACAAAGATTCTAAAAAGCGTTATAGAGCAGATGTTTTAATTGAAGATTATTGTGCTAAAATTGAAGCTAAAATTGATAAAGAAGTAAAAAAAGCGGCTAAACGATTTGGCGATGCCTTTAATAAAGAAGAGTTTTTATCTACAAACGGTCGTGTAGTTGGTTATCAAGAAAAAATAAATATGACCCTTTCGCGGATGGCAAAATCTTTAGAAAATGAAGATTTGGCTGATGTAAAAGCGCTTATTGAAGAATTAGAAATTGCAGACCCGTTAACAGGAAGTAAAAACTGGACGGATGTAAAGCAGTTTAATTTAATGTTTGGGACTAAACTTGGTGCTTCTGCCGAAACTGCGATGGATTTATATTTACGTCCAGAAACAGCTCAAGGTATTTTTGTTAACTTTTTGAATGTACAGAAAACGAGTCGCCAAAAAATTCCTTTTGGAATTGCACAAACAGGTAAAGCTTTTAGAAATGAAATTGTGGCGAGACAATTTATTTTTAGAATGCGTGAGTTTGAGCAAATGGAAATGCAATTTTTTATAAAACCAGGCACTCAAAAAGAATGGTATGAGTATTGGAAAGAACATAGAATGAAGTGGCACTTATCTTTAGGAATGGGAGCGGATAATTACCGTTTTCATGACCATGAGAAGTTAGCCCATTATGCTGATGCCGCTGCCGATATTGAGTTTAAATTCCCTTTTGGTTTTAAAGAATTGGAAGGTATACATTCACGTACCGATTTTGATTTAAAAGCCCATGAAGAATTTTCTGGGAAGAAGTTGCAATATTTTGACCATGAAGATAATGCGAGTTATACCCCGTATGTTTTAGAAACATCTATTGGTTTAGACCGTATGTTTTTAGCAGTTTTCTCAAACTCTTTACAAGAAGAGGAACTTGAAAATGGAACAACAAGAACGGTATTAAAATTGCCAAGTGTATTAGCGCCTGTAAAAGCAGCCATTTTACCATTAGTTAAAAAAGATGGATTGCCAGAAATAGCAAAACAAATTGTAGACGAATTGAAATGGGATTTTAATGTCATTTATGATGAAAAGGATGCTGTTGGACGTCGTTATAGAAGGCAAGATGCTAATGGAACACCATTTTGTATTACTGTTGATCATGATACTTTAGACGATAACACGGTTACCATTCGTCATAGAGATTCTATGGAGCAAGAACGTGTTAAAATTGAAGATTTAAGAGCTATTATTAAGCAAGAAGTAGATGTGCGTTCTTGGTTGATGAAAATGTAACTCATTCCTGCGAAAGTAGAAATCTCATAAAAAACTAAAAACCCCATGCGTTAGCTTGGGGTTTTTAGTTTAAGTTTTTTATAACCTATAACCAAGTGCTACACCACCTCTTCCAACAACCTCAATATCACTTTGGTCTAGCATGTCTCTACCAATACCTAAATATATTTCTGCAATAAATCCTCTTTTTGTAACAAATTTAGCCCCTGCAGAAACACCTATAGCTAAATCTGTATATTTATTTCCGCTGTAACTTCCGTTTTGAGTTATTGAGTTGTAACTATATATTTCATGCTTACCAGAATGAACCATAGCAAAGCCTTCAATAAAAAAGCCTTGAGCATATTTTTGAGAAAAAAAGTGTCTGTAATAAGGTGTTATGGAAAATGTTCTATACTCATCTAAACCATCGCTATCATCTCTATCAGAACCTATTCTTGTTAGTACACCAACTCCAAACGAAGACTCTTCATTTATAGTGCGCTCATAACCTATATCAAACCATTTAAAGCCTATTAGGTTAGTCATGTTTATTTTTAATTCATTGAAGTTTTTAGAAGCTTCTTTGTTTTCTGTATTTTCTTGAGAGAACATAGACATTGAAATGAAAGCAGTAATAAGTAATACTAGATAAGGATTTTTCATAAATTTTAATTTGAAAAGTTTGAAGCAATATTAATCAATAATTATACCGAGAGTAGGAAATGAAAACGCTATTTTAGTTTAAATCTTATAAAATTAGATATGTACCTGTCTATCAATTTGTTGGTCTAAAGAAATGAGTGATTCGGTCCTTTGTACACCTGTTATAGTTTGAATTTTTTCATGGAGCAATTGCATTAAATGGGCATTGTCTCTGCTTAAAAGTTTTATAAACAGACTGTAGTTTCCTGTGGTGTAGTGGCACTCTAAAACTTCAGGAATACGTTTTAAGGCACGTACTACATCATCGGTATTTGCAGCTTTATCAAGATAAATACCGACAAAGGCCAAAGTTGTAAAACCTAAAACCTCATGATTAATTATGAATTTTGAACCAGAAATAAGTTTAGATTTTTCAAGTTTACGGAGGCGTTGATGAATAGCTGCTCCAGAAATACCTACGTTTCTGGCAATTTCTAAAATAGGGGTTCTGGCATCTGTGGTTAAGGCTCGAAGTATTTTTTTATCAATACCATCTATAGTGATAATTTTATTTTTTTGCTTCATAGTATTTCAATCTAAAACATAAAAGTAAGTATTTGATTTTAAATTGAAACTATAAATTGCGTTAGGGATAGTAGTGGAAAGCCCACAGCCCGACGAAGGAGGTGCGCGGACTTGTAGCGAATAGCCCGACCTAAGCGATCCTGAAAGGTTTTGAAGACCTTGTAGGTATGAGCGTGGTAACGCCAAATACTAATTATTTAATGGGTTGTAGCCTAAATAAGGGATTTCCTTTTCTTGAAATTGGATGCCATAGGCTTTTAATTCTTTCAAAATAGGTTGGTATACTTCTTTGGTGATTGGAATTTGAACTCCGGGAGTGGTTATTTTACCGTTTAAAATAGCAAGAGTTACCATAGCCACTGGTAAGCCCACAGTTTTTGCCATGGCGGTATAGGTTTGGTCCTCGCCTAGAACGACCATATTGGCGTCTATTTGGTGTTTTTTTCCGTGTAGTTCGTAGCCAAATTTATGGTACATGACAATCATGTCTTTATCGTTTTTTGAAAGCGTCCAGCTATCCATCAATATTTTTTGAAGTATTTGTGCTGGAGTTGCTTTTTTGAGTTTTACGGGTTTGTTGGGATTAAATATATCGATTTCAATGAGTTTGTCCCAAACCACATCATCTTGATCGATTTTAAGCTGGTGCCTTAGTTTTAACTCAACAGAATCTGATGGACTATAAGGTAGGAACGCATTTGTAAAATCGCGGTAACTCATATTTTCACTATCATCGATGATGTAGCTATCATCCGTCATTCCGAGTGTAACAAAAATATTCCAAGCGCGACTAAAACCTACGCGACGCATCGTTCCACGATAAAGGGTTTTAACATTGTTTAACCCATAAACACTTTGGTATTTTAAGGAATCTCTGTTGGCGTAGACTTCAAAACGTCCAAAATTATCAATTTCTAAAAACTCGGTTCGTCTAAATAAACGGTTATAAGGGATGTATTTATAAGCGCCTTCTTGAAGAAATTTGGCAGCACCACCTTGACCTGCTATGACTACATTTCTTGGGTTCCAGGTGAATTTGTAATTCCATAGATTGTTGTCGCTTTCTGGAGCAACCAAGCCTCCTGTAAAGGATTCGAATAAAATAATTTTTCCACCTTTATCTCGTATGCTGTCTAAAACTTGCATAGCACTCATATGGTCTATTCCTGGATCTACACCTATTTCATTCATTAAAATAAGTCCGTTTGTTTTGGCATCATTATCTAAAGCTTGCATTTCTGGACTTACATAAGATGCCGTTACCATATGCTTTTTATGGGTAATACAATCTTTAGCAACTTCAATATGCAGGTGAGCTGGTAGCATGGAAACCACAATATCTGTATTTTTAATGGCTGGAGTTCTTGAGGATGCATCTAAAACATCCAAAGTAATCGCTTTTGCATTTTGGTGGCCGTCAATTAAGGTTTTAGCATGTGCTACATTTAAATCGCCAACTGTTATCTGTAATTTTTCGGATGAAGACTTATCTAACAGATATTTTAGAAGATATGATGTAGATTTTCCAGAACCAATGATTAAAATATTTCGCATATTGCCTTTTGTTGAGTAATTTTGTTTTAACTATTGAGATGCTTAAAATGTATTTAATTTTACGAAATTAATAAATATTAATAGTATTTATTGAGAATAATTTATAGAAAATGAATAAAACTATTTTAGTTACCGCGTCTGTGTTAGGTCTTTTGAGTATCATTCTAGGAGCTTTTGGCGCACATGCACTCAAAGAGTTATTACCTTTTGAATCGCAACAAACTTTTGAAACCGGAGTGCGTTACCAGATGTATCATGCCCTTTTGTTATTATTTGTTGGTAGTACTACTTTAATTGGACCTAAAACTAAAAAAGTTATTTATTATTTAGTCGTTATTGGGCTTTTGTTTTTTTCGGGGTCAATTTATGGTTTGGCAACCAATGAATTATCGTCTTTCAATTTTAAAACCATTGGTTTCATCACTCCAATTGGCGGTTTATCATTAATTTTTGCATGGTTATTTATTTTTATCGATTTCATAAAGATTTCGTTTAAAAAGCCAATATAATTTCCAGATACTTAAAATAATTGTTTTAATATTGTAGGATAATTAATTTTTTGTCAATTTATGAGAAATTATGATCAGGTTACGAAAACGATTTCGTTAGAAGGATATGGTATAAAAAATGCGAAAGTAAATTATCAATTATCCCCAGATGAGCTTCATGATATTACGATATCAAAAGGGATGGGGGTTGAAGTGTCTTCGGGTGCATTAGCGGTAAATACAGGCGAATTTACTGGGCGTTCCCCTAAAGATAGATTTATTGTAAAAGACGATATTACCAAAGATCGCATTTGGTGGGGCAATATTAATATTCCTTTTAAGCCTGAAAGCTTCGATAAATTATATGATAAGGTTGTTGGTTATTTATCTGAAAAAGAGCTGTTTGTAAGGGATTGCTATGCATGTGCAGATGATAATTATAAGCTAAATATTCGAGTGATTAATGAATACCCATGGAGTAACCAATTTGCATATAATATGTTTTTGCGTCCTACGGATGATGCATTAAAAAACTTTGAGCCAGAATGGACGGTGGTTAATGCACCAGGTTTTATGGCAAATGCTGAGAAAGATGGAACCCGTCAACATAATTTTGCGATTTTAAATTTCACAAAAAAAATCGCTTTAATTGGTGGTACAGGATATACTGGTGAAATTAAAAAAGGGATTTTTTCTGCTTTAAATTTTATACTTCCTGTGTTTAAAAACACACTACCAATGCACTGTAGCGCAAATGTTGGGAAAGATGGAGATACCAGTATTTTCTTTGGTTTATCAGGCACTGGAAAAACAACATTATCAACCGACCCTGATAGAAGTTTAATTGGCGATGACGAACATGGTTGGACCAATGAAAACACGGTGTTTAATTTTGAAGGTGGTTGTTATGCAAAAGTGATTAACCTTTCAAGAGATAATGAACCTGAAATTTATGATGCCATTAAAAAAGGTGCCATTCTTGAAAATGTAATTTTAAAAGATAATGGTGATGTGGATTTTGAAGACAAATCAATTACACAAAATACACGAGTAAGTTATCCTATTCATCATATTGAAAACATACAGGTTCCGTCCATAGGAAAAAATCCAAAAAACATATTCTTTTTAACAGCTGATGCTTTTGGAGTTATTCCTCCGATTTCTAAGTTAACACCAAGTCAGGCAGCATATCATTTCATATCTGGATATACAGCAAAAGTTGCTGGAACTGAAGCTGGGGTTAAAGAACCAGTGCCATCATTTTCGGCATGTTTTGGCGCGCCTTTTATGCCTTTGCATCCTTCTAAATATGCAGAGATGCTAAGTAAAAAAATGATAGATGCTGGTGTGAATGTTTGGTTAGTAAATACGGGTTGGACGGGAGGTCCTTACGGTGTTGGAACCCGAATGAAACTAAAATATACCCGTGCTATGATTAAAGCTGTTTTAGATGGTAAATTAGGGTTGTATAATTATGATGATTATCACATTCATTCTGTATTTGGTGTGGCGCAACCAAGAACGTGCCCTGGTGTACCAACAAGTGTATTAAGTCCTAGAGCAACTTGGAATGACGATATAGCCTATTATACAACGGCCTTTAAGCTAACCAATGCGTTTAGAGAAAATTTTAAAAAGTTTGAAGCACATTGTAGCGAAGAAATTAGACGCGGGGGGCCGCAACGATATGCGTTTTAAGAACAAAAAAAGGGAATGATTTGAAAAATCATTCCCTTTTTTTTATCAGTAAATAAATGTCTTATTTCCCTTTATTAGCCTTTTCAATGTATTTTTGTAACGCCATAGTCATTGAGGGTGTTTCAGGTGTTGGTGCAGCAATATCTACACGTAATCCTTTTTCCTCAACAGCTTTAATAGTCGTATTTCCAAATACTGCTATACGCGTTTCGTTTTGTTTAAAATCTGGAAAGTTATGAAATAAGGATTCAATTCCAGAAGGACTAAAAAATACTAAAACGTCATAGGAAACATTTGCTAAGTCAGATAAATCACTAACAACCGTTTTGAAAAAAGTAGCTTGTTTCCAATCTAAACCTAAACCATTTAATATCTCTGGAACAGCTGGTTTTACTTTGTCTGTGTTTGGCAACAAAAATTTTTCGTCTTTATATTTTTTAATTAAAGGCGATAACTCAGCAAAAGTGCGTTTTCCAACATAAATTTTACGCTTTCTATAAACTACATATTTTTGAAGATAGTAGGCGACAGCTTCAGACTGACAGAAATATTTCATAGAGTCTGGAACTTTAAAACGCATTTCTTCAGCAATTCTAAAAAAATGATCAACAGCATTTCTACTCGTTAAAATAATTGCAGTGTAGTCACTTAAATCAATCTTTTGATGTCTTATTTCTTTAGCAGAAACACCTTCCACGTGAATGAATGGTCTGAAATCTATTTTTACTCGCTGTTTTTCTTGTAAATCGAAGTAAGGCGAGTTCTCAACTTTAGGTTCTGGTTGAGATACTAAAATGGTTTTCACTTTCATATGCGCAGGTATTTTTTTCTTTTAATTTGGAATAAACACCTTATACAAAATGATGTAGGGTGCAATTTCAAGAGCGCAAAGATACAAAATAAAATAGAGTAAGTTATTTTTTATTAGATTTTGATGTGTTTTAAATGAACTTATTAAGCCAATAATATTAACAATTAATAATATTACAATAATGCCATAAATAATTTGAGATGTTGGTTGAAAAGTGAAGAGCAATAGTGCATTAATTGGCAATAATACAATGCCTAAATAATTTTTAAAACTTATTTTCTGAAAAATATACTGATCTATTAATTTATCAATTTCAAAAAGACTACCTATTAAACGTTCTATAAGTACTTTTATCAAAATAAAAACGCCAATACTAAAAGTTAGTTTAAACATGGCATTATTAGTAACAGTATGAGATTCCGTAATCTGCTTGTAAGCAATAAAACAGAATACAGATAACGATAAAATTAAATTAATAAATAATAAAGCGTCAAACTTGTCGAAAAATTTCTGATCTCTGGAGTAAATTTTTAGGTATTTGTCGTTTACTAAAACTAAAACAAAATCATCAAAACGCTTTGGAGATACTAATTTTGCTATAGCAACAATAATTAAGCCTATGACTAATAAGATGGTAAATATCTCGTTTGAAACTATGTGACGAAGCATGGCATAAAATTATTATAATTTTTAAGAAAGGTATGTATTATTAGGAAATATTTAAAATAAATAAACACTGATTAGTGTACATTTGCTAAAATTAAAAAGAATTTCAATAAAAGGAAATATGCTTAATACTGTTGTAATTATTCCAACATATAATGAGATTGAAAATATTGAAGCTATTATAAAGGCTGTATTTTCTCAATCTGAGGATATTCACGTTCTTATTGTTGATGATAATTCACCAGATTTAACAGCTTTAAAGGTACAAGAACTTCAAAAAGAGTTTCCTAAAAGATTGTTTTTAGAGCTTCGGAAAGAGAAATCAGGTTTAGGTACTGCTTATATTCATGGTTTTAAATGGAGTTTGTTAAAAGGCTATGATTATATTTTTGAGATGGATGCCGATTTTTCACATGACCCAAAGGATGTCCTAAAACTTTATAATGCTTGCCATACAGGGGGTGCAGATATGGCTATTGGATCTAGATATAAAACAGGTGTAAATGTGGTTAATTGGCCTATGAGTAGAGTACTGATGTCTTACTGCGCTTCAAAATATGTGCGTTTAATTACAGGCATGAAAATTCATGATACTACTGCAGGTTTTGTTTGTTATAAAAAGCATGTTTTAGAAGCAATTGATTTAGATGCTGTTAAGTTTATAGGGTATGCGTTTCAAATTGAAATGAAATTTAAAGCCTATTTAAAAAAGTTTAAAATTGTTGAAGTTCCCGTTATTTTTACAGATAGAATCCGAGGTAAGTCTAAATTAAGTTCAGGAATTATTTCCGAAGCTATTTTTGGAGTTATTTCTATGAAGTTAAAAAGTATATTTAATAAGTAAAATTATGATTAAAAAAACGACACTTATAAAAAACGCTAAAATAGTTAATGAAGGTACTATTTTTAGTGGCGATGTATTAATTGAAGGGGATTACATAAAAGAGATTGCAGCGTCTATTAGTCCAAAATCTGCAGATGTTTTAGTTTATGATGCTGAAGGGAAATATCTTTTACCAGGAGCTATTGATGATCAAGTGCATTTTAGAGAACCAGGGTTAACGCAAAAAGCTGATATTGAAACCGAATCTAAAGCGGCTATTGCTGGAGGTATAACATCTTTTATTGAAATGCCAAATACCAATCCGCAAACAACAACTATTGAAAAGTTAGAAGAGAAGTTTGAAATAGCAGCAAAAACATCATCTGCAAACTATTCTTTTATGTTTGGCGGTACTAATGATAATTTGGATGAAATTTTAAAACTAGATGTGAATCAGGTTGCTGGTTTAAAACTATTTTTAGGGTCTTCAACAGGGAATATGTTGGTTGATGATCCAAAAGTTTTAGAAAAGATTTTTGAAAGCACCAATATGGTAATTTCAGTACATTGTGAAGATGAAGGTACAATAAAGAAGAATTTAAAACAGTATACTGATAAATTTGGAGACGATATTCCTATTAAATATCATCCTATTATTAGAAGTGAAGAAGCCTGCTATTTTTCATCTTCTCAAGCCATAAAGTTAGCTAAAAAAACTGGTGCAAGATTACATGTTTTTCACCTTTCAACAGGTAAAGAGACTAATTTATTCACTAATAAAATACCTTTAAAAGAAAAGAAAATAACAGCAGAGGTTTGTATCCATCATTTATGGTTTTCTGATGAAGATTATGATAAAAAAGGGACGCTTATAAAATGGAATCCTGCGGTTAAAACTAAAAAAGATAGAGATCAATTATGGGACGCTTTATTAGATGATAGAATTGATGTTATAGCTACAGATCATGCACCACATACTAAGGATGAGAAAAGTAACGTTTATACAAGTGCGCCTTCAGGAGGCCCGTTAGTACAACATGCTTTACCAGCCATGTTAGAAATGTATCATAAAGAAAAAATATCTCTAGAGAAAATCGTTGAAAAAATGTGTCATAATCCAGCTATTTTATTTCAAATTGAAAGACGCGGATATATTAAAGAAGGGTATTTTGCCGATTTAGTATTAGTAGATTTAAATAATCCTTGGACTGTTACAAAAGATAATATTTTATATAAATGTGGATGGTCGCCTTTTGAAGGCGCTACTTTTAAATCAAGAATCACACATACTTTTTTAAATGGTAGCTTAGCATATCACAACAAAAAATTTAGTGATGTGAAAGTAGCAAAACGATTAACTTTTAATAGATGATTTTAAAAAGACTCATACTATTTGTTGGAATAATTTTTATTGCTTTAGCTTGTAATAAATTAGATGGTCCGGAAAAACCAAAAAATCTAATTTCTAAAGGTAAGATGGTCAATATTTTAATTGATGCTAAACTTATTACATCAGCAAATTCAAAAAATAAAATTATCATGAGAGATAGTAGTCTTAATATTAATACTTACGTCTATGAAAAATACAACATTGATAGCTTGCAATTTGCTTTAAGTAATAGTTATTATGCTTTTCATGTTGATGATTATGAGGAAATTTACACATTGTTATCAGATAGTTTAGAAGCTCTTAAAGCTGAACTCAAAACTATTGAAGCTGAAGAATGGAAAGAAAAAACAAAAAGGGAAGCAGACTCTTTAGCAAAAGTTTTTAAAGAACAAAAGATAAATAAAGACTCCTTAAAATTAGAAGTTATTAATGAAAAAGATGCTATTCAAATAGATAAAAAATTGCTTGAAGAAAGCATAAAAGAAATAGAAGGTTTAGTAGAGCCTATTTCTGATTAAGATAATGAATCCCAGTAGTTTTAATGGTTTCTTCAACAGCTTTAAATTTATAATTTAAAGCTGTTTTTATTTTATCACTACTGTAATGTGTTTCAGTTATTAAAGATTTAACTATGTGCTTAGTTAATAGTCTTCTTTTACCAGTAATTTTATGTTTTAACCAATCTAATTTCCAAGCGATACTTAAAAGGCTATGGTTAGCGATTTTTATAGGTGGGGTTGCATGTACTGCTTTCGCTAAAGCTTGAAGGAAATTTTTGTAAGTCCAATTTTCAGCAACTAAAACAAAGCGTTCGTTTGTTATTTCACTTTCCATTAAAATGGTCATAACAGAGATAACATCGTCAACAGAAACAACTCCTAATGTTCCAGAAGTATAATATTTTAAGCCTTTTTTAGCTTTTTTAAATAGACTCCCTGTGCCATAACGCCAAATACCTGCCCCCAAAATAACTCCAGGATTTACAATTACAGCATCAATACCTTCTTGTGTTCCTCTCCAGACTTCCATTTCAGCACCATATTTTGTAATGGCATAAACACTATTGTCGTCTTCCGGATTCCAATTCGTTTCTTCAGAAATAGGTTCATTATTCAAAGCCTCACCTAAAGTGGCAATGGAGCTTACATAACAAAGTTTTTTAATGTTATTTGAGATACAGAGATTTACAATATTTGCTGTACCTTCAATATTTGTTTTTCTTAAAAGCTGATATTTATCTGGTTCAAAAGAAACAAATGCAGCACAATGATATACTTTAGTTACTCCAAGAAACGCTTTAGAAAGCGCTGGAACATCAACAAGGTCTGCCTGTATCCACTCAATCGCATTAAATAAGGTGTCAAAATCTTCAGTATAGCAAGAGAATATATTTTTAGTATTAGAAATTTTACTTTCATTTCTATAAGTTGCTTTTACTTTTTCATGCTCTAAAACGAGTTTATAAAGTAAATGCGATCCAACTAATCCTGTTCCTCCTGTTACTAAAATCATGCAACTAAATTAAAGAATTATTCAGAATCCATAAGGAATTATAGCTGTATTTTTATCTTTGCATAGTTTTGTAAAAATTTAAGAGGAATGATAAACAATTTTGTTGAAGAATTAACTTGGAGAGGCATGATACATACTGTTATGCCAGGAGCTGAAGAACATTTAATGGAAAGCATGCGAAGTGCTTACGTAGGTTTTGATCCTACGGCAGATTCTTTACACATTGGTAACTTGGTTCCTATTATGCTTTTGGCGCATTATCAGCGTTGTGGGCATAAGCCAGTAGCATTAGTTGGTGGTGCCACAGGAATGATTGGTGATCCTTCAGGGAAATCTAACGAGCGTAATTTGTTAGATGAAAAAACACTTAGACATAATCAAGACGCTATAAAAGCACAATTAGCCCATTTTTTAGATTTTGAAAGTAGTGATGCTAATGCAGCTGAACTTGTGAATAATTACGACTGGATGAAAGATATTTCATTTCTTGAATTTATTCGCGATGTTGGTAAACACATCACTGTAAATTATATGATGGCGAAGGATTCTGTGAAAAATAGAATTTCTTCAGATGCCTCTGAAGGGATGAGTTTTACAGAGTTTACCTATCAATTGGTACAAGGGTATGATTTTCTTCATCTTTACAAAACAAGTGATTGTTCTATTCAAATGGGAGGTAGCGACCAATGGGGGAACATTACAACTGGAACCGAATTAATTAGAAGGATTGCTGGCGGA
The DNA here is from genome assembly GCF_029245835.1 of Algibacter sp. Taxonomy (GTDB): domain Bacteria; phylum Bacteroidota; class Bacteroidia; order Flavobacteriales; family Flavobacteriaceae; genus Algibacter_B. The sequence continues at coordinate 1,154 of NZ_JAQWOO010000029.1, read as the reverse complement.
AAAGGTTTCGCAATTACGTGTCCGTTAATTACAAAATCTGACGGTTCTAAATTCGGAAAATCTGAAGGCGGGAATGTTTGGTTAGATGCCAACAGAACATCACCTTATAAATTTTACCAGTATTGGCTAAATTCAAGTGATGATGATGCAGAAAAGTACATTAAAATTTTCACTTTTTTAAATGAAGATGCTATAAATGGTTTGATATCAGAACATAAAGAAGCACCTCATTTAAGAGTATTACAGAAGCGTTTGGCTGAAGAAATTACAGTTATGGTGCATTCTAAAGCCGAATTAGATAATGCTATAAAAGCAAGTAATATTCTTTTTGGTAAATCTACAAGCGAAGATTTAAAAGCATTGAATGAAAAAACATTTTTAGATGTTTTTGATGGTGTACCACAAACACAAATAGCTGAATCTGAAATTGAAAATGGTTTAGATATTATTGCAGCATTAGCTGAAAAAGGTGGGTTTTTAAAATCTAATGGAGAAGCCAGAAGAGCATTAAAAGAAAATTCTATTTCTGTAAATAAAGAGAAGGTAAAAGAAGGTTATAGTATTACTTCAAAAGATTTAATAAACAATAAATTTGTACTACTACAAAGAGGTAAAAAGAATTACTTTGTATTACAAATTGTTTAAAAATAGTAAAGCCTGAGTGAAAAACCCAGGCTTTACATTTAACCAACCAACTAAAAACTAATTTTTCTTTATTCTTAGCTTTTTTTTAGTCGTATTTTTTCCCAATAACTTACTAAAGTTTACAATTATTTTTTAAACCTCAAGTTTTTCCAATTTTCATCGGCTTTTTCTCGTAATACGTTTTCGTTTTCTTTCTTCCACAAGTCTAATGTATTAGTGCCCCAAGCGTTATAGAATAAATAGAGTTTATCACCTTTAATTTGAAATGTTTTGGGGTTTATAGAAACTTTATCGCTTTTAACAGCAATGGCGTAAGCACAATAGCCGCCGTATTGTGGTATATACTTTTTAGGGTTTTTATTAAATATTTTTAACCTGAGTTCGATTATTAAAACAGGCAAACTTGATTGGAATTTATAGTTTGAAATTTAATAGACGGTTTTTTAGGCAAGAAGCTATATGCGATAAGCCCTGAAATCAGGTTGCTAAGAAAGTTCCCAAAGCTTCTG
>NZ_JAQWOO010000023.1 GCF_029245835.1 Algibacter sp. | reverse complement strand
TTGTAAATATCCAAGCGCTAAAGAAATGGCTGCACATAACTGTGCAAAATGAAATCAATAATCAAAATATTATGAATATAGTCAAATCAGAATTCTATACTGAAACTTTTAAGGCTTGTTTTAAAATATAATTGGTATAATTTAAATCATCTTTTTTTAGGATAACATAAATCGACACTATAGAAATAAGTGAAAATGGAAACCCCGAACCAATACCAAGTGGTGAAATAGCTAGAAAAAAGAGAATGGCACCTATACATGCTAGACGTACCATCCAACCTTTCAACATCATACCTATGGCAATTAAACCCTGCCCAATTGCAATATAGGTTACCATAGAAACGATATGAGATTTAAACCATCCATTAATAAAATCAGCGTATAAATGAAACGGCGTAAATTTAGCATATTCTATATAATCGTTGGGGCTTGTTTGAGCTGTGGTATAGTTTAACCAGAACGCCCATAGAAATAGCAAAACAAATAACAATCGTGCTAATTTAGGTCTTAAAATAGCACATATCAAAATTGAAATAGCAACACTATTAGATATTATCCAAGGTGTAAAATATTCATTTAGTAATTCCATCTAACTAAGGTTATTTTAGAAATCAAGAATATGCTAGTGTTTCAATGAGATGTTTACAACCACCATATTTGATATGTTTTGTGTGATTATCCATATTCTTAAAACGAACTCCCGTAATATCAGAGCACAATATTTTTGAATCCATTTTTTCGTAGAACATATCTAATGTTTCTTTGGCATAGGAATTTGTTAATGATGATTTTTTTTCTACTTCTCTACACCATTTAAGAGATTTCATCCATACCGCCGCCGCTAGTCCACCACAAGCTGCACCACTTAATCCTAGTCCGCCCGCAAAACCTGCCACGATAATCATTTCTTCATCACTTGCACCCATACGCTTTACCACTTCAGTAGCACAACTCATATATTCAATTGAAGATTTGATTTCTTTTTTTGTTAAAACTTCAATAGCAGATTGCACTGCCTCTGGAGCCCATTGTTCAGCAAGGTTAAAACAATGCAAAAACCGACCTGAGAAAACGTATTTAGCCATACTTAATTTGCTTGAAAAATCACAATGCGTAATAGCTCTACAGTTTATAGTTAGCTCTCTATTTGAAAACGATACCATCAATTTTCGTGTAGCATTTACAGCAACTGCAATAGCTTCATTTTGATTTTTGCATTTTCTGTAAGCCTCAGCTCCTGCAGCCATAGAAGCACCCCAAAGCATGCCGCATTGATGTCCTTTCTGCATGATTCCTCCTGCTAACGCATCAGCAGCACGTTCTTCTAACGCTTTTGGGTGTCCGAATTCTCGATTTAGGATATGAAAAAAGGTACGTGAGCATGTTCCTAATTTCCTAAATACTTTTTTTCCATCTTTAGGGCCATCTTTGATGTTATAGGTATCCATCTGAATATGTTTATATTTTATCTAGTAAGTTACACAAGACCGTGACTTAACCCTATGATATTCATCAGTTTACATATATATTTTTGTTGCTTTCAAGTTTAATAATAAGACTTGATGCTGTTGATTAAAGAAGTTATGGAAGGTTGTGTGTTAATAGCGATATTAAGTCATAAATTATTCACTATCATAAAATATAATGAATGAATTGAAGATAGAAATTAAAAGGATTTTAAAAGACATTAATCCTCAGGAGGAAATCCATGGATTTGTTCAAACACCTCATCAAAATTTTGTCGTAAATAAGAATTAAGTTTTTTTCTGTAGTCACCTTTTAACCAATCCACAAAATTGTAAGTGCTTTTACTGATACACTTGGTGTAACGTTGTATTCTAAAGTCTATATCATCACCAAGTTGTTTTGCTAATGCCAGTGCATCATAAACATCTTCGCTATTTTCAATGCAAATTTTACCATGCTGCTCGATAGATCGTTCTAAAACAACTTTTGAAGATTCGCCGTTTCTTATAGAATCTACATAGGTTTTTTGAATATCAAAATGAACATCTTCGGATTTTGAAAATTCAGCACGTAAAGCATCTGGCATTTCATATCTAAAATTGCTTTCTAATTCTTCATCACTTAAAATAGCATCTAAGTAATATGTTGGCGATTTAAAAATACGCTGCCAATCTAGACCATCACCCCATGGCCCAAACCTATGGAAGTTATTTCCTAAATCAATAACCGAAAATGTTTTCTTATCTTTTAGAATACGAGATCCACGACCAATCATTTGATAATAAAGCGTTAACGATTTTGTTGCTCTATTAAGTATAATACTATCAACCGTAGGTTCATCAAAACCAGTTGTTAAAATACTTACGGAGCTTAATATAGCGTCAGGTGTTTGCTTAAACCATTTTAGTATCATGGCGCGCTCCTTTTTTGTATTTGTGTTATCTAGATGTGCTACAGGATAGCCAGCTCTTCTAAAGGTGTCGTATACATGTAAAGATGTAGTTATACCGTTATTAAAAATTAGTGTCTTCTTTCCTTTACTACGTTCTTCATAGGCATGTAACAGCTTAGATAACATATCGTTATCAGTATACAGGTCTTCTGATGATTTAACTGTGTAATCACCATTAGCTCCAACTACTAAAGAGGTTAGGCCAACATTATAAGTAAACATTTCAGCACGCGCTAAAAAGCCATTTTCAATAAGTGACTCAATACTTTCACCAACAATTAATTCATCATAATTGTCAGTCATTGGTAATTCAATACTAGAACTTAAAGGTGTTGCAGTAACCCCTAAAATAAAGGATTTACTAAAAAATTTAAAGAGTTTTGTAAACGAATTGTAATGCGCTTCATCAATAATAACTAAGCCTATATCTGAGATATCTAACTTATCATCATTAAGTCTGTTATTTAAGGTTTCAACCATAGCTACAAAACAACTAAACTCTGCTTGATCACTTAAATCTGCTTTACTATCGACCACTTTATTGTGTACACCAAATTCTGTAAGCATATTTGATGTTTGCTTACACAACTCAATACGGTGTGTCATCACCAAAACTTTCTTCTTGTGAGTTTTTAAATACTGTCTTACTATTTCAGAAAAAATCACCGTTTTACCACCACCGGTTGGCAGTTGATAAAGCAAGTGATAATCTTCAGGAGATTCCTCAAAAGCTGTGAAAATTTTATCAATAGCACCTTTTTGGTAACTGTATAAATTTTTACCTTCTGCTCTTTCTTCTAATTCTAATTCTGCTTTTGTAACTGACATACTTTAATTTTTGCAACGAACAAAAATAACACCTTTAAAGGGTTTCTCAATCATGATTACTATGAAATTATTCAAGTAATATCAACAACACTAAAAATATTTCTTAAGTTTAACACAAGTTAATTTTAAAAATAGCATCTAAACTATTGAAACACAAATTAGTTACCCTTATGAAACTCGAATATGTATTATTCTTATCAATATTTATTTTATTGGCTTGTAGTAAAGATTCTTATACTACAGTTGATGATGATACCAAAATGGAAGAAATGGGAAACACAAATTACGCCCCTAATATTCTGCTTGTTATTGCAGATGATATGGGGTTAGATGCTTGTCCAGGCTATAATATTGGTAGTGTAAAACCGAATATGCCCAACCTTCAAAATTTAATAGATTCGGGCATTAAGTTTAATAATTTATGGTCTAATCCAACCTGTACGCCAACACGAGCAGGTATTATTACTGGGAAATATGGGTTGAGGACCAATGTTTTGGCGGTAGATGATCCGCTTTCAACCTCTGAAACGTCATTGCAAAAGTATTTAGATAATAATACTAATAATGAATATGCACATGCTGTTATTGGAAAATGGCATTTATCAAGAGATACGAGCCACCCAAACGATATGGGTATTAATTATTTTGCAGGTTTTATGGGTGGTGGTGTGCCTTCTTATAACAATTGGACATTAAATGTTAACGGCACAACAAGTGCTTCAACAGATTATACAACTTCAAAATTTACCGATTTAGCTATTGATTGGGTTAATCAACAATCAAAACCCTGGTTTTTATGGTTAGCATATAATGCCCCTCATACACCGTTTCACTTACCACCAAGTGATTTACACTCGCAAAGTACATTAGCTTCAGATCAAGGAAGTATTGATGCAAATCCACTTCCCTATTATATGGCTGCTCTTGAAGCTTTAGATACAGAAATGGGCAGACTCATAAATTCACTTTCAGATGCAGAAAAAGAAAATACAGTTATTATTTTTATGGGCGATAATGGTACGCCCGGAAAAGTTGCCCAAGAATATAATTCCAGACGTGCAAAAGGCAGTATTTATCAAGGCGGTGTGAATGTGCCTATGGTTATTTCAGGAAAAAACGTTTCCAGAATCAATGCTAGTGAAGATGCACTTATAAACACCACTGATTTATACGCTACAATTGCTGATATTGCTGGTGCAGGAACTACCGATGTTCATGATAGTAAAAGTTTTAAAGGTCTTTTAAGTGATTCTAGCTCAGAAAAAAGAGCGTATACCTACACAGAAAACAATGACTATACAGTACGAAATGCCACTCATAAATATATTTATTTCAATAATGGTTCTGAAGCCTTATATAATTTAAGTAATAACCGTTTGGAAAATCCAAATTTATTGAATGCTAATCGATTACCTTTAAGTACTGAGAATAGTATGATAAAAGACGAATTAACTTCAAAACTTCAAGAGATAAGAAATTAGTCATGAAAATTTTAGCTTTTTTTAATGATATCCTGTAACAAAAATTTAGAAGAGCGCTAAGATTATAAATTACTATGCATTCTTAGATGGTATAAAGATAAAATTAAAAAACTAGACGCTTTATGAAAAGCCTTTTAATAATGTTATTGAAAGGCTTTTTTGTTTTCATTACATTTGTTATGTAAATTTTTTTAATATGCAGATTAACGACAAATCAGGAGTAAAAAACTATTTAGCGAATGAGGCCAGATATAATGAAATGACATACAACAGAACAGGACAAAGCGGAGTGCTACTTCCTGCTATGTCTATTGGTTTATGGCATAATTTTGGTTTTGTTGATGCCATTCAAAATGGTAGAGATATATTACGAACTGCTTTTGATTTAGGGATTACACATTTTGATTTAGCAAACAATTACGGACCGCCTTATGGGTCTGCTGAAGAAAATTTCGGAACTATTTTTAAGAAAGATTTTAAGCCTTATAGAGATGAATTATTTATAGCTACAAAGGCTGGTTATGATATGTGGCCTGGACCTTACGGTAATTTAGGTTCAAGAAAATATTTAATCGCTAGTTTAGACCAAAGTTTGAAACGTATGGGTTTAGATTATGTTGATGTTTTTTACCATCACAGACCAGATCCAGATACGCCTTTAGAAGAAACTATGGGCGCACTAGCAGATATTGTTCGCCAAGGGAAAGCATTATATGTTGGTGTTTCAAATTACAATTCTGAAGACACTAAAAAAGCAGCTAAGCTCTTAAAAGAGTTAAAGGTGCCTTTTATTTTACATCAAGCTAGATACTCCATGTTTGATCGTTGGGTTGAAGATGGTCTTCTTGATACTTTAGAAAATAATGGTGTGGGTTGTATTGCCTTTTCGCCTTTAGCACAAGGTATGTTGACTGATAAATATTTAAACGGGATTCCTAAAGGTTCAAGAGCTGCTAAAGATTTAACCTATCTAAATAAGGAAACTGTTTCTAATAATATCGGAAAAGTTCAAAAACTGAATGTTTTAGCAGAAGACCGCGGACAAAAACTATCTCAAATGGCTATTGCTTGGATATTAAGACAGCCTCAAGTAGCCTCCGTTTTGGTTGGAGCAAGCTCTTCAAACCAATTAAAAGAAAATGTAAAAGCTTTAGATTATTTAGATTTTAGTACCGAAGAATTGAAGTTAATTAATGGAATTATCTCTTAAATTATTACAAACTCTAATTTCTTTACCTTCCTTCACTTAATAAAAACTTGAAATAGAAAACAGAAAAATAAAAGTAAGAGATATGTAGTGTTTTACCATTCAAGCTAATTTTCAGTAAAAAAAAGTAAAATATTACTCTTTCACAATAATAATAGTCACTTTTACACCTTTAGAAAGTGCCCATATTTTACCAGAAATAACTTTATTCCATTCGTCTTTAATTCTATATTGTGCGGTGTTTGGAATATAATCGCCTTCATTAATAGCATAGAACTCAATTTTATTTAAACCTTCTTTCAGATTTAATCTAAACCCTTGAAAACTTCCAACTAACGAAATATTAGACTGTATAACATCGCCATCAACTAATACACGAAGTAAATCGCCATCAATACGCCCGTGGTCTCTGTAACCTATATCAATATATTTTGATTTAGTTGTATAATCTCCCCAATAGGCATCTTCTTTTAAACCACTATATAAACCATGTCCTTCTGGTAAAAGTTCTTTTTCTAATTTATCAAGATTCTTTGTGTATAATTCTCCTGGATTTCCAAATTTTTCCTGCGGAAACATTGAAAACTCTTTTTTAGGCATTCCTAAATTCGGAGCCACTTTTGGTCTATTCATACCAAAAGTATTGTTATCCTTTATTGGTTGTGATGGTGTTAACGGACTTGTTTCTGCTGTATCTTTTTTGCTTTCAACAGCAGGAATAGATATAGATTTCTTTTTACTATCTATTTGGGCATGAGTAGATAGCGAGATGCATATAAAAAAAAGAAAAAAAATATAAGATTTCATCAATTTAAGCTAATCTTTAATTTGGATTGAAGTCGTATTTATTTTTCAAAGATATTTCTTTCTTAGAAATACAACCATTTTAAACATATTATTTAATAATGGTTTAACAATAACCGTTCCTAAAAGCTATCATTTCTACTATTTTCTTCTTCCCTACGAGTCTAAACTGTTAAAATTTGTTAATTTATTACTTTGTTATACATAGTACTGTAACAAAATTAATTTATGGTCGTCTATCTAGTATAATCGAAAAACAATAAATAATTAATCATCAATTAAAATAAAAAATTATGAGAACTTTAAACAACAATCAATTATCAGGAACTTTAAACGAAACTAAAAGTAACCAATGGAATATTAGAAGACGTTATAGATAATTAACAGCTCAGCATAATAAAACAACAGTTCGGATATTTAAATTACTAACCACTAAGGTTTTAAAATATATTTGAACCATAATTAAAACATCAATCAAAAACGAAAAATTATGAGAACTTTAAACAGCAATGCATTAACAGGGGCTTTAAATGGCACTAAAAGTAGTCAATGGAACACTAAAAGACGCTATAGATCATAGTAGCGCCTTTTAAATCAAAAACTTTCATCAATCAAAATCAATTAATCAATCAAAATCAAAAATTATGAGAACTTTAAACAGCAATGCATTAACAGGGACTTTAAATGGCACTAGAAGTAGCCAATGGAACACCAAAAGACGCTATAGATCATAGTAGCGTCTTTTGAATCAAAATCTTTCATCAATCTATTTTAAATCAATTAAAAATGAAATCAATTACTAAAATATCTAGGCAATTAGGTACTATAACACAAGAAAATATATTGTCCAGTAAGCGTATTATAGATTTTCAAATGACTAACAATGGTGTTTGGCAAGGCACAAAGCGTTACGCACACTAATTTAAAACCTTATAGCTATGGTTTTTTTCCGACTTATATGTAGCAATAACATATAAAAGCTATAATTATGTGCTAGACAAAATTAGTATCTGAAGTACATGCGAGGTCTATATCATACATCGCATTTTTTTAGTTACGGTAAGAATTTCTCGGATGAAGGTATTAATTATTAATACTTTAAAAGTGCTTTTAACTCGTTCTCAAATCTATTTTTTGGTAAATATTGATTTTCAAGTGGCTTCGCAAAAGGGATTGGTGTTTCTATACTAGCAACACGTTTTACGGGAGCATCTAAATAAGCAAAACAATGTTCCATAATTTCAGCTGAAATATCACTAGAAATACTACCAAATAAAGAATCTTCTTGCAGAATAATAGCTTTCCCTGTTTTCTTTACCGAATTATAAATGGTTTCAACATCTAAAGGCTGAAGGGTTCTTAAATCTATAACATCTGCTGAAATATCAGGATTATTATCTAAGGTTTCTAAAACCCAATGAATAGCAGCCCCATACGATATAATAGTGATGTCATGTCCCATTTTTAAAAGTGCCGCTTTACCAAAGGGTATGGTGTAATAATCGACAGGAACTTCTTGACGAATACTTCTATATAGCCCTTTGTGCTCAAAAAACAATACGGGGTTTGGATCGTTAATTGCGGTGTTTAACAACCCTTTGGCATCATAAGGAAATGCTGGGTATACAACTTTTAATCCGGGGGTTTTTGTAAACCAAGCTTCGTTTGTTTGCGAATGAAACGGTCCAGCAGCAATTCCACCTCCGCAAGGCATTCGTATAACTACATCTGCATTTTGATTCCATCTGTAATACGATTTAGCCAAATAATTGACTACAGGATTAAACCCAGAGGTCACAAAATCTGCAAATTGCATTTCAACAACACTTTTTATTCCAGCAATGGATAACCCCATAGCAACTTCAATAATAGCTGATTCGCAAATAGGTGTATTTCGTATGCGTGCTTTTCCAAATAGTTCTAAAAAGCCCTGTGTAATTTTAAAAGCTCCTCCGTATTCAGCAATGTCTTGCCCCATGATTACTAAATCTTCATGACGCGACATACTTTGTTTCAAACTATCAGAAATAGCATCTATAAATCGGACTTCTTTTCTATTTGATTTAGAATTAACTTCTTGATAATCATTGTATTTATAAACATCACCTAACTCTTCATTTTTATTAGGAATAATATCTTCTTCCGCGAAAGCGACTTCTAAATGTTCATTTATTTCATGAACGATTTTTTCTTTAATTGCGACTTCGTCATTCTCAGTTAAAATATTATTTTCTTTTAAAAAGGCTTGAAAATTTATTAGCGGATCTTTAGCAGCCCAAATATCCATAAGCTCTTGAGGCACATATTTTGTCCCACTCGCCTCTTCATGTCCTCGTATTCTAAAGGTTTTAAACTCTAATAATATAGGTCTTGGATTTTTTCTAATAGTTTCAGCTAATGCATTCACTTTGGTATATACTTCAACAATATTATTACCATCAATAATATGAGATTCCATTCCATAACCCAAACCTCTATCTGCAATATCCTTACAATTGTACTGTTCATTTGTTGGTGTTGATAAACCATAACCATTATTCTCAACACAAAATAAAACAGGTAATTGCCAAACTGAAGCTACATTTAAAGCTTCATGAAAGTCGCCTTCACTAGTTGCGCCTTCGCCTGTAAAGACAGCTGTAACTTGATGTTTGTTTTTTAATTTTGAAGCTAATGCTATACCGTCTGCAACACCTAATTGCGGACCCAAATGCGAAATCATACCCACAATCTTATACTGCTGTGTACCAAAATGAAAGGACCTATCTCTACCTTTTGTAAAACCAGATGCTTTTCCTTGCCATTGGCCAAATAATCTATAAAGCGGAATATTTCTAGTAGTAAAAACACCTAAATTTCTATGCATAGGTAAAATATATTCATCCTTATGCATCGCCATAGTAACGCCAACAGCAATGGCTTCTTGACCAATACCAGAAAACCATTTACTAATTTTACCCTGTCTTAATAAAATAAGCATCTTTTCTTCTATCAATCTAGGTTTTAACATGTTCCTGTATAATGATAGAAGTGTATCTGCATCTAGCATTTCGATGGAGTAGTTTATGTTAGATGAAGTTTTTGTTATTTTCATAAAAAAATACTTATTTGACTATCAAATATAGTATAAATAGGATTTATTAATGTTAAAAATTGCATATAACTCAGCATATATTAATTTGATTGTTTTTGTACATTTGTTTAATCGACATTTTAAAAATTACATCTTATGAACGCTATACCCAGTGTTAATTTAAAAGATTTCTTATCTGAAGATCCTACTAGAAAACAAAACTTTGTAGATGCTATAGGAAAAGCTTACGAAGAGATTGGTTTTGTGGCACTTAAAGGTCATTTTCTTGATGATACGCTAGTCGATAATTTATACAAAGAGGTTAAAAACTTTTTTAGTTTACCAACTGAGCAAAAACGTAAATATGAAATACCAGGTATTGGCGGACAGCGCGGTTATGTATCTTTTGGAAAAGAAAGTGCAAAAGGTAAGAAAGAAGGAGATTTAAAGGAGTTTTGGCATTTTGGGCAATATGTTGACGATGATGAAAAATTAAAAGCTGAATACCCTGATAATGTTATTGTAAAGGAGTTACCAGAATTTAATAAAGTTGGTAAGGAAACTTACAGAATGCTTGAAAAAACAGCTAAGTACGTTTTACGAGCTCTGGCTTTACACTTGGGTTTAGAGGAAACTTATTTTGATGCATATATTTATAATGGAAATTCTATTTTAAGACCCATTCATTATCCACCAATAACCCAAGAGCCAGAGGAGGCTGTTCGTGCTGCTGCACATGGCGATATTAACCTAATCACGCTTTTAATGGGAGCTCAAGGACGTGGTTTGCAAGTTCAAAATCATAAAGGTGAATGGATTGACGCTATTGCAGAAAAAGACGAAGTCATGATAAATGTTGGGGATATGCTTTCAAGACATACCAACAATAAACTAAAATCTACAATACACAGAGTCATAAATCCACCAAAAGAACTTTGGGGAACATCACGCTATTCTATTCCTTTTTTCATGCATCCTATTAGTGAAATGAAATTAGATGTTTTAGAAGGTTGTATAAATGAAGAAAATCCTAAACGCTTTGATGATATCACTGCTGGGGAATTTTTAAACGAACGCTTAATTGAATTAGGCCTTATTAAAAAATAATTCATGGATTTAAAAGATCAATTAAAAAATTTATTTCCTGAGCATACCGAAGAAGAGACAATTTCTGATATAAATGACACTTCTGGTATTTGGATACAGGATGACCCTATACTCTGTAAATACGAAAAGCGCAAAGGCAAGCCAATTACAATACTTGAAGGCTATACTGGAGCGACAGAAGATTTTAAAATACTTGCAAAAGAGATTAAAAAGAAACTTAGTGTTGGCGGAAGTTTTAAAGATGATAAAATTATTATCCAAGGTGATTTTCGAGACAAAATCATGCAGATGCTAAAAGATAAAGGATTTAGTGTGAAACGAGTAGGTGGATAAATTATGAGCAATCAAACATTACATATAACTAATGGTACTAAGTTAAATACTATTATTGATGACTTAAAGATACAAGGCGAAAAATTAACATGGCAAGAGCTATTATGTGAAGGTCCAACTTCAGAAATGGTTGCTTCTGAATCATTTTTAGAAACCAGAAAAGATTTTTTCGATAAATTTTATGGAATTGATTTAGACCTCGATTTGATTACTTCAGAACTCGATAAATTAAATCATACTAAACATTATTCTGAAATTGTATTATGGTTTGATTATGATTTATTTTGCCACATTAATATGGTTGCAGTTATAAGTTTTATAAAACAGAAAAAAATCGAACTCCCTATTTACCTTGTTTGTAGTGGTCGAGTTGAAGGCAGCAAAAACTTGAAGTCTTTATTAGAATTAAACTCAGCTCAACTATTTAATCACTACAAAAACAAAGTACTTCTTAAAAAAGAGGATATTGATATAGCAACAACAGTTTGGGGAATTTACTGCGGAATAGATCATAATTTACTCAAACCATATATTGTAAAACCTTCATCGTTTGAATACTTAAGCAATTGCTTAAAAGCACATTTAGAACGCTTTCCAGATTCTTCTGATGGTCTAAATAATTTAGAAAGAAACATCCTTGAAATTATTAATAAATATAGTATTACATCTAAAAATCATTTGCTGGGTTATGCCCTAAATTATCAAGGGTATTATGGTTATGGCGATCTTCAGTTATCTAGAATTATAGATCAATTGGAAGTATTCTACGATATCACAGACGAAAAGATAGAACTTAATAGAAAAGGTCATGAAGCCATTCTAGCTCAACATAATTTCGCGCTAGAGATTGATAATGGCATGATATACGGAGGCGTAAAAAAAATAGAATTTCAATTTAGTAAACCTGAAAATAAACTGATTAAATCCGCAACAAATGCCCATTAAAGAATCCGAGCTTATTTTAAATCCAGATGGTAGTATTTATCATTTAAATTTAAAACCTGAGCAGATTGCAAAAACAATTATTTTTGTTGGCGATCAAGACCGTGTAAGTAAAGTATCAAAACTTTTTGATACCATCGAGTTCAAAACACAGAAACGTGAGTTTAAAACACATACAGGGACTTATAAGGGGAAACGAATTAGTGTTATTTCAACAGGTATTGGACCAGATAATATAGACATTGTTGTAAACGAATTAGATGCTCTTTTTAATATTGATTTAAAAACAAAAAAAGTAAAAAAAGAGCTTACTGTTTTAAATATTATTAGAATTGGAACTTCGGGTTCTTTACAAAAACATATCCCTGTAGATGAATTTGTTTTAAGCACCCATGGGCTAGATATTAATGGGATGCTGCATGCGTACCAAATAAACGCCATTAATAATCCAGATATAGAGGATGCTTTTATAAAGCAAACTAATTGGCATACATACAAGGCAAGACCTATTGTTGTTGAAGGCAGCCAAAAACTTCTAAAGAAACTAGAAAGCAATAAAACACATAAAGGGTTAACCGCTACTGCTGGTGGTTTTTATGGCCCCCAAGGTAGAATTTTAAGGTTACCCATTCAAGATTCCGAATTGAATTCTAAAATGGATGCTTTTAAATTTAACGATGTAATGATTTCAAATTTTGAGATGGAAACGTCAGCTATATATGGGTTGTCCAAACTATTAGGGCATGAAGCCATGTCTATAAATGCAATTATTGCTAATAGAGCATCTGGCACATTCAGTAAAAACCCTGCAAAGACTATAGATAATCTTATCTTTTATACACTAAACAAAATTACAGAATAAACCAATTGATTTAATGAAGAAAGTAAACGTTGGCGGTGTGCCAGAACATTTTAATTTAGCTTGGTATTTAACATTAAAAAATGGCGAGTATAAAGAGGAAAATATAAACTTACGCTGGCACGATTATTATGGTGGTACTGGAGCAATGTGTAAAGCGTTGCGTGATGGTGATATCGATATTGCTGTTATTTTAACAGAAGGCATCATCAAAGATATTATAGACGGAAACCCGAGTAAAATTGTGCAAACCTTTGTACAAACACCACTAAATTGGGGAGTTCATGTGGCAAATCATTCAAATTACAAAACGGTAGAAGAATTAAAAGGCACCAAAGCAGCTATTAGTCGATATGGATCTGGGTCTCACTTAATGGCCTATATAAATGCTGAAAATAATGAATGGAATTTAGAAAAAGATTTAGATTTTGAAGTCATAAAAAACTTAGATGGCGCTGTAGAGGGTTTAACTGAAGGGGTCGCTGACTATTTTTTATGGGAAAAATTCACAACCAAACCTTTAGTAGATACTGGTATATTTAGACGTATTGATAACTGCCCTTCTCCGTGGCCCTGTTTTGTGATTGCCGTGAGAGAAGATTTTATTGAATCTAATAAGAAGGAATTAAAATCGATTTTAAATATTATAAACAACACAACTATAGAATTTAAAGACATTCCTTACATTGATAAAACTATTGCGAATCGTTATGAACAACAGTTAGAGGATGTACAGGAATGGTTGAATATTACGGAGTGGTCTCAAGAATTAATTGATGAAAAAACAATAATGAATGTTCAGGAAAAATTATTCACTTTGAATATTATACCTAAAATTGTTGATTATGAGCAATTAACTCATAATCTATAGTAACTTTTCCTAATAGCTAAATGTTAATAATTTATAAAAATAAGTTGAAGCGATTTAGCAATTCCCTACTTTTGAACTTGAAAAAAATATAAAAATGAAAAAAATATTTTATATTGCTTTTGCAATAGCTCTAATTGGATGTAAAGAAGAAACACAACCTGATTATGCCATTATTTCTGGTAAAATAACTAATAAACAGGCTGGAAACTTGACTATAAATAGTGAAGATAGAACAGTTGAAGAAAAAATAGATGTTGCTCCTGATGGTACTTTTACCGATACATTAAGTACAGATTTAAATACCTACATACTTTTTGATAGTAAAAACCCTGTATTCCTTAAAGTTGAACCTGGTTATAATTTAAACATTACCTATGATGCAAAAGACTTTACAAATACATTAACAATTACTGGAGTTGGTTCTGAAATTAACAACTATTTAGTTTCTAAAAGAAATGGAGAAATTGAACTTTCGAAAAAGAGCGCTGAAATTTTTGTGAAGAATGAAGGAGATTACAAAGAAAGTATGTTGGTTTTTAAAAAATCTCAAGAAGATTTATTGAATAATACCAAAGACTTACCGAGTGAGTTTATAGCAAAAGAAAAAAGAGACATCAATTATGGCTATTTAAGTAAATTGAATAGTTATCAAAGAGCGCATAGTTATTTCACTAAAAAACAAGATTTTAAAGTATCTGATGAGTTTTTGAAAAAAGTTAAAAATGTAGATTATACTAATGATGAAGATTTTAAGTTTTCAAACAATTATAAAGGAATTGTAAACGATTACTATGGAGATAAAGCGTTTAAATTAAGCGAAAAAGATTCTTTAGCTTATGATATGGCTTTTCTAAAAACTGTAAGTTTGATTGAAAGTGAGTATATAAAAAATACATTGTTGTTTGATTATGCCAATTATAATATGTCTTATTCTAAAGATGTAGATGCTTTTTATAAGTTGTTTTCTGAAAACTCTTCAAATGAAAAGAATAATAAATTGATAACTAAGAAGTATGAAAACTTAACTGCTCTTGCAGAAGGAAAACCTTCTCCTAAGTTTGTTGGTTATGAAAATTATGCTGGAGGAAAAACTTCTTTAGATGATTTAAAAGGAAAGTATGTTTATGTTGATGTTTGGGCAACTTGGTGTGGACCATGTAAACAAGAAATTCCATTTTTAAAAGAGGTTGAAGAAAAGTATCATGGAAAAAATATTGAGTTCGTAAGTATTTCTATAGACCAAGCTAAAGATCATGACAAATGGAAAGCTATGATTGATGAAAAAAAATTGGTTGGAATGCAATTATTTGCAGATAACGATTGGAAATCTAAATTTATTCAAGACTATCAAATTCAAGGGATTCCAAGATTTATTTTAATTGATGATAAAGGAAATATTGTAGATTCGAATGCACCAAGACCATCAAGTAAAAAATTAATTGAACTGTTTAACGAACTCAACATATAGTTTAATTTAGTGTTATAAAAAGAGACTGTCTAAAAAGCCGCATGTTGCGGCTTTTTTTATCCCTGTACGTCTTCTTGTTCTTCTTCCTCTTGAGATTGTGGTGGTTGTTCTGGTTGCTTAAACAAGTCTATATATGCTTCTCCTAAATAATCTATAACATGGCTAGCAATTAAGCTTTGATATCCAAAATCTTCAACAGCAATATCAGCAGATTTTCCATGTAAATACACACCAAAAATTGTTGCTACTAGAGGATTATAACCCTGAGAAATTAATCCAGTAACGATTCCCATAAGCACATCACCACTACCAGCCGTGGATAGTCCAGGATTTCCAGTGGTATTTATATAAAGTTTATTGTCGAAAACAGTAATGCTATTTGCTCCTTTTATCACGATAATAACGTTATGTTTTTTTGAAAAGGCTTTTACTATTTTCAATTTATCAAAATCATCTTTCCAAGTGCCAATTAAACGCTCTAACTCTTTAGGATGTGGTGTTAAAACGGTCATTTCAGGTAATAATTTTAATAAAGTTTTCTTTTTTGAAAGTATATTTACACCATCAGCATCAATCACTAATGGTGACTTATTAGTTTTTAAAAAAGCAGTAAATGCCGATACCGTTTGGGTATCCGTCCCTGCTCCTATTCCAAACCCAACTACTGTAGGTTTAATATCAAATTTTATCGATGTGATTTTTTCTTCATCACTATCCGTAATCACCATGGCCTCCGGAAATGAAGATTGAATAGCATGGTATCCACATTTTGGTATATAAGCAGAAACTAAACCAGCGCCAGCAGATAGCGTTGCTCGACTTGCCAATGTTACCGCCCCTATTTGACCATAACTACCACCAATAATTAATGCATGACCAAATTGTCCTTTATGCGAATATTTTTCACGAGGAATATAATTAGGTAGTACTTCCAGTTTCCCTATTAATTCAACTTCTGTCTCTGTCTTAAAAAGAAATTCCTGATCTAGTCCAATATCTAAAACTTCCCATTGCACCGTGTATTTTGCCGTTTCAGGTAAAAAGAAGACTAATTTTGGAGATGCAAAACTTAAAGTAAAACCAGCCCAAACTACGGCATCTTCATCATCTACACATTTATCAACGAATAGTCCAGAAGGAATATCTATAGATAATGTATACGCTTTACTAGCTCTAAAATGCATAAATAATTTTTTAACCCATTGATCCACTGGTCTATTTAAACCAATACCAAAAACAGCATCAACAATTATATCATCAGGTTGTATTTCTGGAAAATCTTCAGCACAATTTAAAAGAACAGGCCATTTTTTAGTAACATTTTTAATACGATCATAATTAACTAAAAAATCCTTTGAGCGTTTATTACTGCAATTAATTACAAAAGTATTTACGTTATAACCATGGGTTATTAAATGGCGAGCAATTACTAATCCATCACCCCCATTATTTCCTATTCCGCAAAATACATGAATGGGCACCTGTGCACCTTGCATTCTAGC
Source organism: Algibacter sp. (assembly GCF_029245835.1). Classification (GTDB taxonomy): domain Bacteria; phylum Bacteroidota; class Bacteroidia; order Flavobacteriales; family Flavobacteriaceae; genus Algibacter_B. Next base: position 23,763 of record NZ_JAQWOO010000023.1, on the reverse strand, counting down.
GTGCATCCAGTTGAAAATTTGAGTTCCAGCACGTTCCATTAAATCGGTTGACGTAATCTTTTGGCGCTCGGCAGTTAGTTCGTCTCCTTCGTAAATCTGTTCTTTAGAAAATACTTTCATATGCTATATTATTCTTTTTTTGGTGGTCACACTATACTTCCATTTAGTCATTCGCTTTCATATCGAATTCTTGTTATGGAAGTTTCATGTAAATGCAATTATAGATTTTTCATTTCTTATAACAATTAGTCGTTATTTATAAACGAATTGTGATTGAAGATAAGAATATTGTAAAAAACTTATTTTAGTTTTTTTATAAGGCTAAAAGTAATACTTTTGAAATATATTTTAACACTATAATGAATCATTTAAACCAAAATATAAGTACAGTTATTTCTTTTTTTACAAAAGGAACAGTTGCTTGTTTTGGTTCAACTACAAATACAACAACCCTTTGGGGTTGCTAGTTATATATTCTTCAGGCTATCTTTGTAATTTCAAAAATTACAATATTTCAAGTATTATTTTTAATTTTTCAATGCATTAAAACATGAAGGTTTTAAAATTTGGAGGAACTTCAGTAGGTTCTTCAAAAAACATAAATAACGTTATTAGTATTTTAGAAAATTATGGCAAAACTGATGCCGTAGTTTGCGTGGTTTCTGCTGTTGGTGGCATCACTGATAAATTACTTCTAGCAGGAAAGCAAGCTCAAAACAAAGACCGCTCTTTTATTGAGACTTTTGAGGGTATCAAAGAAAGACATTTCAGTATCATAAATAAACTAAATCCTAGTAATAATGATTCAATTTTAAGTTATGTTGAAGGGAAGTTAGACGCTTTAAAAAGTTTATTAGAAGGTATTTATTTAATCAATGAATTATCTCCTAAAACATCAGATAAATTGGTAAGCTATGGCGAACTTTTATCATCTTTTGTTATAGCAGAAACCATGAAAAACAGAGGGCTTTCTGCTGATAGAAAAAATTCTCAAGAGTTGGTTATTACAAACTCTAACTTTACCAAAGCAGAAGTTGATTACAGTATAACAAACCAAAATATCCGCGATTATTTTAAATCTGCTAAAGAGAATATTACAATCCTGCCTGGGTTTATTTCAAAATCAAGACTAGGAGAAATCACGACGCTTGGTCGTGGAGGTTCAGATTTTACAGCAGCCATAGTAGCGGCGGCTTTACATGTTGAGCAATTAGAAATCTGGACAGACGTAAGTGGCATGTATACAACGAATCCAAAATTAGTAAAACAAGCCTACCCAATTGATAAAATTTCATATCAAGAGGCTATGGAATTATCGCATTTTGGGGCTAAAGTATTATATCCACCAACGGTACAACCGGTATTGAGTTTAGATATTCCAATTCATATTAAAAACACTTTGGAACCTAATGCTATTGGTACGGTTATTTCGAATGAGGAAATAATATCTAAGTCACCAGTAAAAGGCATTAGCAACATAAGTAATATTGCGTTGTTGACTTTAGAAGGTACTGGAATGGTAGGTATTCCTGGGTTTTCGAAGCGATTATTTGAAACCTTGTCTCAAGAAAAAATAAATGTGATAATGATTACGCAAGCGTCTTCAGAACATTCCATTTGTTTGGGTATTGACGAAAAAGAAGCTGAAAACGCAAAGGCAGCAATTGATGTTATTTTTGAAAATGATATTGCACTAGGAAAGATTGAACCCATTATTGTTGAAACTGGATTATCCATAATTGCTTTGGTTGGCGATAACATGAAAAATCACCAAGGCATTAGTGGTAAAATGTTTAGTAGCTTGGGTCGAAACAATATTAATATAAGGGCTATTGCTCAAGGGGCTTCAGAAAAAAATATTACTGCTGTTATAGATGAAAAGGATGTCAAGAAAGCCTTAAATACTTTACATGAGCGGTTTTTTGAATCTGAAACAAAACAACTTAATGTATTTATAACGGGTGTTGGTAATGTTGGTGAGCGTTTGGTTGAACAAATAAAACAGCAGAAAAAATATTTAAAAGAAAACCTAAAAATTAATCTTAGAGTTGCTGGACTTTCAAATTCTAGGACCATGATTTTTGATGAAACTGGTCTTAATCTAAAAGATTGGAAAACGCAATTAGCAAATGGTGAAAAAGCATCATTGCAAGGCTTTCTAGAAAATACCAAAGCATTGAATTTACGTAATAGTATTTTTGTCGATGTTACAGCAAATAAGAATGTAGCCGATTTATATGCACAGTATTTAAAAGAAAGTATTGCAATTGTGGCTTGTAATAAGATTGCCTGTTCTAGTGATTACAATAATTACAAAGAATTAAAAAGATTATCGTTAGAATATAATGCGCCATTCTTATTTGAAACAAATGTTGGTGCCGGTTTACCTGTTATTGACACATTGAGTAATTTAATAGCGTCTGGTGATAAAGTTAATTCTATTCAAGCCGTTTTATCTGGAAGTTTAAATTTTGTCTTTAATAATTTCAATAATTCTACAAAATTTCATGATGTGGTAAAGCAAGCTGGAGCTGAAGGCTATACAGAACCTGATCCGAGAATTGATTTAAGTGGTGTTGATGTAGCACGTAAGATTTTGATTTTAGCAAGAGAAAGTGGTGTTGAAATGAATTTAGAAGATATTGAAAACACATCGTTCCTTTCTGAAGCAGGTTTAAAAAGTGATACTGTTGATGATTTTTATCAAACTTTAATTGATGATGAGGCACACTACCAACAATTGTATGCTTCCGCGAAAGCGAACCATTGTCAATTAAAATATGTAGCAAAATTTGATAATGGCGAAGCAAGTGTTAGTTTGCAAGAAATTCCAGAAGGCCATCCTTTTTATAATTTAGAAGGAAGTGATAATATTGTAATGTTCTATACAGAACGTTACCCAAAACAACCCATGATAATTAAAGGCGCTGGTGCGGGTGCAGATGTAACGGCCTCTGGTTTGTTTGCAGATATTATTAGATTAGGAAACGACTAATATCATGGAATTACACAAAGAAAGTGCTATTTCCTGCTCTAGTGCAGCCGAAGGTTATTTAATAGAAAAGATGAATGAAATAAAAATATTTTCTCCTGCTACCGTGGCCAATGTGTCTTGTGGTTTTGATGTTTTGGGCTTTTGCTTAGACAGTATTGGAGATGAAATGGTGATCAGAAAAGTTGAGAAAAAAGGGATTGCTATAACCCGTATTGAGGGTTTTGATTTGCCTTATGCGACAGAACTTAATGTTGCCGGTGTTTCGGCTCTAGCGATGTACGAAACGCTTGATATTGACTTTGGTTTCGAAATTGAGATTTATAAAAATATAAAACCTGGAAGTGGTATTGGCAGTAGTGCTGCGAGTGCCGTTGGTAGTGTTTTTGGTATGAATGAGCTTTTGGGAAGACCATTCAATAAAACAGAACTTACAGCATTTGCAATTAAAGGTGAAGCTTTAGCAAGTAAGTGTGAACATGCTGATAATCTTGCTCCTGCCCTTTTTGGTGGCTTTACATTAGTAAAAAGCATATCACCCTTGCAGATATTAGAAATCCCAACACCCGATGATTTATACGCTACCATTATTCATCCGCAAATTGAAATTAAAACCTCAGAATCTCGTGCTTTACTGCCACAAAAAGTGGATTTAAGTGATGCGATTACGCAATGGGCAAATTTAGGAAGTTTAGTGCATGCGTTGCATACTAGCGATTATGAATTAATAAGCGATTCATTAAACGATGTGATTGTCGAACCACATAGAAGTAAATTAATTCCGCATTTTGATAATGTTAAGAAAGCAGTATTGGAAAGTGGTGCATTAGGCGCTGGAATATCAGGTTCTGGCCCTTCTATATTTTCATTAAGTAAAAGTATGCAAACTGCTTTAAATGTGAAAGATGCAATTGAGAATATCTATTCTGAAACTGGAATTAAATTCGAAATGCACGTATCAAAAATAAACACTCAAGGTGTAAAAATAATCGAATAAAATGAATTACTATTCACTCAATCATAAAGCACCAAACACGACATTTAAAGATGCCGTTATAAAAGGTTTAGCGCCTGATAAAGGATTGTACTTTCCTGAAAGTATCACACCCTTACCAAAAGCATTTTGGGACAACTTTGATAATTTATCGCATTCTGAAATTGCGTTTGAGGCTATTAAACAATTTGTGTCTCCAGAAATTCCAGAAGGTATTTTAAAAACGATAGTTGAAGAAACCTTATCTTTTGATTTTCCTGTTGTGAAACTAAATGATAATATTTCTACCTTAGAATTGTTTCACGGCCCAACCATGGCATTTAAGGATGTAGGAGCACGTTTTATGGCGCGTTGTTTAGGTTATTTCAATAAGGATAACACAAATGAAGTTACCGTGTTAGTGGCGACTTCTGGTGATACTGGTGGAGCTGTTGCCAATGGCTTTTTGGGTGTTAAAGGTGTAAATGTGGTGATACTCTACCCTAGCGGAAAAGTGAGCGATATTCAAGAAATGCAATTAACTACATTAGGTCAAAATATTAAAGCCTTAGAAGTAAACGGTACGTTTGATGATTGCCAAGCCATGGTTAAAACGGCATTTTTGGATGAAACGCTTACTAGCAAAATGCAATTAACATCTGCGAATTCTATTAATGTGGCGCGTTGGTTACCGCAATTATTCTATTTTATGTTTGCTTACAAGCAGCTCCATAAGCAACATAATGATATTGTATTTTCTGTACCAAGCGGAAACTTTGGAAACGTTTGTGCAGGAATGATGGCACAGCAATTAGGTTTACCAATGAAACATTTTGTAGCTTCTAACAATGCAAATAATGTCGTAACGCGTTATTTAATATCGCAATTATACGAACCAAAACCATCAGTGCAAACTATAAGTAATGCCATGGATGTTGGTGCGCCAAGTAATTTTATACGTATTCAAGAGATTTATAAAAATAAGTTTGAAACCTTAAAAGAAAACGTTTCGTCATACAGTTTTACCGATGATGAAACTCGTGAAGCAATGCTGGAGATTTACAACAATTACAATTACGTAGCCGATCCTCACGGTGCTGTTGGTTATTTAGGTTGTAAATCGCATTTAAAAGAAAACCCAAACGCACATTGTGTCTTTTTAGAAACCGCTCATCCAACTAAATTTTTAGATGTGGTTGAAGATGTTATTAAAGAAGAGCAGCCTTTACCAGAACAAATTCAATCGGTTATGGGTGGTAAAAAAGAATCTGTTGTTATTTCTACTTATGATGATTTGAAATCTTTTTTACTAAAATAGCATTATTTTGTCATTCTTTAATTTATGAGCAATTATAGAATTGATTTTTTTAGAATCCTTGCAATTAGTACTCGCTTACTTGTTAAAACTTTCAGGTTAAGTCTCTAATTGAGGATTATCTTACTAACTCTTGTTTTAAGATATTAGTCTTTTATAACCCCTAGCTAAAGCAAAATAGCCATCACAACTTTAACAAACCTTTTAATCTTTCCGCGAAAGCGTTCATATAAATTTTCAATACATTTGTTTTCATCTTAATCATAAACCAACTGTAAATGAAAAACACAGCCTTAACAGAAACTCACAAAGCTCTTGGTGCTAAAATAGTCCCTTTTGCAGGTTACAATATGCCTGTACAATATGAAGGTGTAAATGCAGAACACGAAACCGTTCGTAATGCAGTTGGGGTATTTGATGTATCGCACATGGGGGAGTTTTTAATAGAAGGTAAACATGCACTCGAATTGATTCAAAGAATTTCAAGTAACGACGCCTCAAAATTAATCATTGGAAAAGCGCAATACAGTTGTTTACCTAATGATGATGGTGGTATTGTAGATGATTTAATTATTTATAAAATTAAAGATGACGCTTTTTTATTAGTTGTTAATGCGAGCAATATTGAAAAAGATTGGAATTGGATTAGATCTAAAAATGAAAACGGTGCTACGATGCGCGATTTAAGTGAGATCTATTCTTTATTAGCTATTCAAGGACCTAAAGCTATTGAAGCCATGCAAAGTCTTACTAGTCATAATTTATCTGCTATTAAATTTTATAATTTTATAGTTGGTGATTTTGCAGGGATTGAGCATGTTATTATTTCTGCTACAGGTTATACTGGAAGTGGCGGATTTGAAATTTATTGTAAAAACTCTGAAGTAAAACAAATTTGGGAGAAAGTTCTAGAAGCTGGAGCAGATTTTGGTATTAAACCTATTGGACTTGCAGCGCGTGATACCTTACGTTTAGAAATGGGGTATTGCTTATACGGAAATGATATTGATGACACCACCTCACCTATTGAAGCTGGTTTGGGTTGGATAACAAAGTTCACAAAAAACTTCACAAATTCTGAAGCTTTAAAAGCTGAAAAGGAACGTGGACCAGAACGTAAACTTATTGCTTTCGAGTTAAATGAGCGAGGGATTCCTCGTCATGGTTACGATATCGTTGATGGCCATGGAAAAACTATTGGTATAGTAACTTCGGGTACCATGAGTCCATCTTTGGGTAAAGGTATCGGTTTGGGTTATGTTCCAACGATTTTTACTGATATAAATAGTAAAATTAATATTCAAATTCGAAAAAAAACTATTCCTGCAACAGTAGTTAAATTACCATTCTACAAACACTAATATGCCAGATTTTCAAGCGATTTTAGAGGCTATCTATCAAGACACTATAAATGTTTCTGATAAAGGAACCATAGCATCATACATTCCTGAATTAGCGCATATAGATAAGGGAAATTTCGGTATTCATTTAAGAACTTCAGATGGGAAGAGTTATGGTGTTGGCGATTATAAAAAACCATTTTCTACTCAAAGTATCTCAAAAGTTTTAGCATTATCAAAAGCCATGGCTCTTATTGGCGAATCAACTTGGGAACGTGTAGGTGTAGAACCTTCAGGTCATCCATTTAATCAATTAGCCTTATTAGAAATTGAACATGGGATTCCTAGAAATCCGCTAATCAATTCAGGAGCCATTGTTATTGCGGATATTTTAGTTTCAAATTTAAAAAATCCTAAAGAAGATTTTTTAAAGTATGTAAGAGAACTTACTGGTGATGTTACTATTAGTTTTAATAAAGATGTAGCGCATTCAGAAAAAATAACGGGTTTTAAAAATTATGCAGCGGCTAACCTTTTAAAATCTTTCAAAAACTTGAATAATCTGGTAGAGGATGTTTTAGATTTCTACTTTCATCTATGTTCTTTAGAGATGACCTGTAGTCAATTATCCAACGCATTTTATTTATTTGCAAATAATGGCAAATGTTTGCGAAATAAACTGCATATAAATGATAAACAAGTAAAACGTATTAATGCATTAATGCTTACCTGTGGGTTTTATGATGAAGCTGGAGAGTTTGCTTTCGAGGTTGGTTTACCAGGAAAAAGTGGTGTTGGTGGTGGTATTGTAGCATTATTACCAGATCATTTTGTAATTACAACATGGGCTCCAGGGCTTAATAAAAAAGGAAATTCTAAATTAGGTATGTTAGCTTTAGAGCAATTTACTACTAAAGCAAAACTATCTGTTTTTTAAAGTGTTTTAGATGTAGATTATGATGTATGATAAAACGAGAAAATAAACATAGAATTTTAATTATAGGTGCTAGTGGCTTTTTAGGAAGCGCTATTTATAAAGAGCTTTACCCCTATTTTAAAGCCTTTGCCACTTACTATACAACCAGTAAACAGTTTGAAAAAAATCATCAATTTTTTCAATATAATATTGAAGAAGATGATATTTATGAAATTTTAGATATTGTTAAACCTACTATAATTATTTCAACGATTCGGGGTGATTTTTCAAAGCAAGTATTGATGCATCAACATCTTACAGAATATGTTTTTGCAAATAAAATTAGAATTATTTTTCTATCATCTGCCAACGTTTTTGATGCTTATATTAAATATCCAAGTTACGAGGAAGATAAAACCTATAGCAATAGTATTTATGGGCATTTTAAAATAAAAATCGAAAACATGTTGTTACGCTTACCCAAAAAACAAGTTGCTATTTTAAGGCTACCTATGGTTTTTGGTGCGCAATCTCCAAGAGTTCAAGAAATAATTAAGTTTATAAATGAAAAAGAACCTATCGAAGTGTTTCCTAATTTAATAATGAATGTGACTACAGATTCAAAAGTTACGCAACAAATTCATTATATCATTAATAGAAATAAATACGGTATTTTTCATTTAGGAAGTAACGATTTGGTTCATCATGAGGATTTTATCAAAGAAATTATTGCATCATTAGAATTTGAAAATAAACCAATTTATAAACGTGTTTATACCACCAATGATGATCGATATTTAGCTGTGCTTCCAAAGTTTAATAAACTGCCAAAGCATCTTCAAATTAAAAGTGAAGCTATATTAGCTGATTTAAAATTATAATTGATAATAATTCTTGAAATGATTACATTGTAATTCAAAATAAACCTTAGATATTATGAGTAAACTTTCACAAGAAGATATAGAAAAAAAAATACTTCGTTTTCCTGATTGGGAATATTATGATAACGCTATACACGGCGAGTTTGAATTTGAAAACTTTAAAGATTGTTTTAGTGCCATGAGTAGAATAGCTTTTGAATGTGAAGCCTTAAATCATCATCCAAATTGGAGCAATGTCTATAATGTGCTTACCATATCATTATCTACGCATGATGCTGGAGGTGTAACAAATAAAGATTTTAAATTAGCCGAAGCCATTGAACATATTGTTGAACCCGATGAGGAATAAAACATTTGGTAATAAGCCGTCAAAACATTCAAAAAAATTAAACTAGGTAAGCTCTATTTTGATTACTAGTTTTTTTTAAATTTGCATGAATAAAATTAAAGATTCTTTTTTTTAAGGGAATAAAAAAAATAAAACTTCAAATTATGGGAAGAGCTTTCGAGTTTAGAAAAGCGAGAAAAATGAAGCGTTGGTCTGCTATGAGCAAAGCCTTTACACGTATTGGTAAAGATATTGTTATGGCAGTAAAAGAAGGTGGTCCAGATCCAGATAGTAATTCTAGGTTAAGAGCGGTTATACAGAATGCAAAATCTGTAAACATGCCAAAGGATAATGTAGAACGCGCCATAAAAAAAGCAAGTGAAAAAGGGCAAGGCGATTATAAAGAAGTTATTTTTGAGGGTTATGCACCTCATGGTATTGCTGTTTTAGTTGAAACGGCCACTGATAATAATACCAGAACTGTAGCTAATGTACGCAGTTATTTTAATAAATGTGATGGTAGTTTAGGAACATCGGGTTCTGTGGTTTTTATGTTCGACCATACCTGTAATTTCAGAATTGATGCTGAAGGTTTAGACCCTGAAGAAGTTGAATTAGAATTTATTGATTTTGGAGCAGAAGAGGTTTTTGCTGATGATGATGGAATTTTAATATATGCTCCTTTTGAAAGTTTTGGAGCTATTCAAGCTGAATTGGAAAACCGCGAAATAGAAATTTTATCATCTGGATTTGAGCGTATACCGCAGGTTACTAAACCGCTTTCAGCAGAACAAGCTGCAGATGTTGAAAAGTTACTAGAAAAACTTGAAGAAGATGATGACGTGCAAAACGTATATCATACTATGGAAGAAAGTACAGATTAATACATTTTATACTTACAAAAACGAAGGATCTTGTTGAGCGCGCAGTTTAAACCTATAATATTTCTATGTTTTGAAGTTCATGACTGCGTTCGAAGTGACATTAGGAATATTTTTAAAATCGTAATATTATGAATTGGGGATTTATTGGCTGCGGAAGTGTAACAGAAGTTAAAAGTGGTCCAGCTTTTCAACAAACAGAAGGTTTTAATGTTGTAGCAGTGATGCGTCGTAATGAAGAAAAACTTGAAGACTATGCAAAACGCCATAACATACAAAAGACGTTTACCGATGCTGAAGCTTTAATAAACGACCCAAATATTGATGCTGTTTACATTGCCACACCTCCAGATACTCATCAATACTACGCTTTAAAAGTTGCAAAAGCTGGTAAACCATGTTGTATTGAAAAACCCTTATCACCTAGTTATGCTGAAAGTTTAGAAATTCAAAAAGCTTTTGAAGCGAGAAGTATTCCTTTGTTTGTTGCATATTACAGACGTTCATTACCTCGTTTTTTAAAAGTTAAAGAATGGTTAGCTAATAATTATATAGGTGATGTAAGACATATAAGTGCACATTTAAGTAAACCAGCTAGTAAAATAGATACATCTAAAATTTATAATTGGCGAACAGATGTTAAAGTGGCTCCTGCTGGATATTTTGACGATTTAGCTAGCCATGGATTAGATTTATTTACCTTTTTTTTAGGAGATGTTGTTGATGCGAAAGGATTTAGCTTAAATCAACAAGGGTTGTATTCTTCTAAAGATGCTGTAACGGCTTCGTGGTTACATAAAAAAGGGATTACAGGTTCTGGAATTTGGAATTTTGGAAGTAATAGCCACTTAGATACCGTAACCATATTTGGAAGTAAAGGTACAATTGAATTTTCCGTGTTTCACGATAATCCAATCATCTTAAAAAGTGATACAAAAAATGAAGAACTTTTTATAGAAAACCCAAAACACATTCAGGAATTCCATGTTCAAAATATAAGTGATTTTTTTAATAGCAAAATAAAACTGCACCCCTCTACTGGAAAAACTGCGTTACATACCAGTTGGATAATGGATAAAATATTAGGGGAAATCTAATCTTTATTTTTAACATAAATCAATTTGAAACGCGTATTGGCTTGGTCACGTCTTTCCATTTCAAATTGTGGAAGCGATTTAAAAAGTGGTGTTAGTTTTTGAAATCCAAAGTTACGAGCGTCAAAATTAGGTTGTTTTTTAAGTATTAAAGAGCCAACATCACCAAGGAATGCCCATCCATCATCATCTGAAGCATCATCAACAGAATGTTGAAGAAGTTTAATTACTTTAGGTGTAATGTTATATAAATTTGCTTTTTTAGCTTTACTTCCTTTTTTATCCTTTTCAACATCCTCATCACTTGCAAGAATTTCTAAATAAATAAATTTATCACATGCTACTATAAATGGATTTGGTGTTTTCTTCTCACCCATTCCATAAACTACCATGGCAGCTTCACGTAAACGCGTAGCTAGTTTTGTGAAATCACTATCAGAAGACACTAAACAAAACCCATTAACTTTTTCGGAGTATAGTATATCCATGGCATCTATTATCATAGCAGAATCGGTCGCATTTTTACCCGTAGTATACCCGTATTGCTGTATAGGTGTAATAGCATTTTCTAACAATACATTTTTCCATTTGCTTAAGTGCGGTTTTGTCCAATCACCATAAATACGTTTTATCGTAGGTGTACCATATTTAGTGATTTCCTCCATCATCTCTGTTATATATTTTGATGGAATGTTATCTCCATCTATCAATACGGCTATTTTTGTGTCTTTAATCATAGTTTATAAAGATATATAATTAAACCGACCTATAAATATTTTAACTTTTATTTAAATACAAATGGATTTATTTCTTTTTACTTTTAAACCGACTAATTTAAATAATCAAGGGTTTTCCCTAATAATCTTTTAAAAGTATGATGTTTACAAAAAATGCTATTAAGTATTGTTGCTTAATTATGGCTATGGTTTTATTTCTGATACCTCAAAACACAGAAGCTCAAAAGAAAAAGAAAAAAAAGAAAAAAGATGACACAGAAGTTGTTACAAAAGCTCCCAAAAAAGCTAAAAAGAAAAGCATAAAGGACTTAACAAAATCAAGTAAAAAAATTGAAGGTTTATTTACTATTTATCAGGATACGATTACTGGTTCGACACAAATGGTAATCTCTAAAAATCAATTAGAAAAAGAGTATATTCATTTTGCACAAATTGCTGATGGGGTAATGGATGCAGGTAGAATAAACAGAGGGTCTTACAGAGGATCTAAAGTATTTAAGGTTGAAAAGTTTTTTGATAAAATTGAATTCATAACTCAAAATACATCCTTTTATTTTGATCCTGATAATGCCATTTCAAAATCGAAAGATGCTAATATCAGTAAAGGCATTATGGCTAGCTTAAAAATTGAAGCTCATGATAAAGAGCGTGGACTCTATTTAATAAAAGCCGATGATTTGTTTTTAAAAGAAACGTTTATACAGATAAAACCTTCCGCAAGACCAGGAACCTCTCCCACTGCTTTTAAATTAGGAGGTTTGGATAAAGGAAAAACTAAAATAAACGATATTAAAAGTTATCCTGAAAACACAAATTTAGAAGTGGAATATGTTTATTCGACATCATCTTTATTAAATGCTGGTTCTAATGCTGTTTCAGATGGTAGGAACGTAAGTATTAAAGTGTTTCATAGTTTAATTGCAATGCCCAAAAATGATTATGAACCGCGATTTGATGACCCTAGAGTGGGTTATTTTACAAATGAAGTGACTGACCAAACTTCTGCAAGTTCAACACCCTATCGGGATTTAATTAATAGGTGGCATTTAAAAAAGAAAAATCCTGAACAAGCGCTTTCTGAACCGGTAAAACCAATTACTTGGTGGATGGAAAACTCTACACCTGTAGAATGGCGAGAAACTATTAAAAATGCAGTTTTAGAATGGAACAAAGCTTTTGAAAAAGCAGGCTTTAAAAATGCTATTGTAGTTAAACAACAACCTGACGATGCGGAATGGGATGCAGGCGATATAAGGTATAATGTATTACGATGGACGGCTTCACCACAACCTCCTTTTGGTGGCTATGGGCCAAGTTTGAAAAACCCAAAAACAGGTGAGATTTTTGGAGCAGATATTATGTTAGAATATACAATGATAACTGGTAGTGGTTTTAACTCGAAACTATATGAATCTAGCGGAGGTAATAACGATTTTAAATCTGATGACTATGAAACTGAAATGAATTGTACACTAAGGGAAGGCGTAATACAAAATTATCATTTTGCAAAATCGGCAGCAATGATTTTTAGCGCTTCGGATACCCAAATAAAACGTTTACAAAAAGAAACTATTACTGGATTAATTATACATGAAGTCGGCCATACGTTAGGACTAAACCATAATATGAAGGCCAGCCAATTATTTACTCCTGCTCAATTAGCTGATCCTGAATTCATAGAAGGTAAATGTTTAACCGCCTCTATAATGGATTATGCTATTACAAACGTTACTAAAGACAGAAGCAAGCAAGGACAATATGATGATGTTACTGTTGGTCCTTATGATGTTTGGGCAATTCAATTAGGATATACCCCATTTAAAACAGAAGCGGATCGTCAAGCCTTATTAAATGAATCTACAAAACCAGAACATATATTTGGTAATGATGCGGATGATATGCGTTCTTCCAGCACAGGTATAGACCCAAGAGTTATGGTTTTTGATCAATCAAGTGATCCAGTCACCTATTTTATTGATCGTATTGAGTTATCTAATGAGCTTTTAAAAGAAGCAAAAACTAAATTCACTAGAGAAGGACAATCCTATCATGAATTAAGACGTGTATATTATTCACTTAGTAATCAAAAAGCAATCGCTGGAAATGTTTTTTCTAGATATATTGGTGGAGTTTATGTAGATCGTGCTATGGCAGGACAAGAAGGAGAAACACAACCTTACACTCCAGTAAGCTTAGAAGATCAAAAAAGAGCTATGAACGCTTTAAAGACCTATATGTTTGCACCTGATGCTTTTGATGTACCTAATGATTTATACAATTATATAGCTAGACAACGCCGTGGTTTTGATTACTCTCAAGAAGATCCAAAAATTCATAATCAAGTTTTAAATTATCAAAAAAGAGTCTTAGGTCATCTTTTACACCCCAATACATTACAACGTATAACAGATTCTGAACTTTATGGGAATACATATAAGTTGTCTACTTTTATGACAGATTTAAATCATGCTATTTTTAAATCTGACATCTATAGTTCTGTTAATTCATTTAGACAAAACCTACAATTGGAATACACCAATATGTTGATTAATATATTAACTGGAAAACAAAGTAGCAGATATACACATAATTCTAAATCTATGGCTTTATATAATTTAAAAGCGATTAGAACTATGGCTGCACCTTCTGGGAATATAGCTTCTAGAGCTCACAAACAACATTTAAGAACACTCATAGATAATGCTGTTAAAGAAATAAAATAGTAAAAATCCTATTTATACTAAAAACAAAAAAGCTACTTCGTAATTGGAGTAGCTTTTGTTTTGGGGTAGCCTCATGTTTCTTTTTAGGAACAATCAATTGTTTACTTTATGTTTCATGTGCTCATACTTTTTTCTGCAATTTCTGTGCCAAATTAAAAATGACATTAAGAATACTCAGGAATCTTGCCTTTTACGCCTTTGTAAAAACTACGCATATATTCAAAATCTGCCTCAACATTATTGGTTGGATAAAACGGCTCTGAAATTTTATTCTGTTTATTTTCAAAGTCGAGCGTAAACATAATAATCGGAACATTAGCTTGTTTTGCAATATAGTAAAAACCTGTTCGCCACGTGGTTACTTTTTTTCTTGTACCCTCTGGAGCTAGTGTCATTCTAAATTCATCGTATTCCTCGAATAATTTAGCGATAGCTTCAACTTTATTCTCGTTTGATTGTCTGTTTATTGGAGCGCCTCCTAGTATTCTGAAAAACCACCCTAAAGGAAAAACAAAAAGCTCTTTTTTTCCAATAAAATTTGTTTTTACTCCAGTTACAGCCCGCAATAGAACACCAATGTAGAAGTCATGCCAACTGGTATGGGGTGCAGCAATAATTACGGCTTTTTTTATAGTTTCTTTAGAGAAAGTAGTGTTACCAACAACTTGCCAACCTAAAATTTTAAAATAAAAAAATTTGGCTAACCATTGCATATTACATCTTTTGATATAATGTTCTTAATTTTTCTCTTGTGATAATTTTTTTCCAGTTTTTACCAATGGCATTTTCCCAAAGTGGATCAAGACTTAAAGCTACATTAATCATAATATCAAATTCTCTATCGGCTAAATCAGCACAAATACCTTGAGGTAAAGTAATGTTATGTTTAGCTTTCATTTGTTTGAAAACTTTAACACCTTCTGGATAATAATCTTCTAAATGGTCAAACACAATACAATTACCTATCCCATGTTTTGTACCTAGTAAGTAGGATAAGCCATAACTCATGGCATGTGCAATACCAACTTGTGAATATGCAATACTCATGCCTCCATGCCATGAGGCCATCATGAGTTTATCCCGTGCTTCTATTTCAGTAAGATTGCCATCTAAGAATATCTCTTTGCATAAATCTAAAGCCATGTTGCCATAGGTTTCGCTAAATGTATTCAGATATGTTCCAGTTAATGATTCAATGCAGTGAATATAACAATCCATTCCTGTATAAAACCATTGGTCTCTTGGAAGTTCTTTAGTAAGTTCTGAATCTAAAATAACTTGATCAAAAGGGGTGTAATCAGAATTAATTCCTAGTTTTCTTTCTGGCCCCGTTAATACTGTAGTTCTTGAGACTTCAGAACCTGTACCAGATATGGTTGGAATACCTACATGGTATATTGCTGGATTTTTTACTAAATCCCAACCTTGATAATCTTTTGCTCCACCTTCATTAGTTAACATGATAGCTACGGCTTTAGCTAGATCTAAAACAGTACCACCACCAATGCCTATAATACCTGAAGGGCGTTGTTTTGATTTTAATATGATGTCTTCAACAAGTTGATCTACTTGTGAGGTTTTTGGTTCTTCTTTTGCAGATACATAAATAATCCTATCATCATATGATAATGATAGTATTGAAGTGATGTTCGGATTATTTCTAAACACATCATCAACTAAGAAAATAAAAGGAGCGTTTATGCTTAAGCGTTTTAACGCTAAAACTTCGTTTATTTGATTGAAACTACCTCTGCCAAAAATAACTCTTGGCACCATTGGAAAGTTTTTATATCCCATCTAACATATTTCTATTACGATTTGTAAAAATACTATTATTTTAAATTCTACTAGGATTTATTAGCACAGAATTTCATTAAAAATAACAGCACTTTTACAATAATATTTTTAATCATTTTAAGTCAAATTAACTTGTTAAATATAATAATACAAAAATTAATCTATTAATTTAATAATATCCCTTAGGCTATTAAGTGTTTTATAGGCTTTACCGTTTTTCTCTTCTTCAGTTACTTCTTCATGAGCCCAAGTGGTATGAAAAGGAACATGAATCGCATGTGCTTTTATATTTACCAATGGTAAAACATCTGATTTTAAAGAGTTTCCTACCATCAAAAATTCAGAAGGATTAATATCTAAATGATTTAATAATCTTGAATAATTTTTCTCTTTTTTATCGCTTAATACCTCTATATGATGAAAATAATCGGTTAGTCCAGATTTTTCTAACTTTCGTTCTTGATCTAATAAATCGCCTTTTGTAGCTAATATTAGTCTATATTTTTTTGACAATACTTTTAAAACCTCTTCCACACCATCTAATAATTCAACAGGTTTATCCAACATATCTTTTCCGATGTTTAATATCGCTTCAATAGTTTTTGTTGAAATATTGTAATTGGATAATTCTAAAGCAGATTCAACCATAGATAGTGTAAAGGCCTTAACACCATAACCATATAGCGGTAAGTTATCTATTTCCATTCTAAAAAGCTCTTGATCTATTTTGTTTGGTGTTTCATATTGAGATAAAAGTTTAGTAAATGCTATTTCAGCCTCTCTAAAATAGGTTTCATTAACCCAAAGTGTATCATCAGCATCAAAGCCAATAACTTTAATATTTTGATAATCTATTTCCATAGTTTCTTTGCGCGTTCTAAATCTTCAGGCGTATCTATTTCTACACCTTGAACATTGGTTTCAACCATTTTAATCCGCTTTCCGTATTCTAAATATCGTAATTGCTCTAATTTTTCAGTGGCTTCTAAAGATTGCATGGGTAGTTTATAAAAATCTAAAATAGCTTCTTTTCTAAACGCATAAACACCTTTATGTTTATAATACTTTATTCTTGTGTTTTTATCTCTTGGAAATGGAATTGGACTGCGTGAAAAATAAAGTGCGAAATTTGATTGATCTATAACAACCTTTACTGTATTTGGATTATTAATTTCATCTTCATCAGTAATATGTACCATTAAAGAGGCTAAATCTATGGTCTTATTATCGTCGTTTTTAAAAACCTCAATAAGTTTTGCTAAAGATTCTTTATCAGTGAAAGGTTCATCGCCTTGAACATTAATAACAATGTCAATATCCATAGACTCAACAGCTTCAGCAATTCTATCGCTACCACAGTCGTGTTCCTTTTTACTCATTATAACTTTCCCGCCATTATTAGCAATTTCGTTGTAAATAATAGCACTATCAGTAACCACAAATACATCATCAAATAATTTTGTAGCAACGGTAGCTTCATAAGTTCTTTGAATAACGGTTTTACCCCCTAGATCTTGCATAAGTTTTCCAGGAAAACGCGAAGCAGCATATCGAGCTGGAATCATTGAGATTATTTTCACGAGCTTAAATTTTGTTTTTTGTTAAATCTAAAATCAAAAATAGCCAATTATTATTGGTTTTGGAATTTAAACTTCTTATATAATTTAAAAATTACAAATAGTATAATAATTACTAAAACTGCTGCTAGAATAGGAAGAAATATTGAAATAACCGACATGACTACAGAAGTTCCGGTTTCTAAAATTGAAACTAATGGATTTGCTAATCCACCTGTTGTTGCTGTAGATGCTAAGCGTGTTGTTCCTGAGGTACCTGCTACTGCAGCCGCTGTGCCACCACCAGCAATTATTGCTAACGCCCAAGTAATTACAGGACTTAAATCTGCAACAGTTGATAACATAATGGCAGTTCCTGCTAATGCTGCTAACGGAATGGCTATACTGTCTAATAAATTATCAATGTATGGGATGAAGTAAGCACATATTTCGACTATTGTAGCGACGCCTAAAGTAATTAAAGCAGCTGTACTACCTATCCATTCCCAAGTTTCATTAAGTTGCCAAACATCAAAATAAGCTGCTAAACTTAACGCAAATAATGGTAAGAACACTCTAAAACCTACGGATGCTGATAAACCAACACCGAGGCAAATACTTATTATGGTTTCGAAAGTCATAAGGCAATTAATTATAAAACGGAATTTTTTAAATTAATAATTATTTAAGACTGAGATAGATTGCTAATTTACAAAGATTTTTAAGGTTTTCTTTTTAAGTGGTAAAGACTGAAAGCTTTTAAATGACAATTACGCTTTAATTTGAGTTTTAATTTAGCGGATAAGTGCGCAAGGGATAGCAGTGGAAAGCCCACAGCCCGACGAAGGAGGTGCGCGGACTTGTAACGTATAGCCCGACCCTTTTGGGGTGCGCCAAAAAAAATAAAATTGACAGATAACAAATGACGGAAGACAGAAAAACTAGAGATTTTATTTACTTTTCCTCGAAAAATTCATCTTTAAAACCAATGAGATACAATTTGTCTTTGGCTCTGGTTACGGCTGTATACAACCAGCGTAAATATTCCTTATCGATACCATTTGGCAGATAAGGTTGTTCTACAAAAACGGTGCGCCACTGCCCGCCTTGAGATTTATGACAGGTTATGGCATAAGAAAATTTTACTTGTAAAGCATTAAAATGTTTATTGCCTTTTACTTTTAAAAACTTTTTATACTTAGTGGTTTCTTCTTCAAAATCTTTCATAACTTCTTGATACAATCTATTTGAATCTTCATAGGGTAACGAAGGTGTTTCTGCATGAATAGTGTCTAAAAGTAAAACGGTTTCAAAAGGGATCATTTTTGGGTAATCTACCATGCGTATTTTTACTTCCGCAAAGCGAAAACCATAAAGTTCTTGGATACTAAAAATCTCTAAAACTTCAATAATATCGCCGTTTGCTATAAATCCAGCATCACTAGTTGGTTTTATCCAGAAATAATTATTTTTAACAACCATTAAGTAATCTCCTGCGGTTAATTCATGCTCGTTAAAGAGAATTCTATTTCTAATTTGTTGGTTATAAAGGTTGGCGCGCTTGTTACTTCGAACTATAATGGCTGTTTCCTCTTTTCCTAAATGGCTGTACGAATCGTTTATAGCGTCCATAATTTCATAACCATCTACTAGCCTAATAATATCTTTATACCCAGATAAATCAAACTTAAATGATTCAAAAAAACTACCAGATAGCGTTTCTCTTAACATGGTGGCATTAGCTAAAATACCAGAACCTTCTTCTTGCCTTACCACCTCATCAAGTTCCATTCTAGTGACTTCTTTGTTATAATTAAGTGCTAATGTATTTTCGTTTAAAGCAGGACTTAAATCTAATCTAACAGGTGGCAATTGAGCGGTATCTCCAATTAAAAGTAATTTACATTGATGACCAGAATAAACATACTGAACTAAATCATCCAGCAAAGAGCCATTTTCAAATAATTTTGATTCTCCGGGAGTATCAGGTATCATAGAAGCCTCATCTACTATAAAAATAGTGTTTTTATGCTTATTAGGTTGAAGAATAAACTTAACACCACCGCCTTTTTCTTTTTTAGGAAAATATATTTTTTTATGAATGGTAAATGCTTCTTTATTCGAATAATTAGAAATTACTTTGGCAGCTCGCCCTGTTGGCGCCATTAAAACAGCACTTTTTTTTGCTTTCCATAAATTAGTAACTATAGCACCAACTATGGTTGTTTTCCCCGTTCCGGCATAGCCCTTTAAAAGGTAGAGGGCGTTTGGGGTTTTAGAAAAAATAAAAGCTGATAATTGCTGCAAAACAATGTTTTGTTTTACTGTAGGTTGAAACGGAAACTGTTGTTTTATAAGCGAATAAAATTCCGATGAAGTCATTTAGTAAGGAGACTATTAATAATTTATTCAAATATAGAAATGATTTTTATGTACTTTGGTTTTAACGAATAAAAAAAAATTGTAGATTTGCTAAATACCATTCATTAAACTTTAAATTAAATAACATACTATGTTAAATTTTATTCTTATTGCGGTTGCAGTTATTTTAGTTACAATTGGCTTAGTTAAGTTAGTTGACAAATTTATTCCTACCAAGTTTAAACCTTTTTTAAATATTGCACTTTGGTTGTTAATTGCATTTTTAGGTTATCAGACATATATGTCTATTTACGAGCCTATACAATTTAACAAATTAAAAAATAAGCGTTATGCTGTTGTTATTGAAAGCTTAAAGGATATTAGAGATGCTCAATTAGCCCATAAACAAGTTACTGGTTCATTCGCAAATGATTTTGATAAGCTTGTAAAGTTTATTGATACTGCTGAATATACCATTACACAACGTAGAGACTCTAGTATTATTGATGTAGACTTAACTAAAAGATACGGGGTTGATACATTTAAAGATATTTTAATTGTTGATACATTAGGAACTGTTTCTGTAAAAGATTCATTATTTAAAAATTCTGACCGCTATAAAACCATGATGAATGTACCTGTAGGCGAAGAAGGTGCGAAATTTAAATTGCAATCTGGATTAATTCAACAAAATTCTTTAAACATACCTGTGTTTGAAGTATCAGTTAAAAAGAGTGTTATTTTAAGTGATCAAAATAAAGACTTAATAAGTCAAGAGAATCAAGTTGTATCTGTTGATGGTGTTAACGGTGATGCTTTAAAAGTAGGTTCGATGGATGAGGTTAAAACCAACGGAAACTGGCCAAAAACTTATGGCGAAAACGAATAATAGTTCTAATAAACTACCGCATTTAGATTTGTCCATTCAACTAGGTTTGAGTGGACTTTCTTTTTGTATACTAAACACAGCTTCTAAAACTATTGTTTCCTTAAACGAGTTTCATTTTGAAAAACAATTAAATCCTTTAAAGGTTTTAGATGAATTGAAAACTATATTTACAAATGAAGCCCTTTTAAATAATGATTTTTCTAACGTTACCATTATTCATGATAATGAGTTATCTACATTAGTTCCAAAGTCATTATTTAATAAAAATCATTTAGCTGATTATTTAAAATTTAACGCTAAGATTCTTAAATCAGATTTTATTGCTTACGATGTTATTGCAGAAAATAATAGCGTTAACGTTTATGTACCATACATAAATATTAACAACTTTATTTATGATAAATTCGGAACCTTTACATTCAAGCATGTTACTTCTGTTTTAATAGAATCTATTTTAAAAATGGAAGTAGATTCAGTATCCACTAAGGTTTATGTGAATGTTAGTTTTGATCATTTTGAAATATTAGTCCTTGAAAAAAACAAGTTATTGCTTTCAAATAACTTCACTTACAATTCAAAAGAAGATTTTATTTATTATTTACTCTTCACAGCAGAACAATTAAATCTTGACCCAGAAACGCTAAATTTAATTTTAATTGGCGCTATTCATGAACATGATGAATTGTATAACATCATTTATAAATATATCCGAAATGTAAGTTTAGGCACTATAAAATATGATTTTGAATATGTAGATAAACCAAAAGCAAACTATTCTAATTTCACTTTACTAAAAAGTTTTTAATGCGAATTATATCAGGATTATATAAAAGTAGAAAAATTATAGCACCAAAAAACTTACCGGTTCGCCCAACTACAGACATGGCGAAAGAATCCCTGTTTAATATTTTAAACAACCTGTATTATTTTGATGATATTTCTGTTTTAGATCTATTTGCTGGTACCGGTAATATTAGCTACGAATTTGCCTCTAGAGGGACAGAGCAAATTACTTGTGTAGATCAAGATTTTGGATGCATTAAGTTTATAAATAAAACAGCTGAAACTTTTGATATGCCCATTCAAACCATTAAAAGTGATGTTTTTAAGTTTTTAGAAAAGGGATTAAACCCTGCTAATGTCGTTTTTGCAGATCCGCCTTACAATTTTTCTGATGAGCAATTTGCTAAAATTCCAGAGCTTATTTTCCAAAATAATTTACTCCTTGATGGAGGCTTACTCATCGTAGAACATTCAAAACATACTGAGCTATCAAAACTTGAAAACTTTTCATATTCAAAAAGTTATGGCGGTAATGTTTTTAGTTTTTTTGAAAAGGGTTAGAAAATATATTATTTCCATAATTCATTTTTTTTAATTACTTTAGGAACTCCCTAAGAGTCTCCCCGGCTCTACATATTAATTTTGCCTTCCAAAAAAAATATTTTTTGTGTTTGTTTATGGTTAAATATGAATACTAACCTTTTAAACCATAAATCAAATGAAAAAACTTTTTTTATTAGTACTTGTCATTGTCCTTTTTCTAGCCTGTCAAGAAAAGCCACAACAACGTTACTTCGAAAATTCCCCAGAAATTGAAACTGTAAAAGCAGGTATAAAAGCCTATGAAGATCAAGACTGGACGACTTGGAAATCTAATTTTGCAGATACTGCCAAAATATTCCACAACACTAACAAAGGCGCTTCGCCTGATCAAATGATAGAAGGGATGAAGGGCATGCTTTCAAATTTTTCTTCTTATGGATTTGGAAAAGAAGGAAATATCTATGAAATGGTAGTTGATAAACAAGGTAAAACTTGGGTTAACTATTGGGGTAACTGGGGTGGAAAAGCAAAAGTTACTGAAAAACAATTAGTCATACCTGTGCATTTAACCGTTGAGTTTGCCGATGGTAAAATTGTTCAAGAATACGCCTATTATGATACTGCTGGAATTGGTACAACGATATCAGAAATTGAGGCTACGTTAGCTGAGAACGAATCCAAGGAAGAATAACTTTTTAACCAATACCCATTAAAACCACCAATTATGAAAACAATTAAATCCATACTAATACTCGCATTATTTTTATGCTTCACTTTTAATATTACTCAAGCACAACAAGCCTATCTTATCCATCAAGATAATGTAAAGCCTTCTAAAATAATGCAATACGAGAAAATTGCCAAAGCATTTAATGCAGCGTGTGTAAAACACAATGTACAAAGCACTTGGTCTGCTGCCAGCACAAATGATTTAAAGTATTATTATATTACTCCTATAGAGAACATGGCAGATGTAGATAAGCGTCCTATGGCAGATATGGCAGAGGCCATGGGAGATGATTTTGGTAAAATGTTTGAAGAATTCGATACCTGTTATGACACACATGGTTCTTATATAATATTAAGAGATTCCAAACTATCATACATGCCTGAGGGTGTTGCAGAAGCTCCAGAAGGCGAAAACTACCGAAAATGGTTTTATATGTATTATACGCCCGAAAATGCTAAAGCCATGCGAGAAGGCATGAAAGCGGTTAAAGAATTCTTTGCTGCAAAAGGCTCTAAAGAATATTATCGTGTATATAGAAACGGTTTCGGGCAAATGGAAAACTTTTATATGGTTTCTGTTTCTGCTAAAAACGAAATAGATTCAGCTACAAGAGGAAAGGCGAATGAAGACGTTTTAGGACCAGATAGATGGGACGTTTTTAATAAAGTTATGGAGTATACAACACGAATGGAAGAATTGAGTGGCGAAATGCGTCCAGATTTATCCTATTCACCAAAATAAAATATGCCAACCAATAGTTTAGTAACTAACCAACTATTTTCTTAGGCAGTATCTCATAAACTGTGTAAGTTTTAAAATCTCAGGTTAATATTTAGCCTGAGATTTTTTATTTATTAATTTTAAATTTTACACATTTATGAAACCAGAAGATTTATTGAACGAAGATTTTTTAAAGCAATTTAA
>NZ_JAQWOO010000022.1 GCF_029245835.1 Algibacter sp. | reverse complement strand
TAAATTGCTTTAAAAAATCTTCGTTCAATAAATCTTCTGGTTTCATAAATGTGTAAAATTTAAAATTAATAAATAAAAAATCTCAGGCTAAATATTAACCTGAGATTTTAAAACTTACACAGTTTATGAGATACTGCCTATCGTAAAATACAATGTGTAATAACACGTCGCCTAACTCTTTTTTAACCTCTTCTAAATCTTTATCTAGAATGGCATCACCAAGTTCGTATATTTCCTCTATGGTTAAATGACGTAAGGTTTCCATAAGTTGTTTTTTATGCCACGGACATTGCCTCCCGCCGCAACTCATCCATAATGGTTAATAATCTATCAAATGCTTTAAGTTGATTTACCATGGAATTCATTTTTGAAATTTTTGATTCGAAATAATATCTTCAATTTTTCAGTAATAGTAATTTAACTTACAACTTGACTTTGTCAGAAAAAAACGATAATTTCGCTTAACAATCGATAAGTCTCATTGAAACGGAAACTTATCTTTGCATTAGCATTAATTTGAAGAATGAGAAACATCTTTAACATATCATTATTCATCTGTATTATGAATTTTGTAACTCAAAGTTGCGCTGTTAAATGGACTGATGCAATACAATATGGAAGTGTTACCAAAGCAAGTAATATAGAATCTGTAAATATTGAAATTCGAAATAAACTAATAGTTGTTCCAATCACTATACAGGGGAAAGAATATCGCTTTTTGTTTGATACAGGTGCACCCTTGAGCATATCAGAGGAACTTCAAGAAAACACTAATTTCAAGACATTAAGTAAGGGCAATATTGTAGACAGTGATTACAATAGGAAAAAAGTCAAATGGGTTCAAGTTGATTCAATTAACATTGGTAATGTATCCTTTAAAAATCAAACAGCGTTTGTTGGGGATTTTGATGCAAATCCAATTATGAGCTGTTTAGGAATAGATGGTATTATTGGCTCAAACTTAATTAGACAGTACAATTGGACAATTGACCAAGAAAAACACTCTTTATCATTATCTAGCAAAATTGGAACAGATACTCGTAAAGAGAGTTTTGTTTTGCCATTCAAAACTGATAATCAATACAATATTTATTTAGACATAAATATTGGAAAGTCAAGCATTAAAAATGTGTTAGTTGATTATGGTTCTAATGGGTCTATTGCTTTGAGCAATGAAATATTTAATATACTTCAAGAGAATAATATAGTTAATAAAACATTTATTGAAAAGGGAATTAATCAGAGTGGAATTATTGGTAAACCTGTCGAGCTTAATAGACAGGTATCTTATTCAGATTCTGTAAGGATTAATAACTTGAGTGTTAAAAATGTTATGCTTCGAACTGGAAAAACCGTTTCACTAGGTAATGATTTTCTATCAAGATTTAAGCTAACTATTGATTGGAATAACAAAAATCTTTACCTTATAAAATTATGTAAAGAGACAGATAAAGCCGTTACAGCGGGATTCAGAATAGGTTACAAATTAGAAAAAGGCATTTATGTTCAGTCTGTTATGGAAAAATCAGATGCTTACAATAAGGGAGTTAGACCAAATATGGAAGTGGTCAAAATTGATAGTCTGGATTTTAAAAATGGAAGTGAGTTTTGCGACTATGTAGACCACAGATTAAAAAATCAAATCTTTTTGGAACTGATTAATTCAAAGGGTAAAACAATAAAATATCAGATTGAAAAGACAATCTTAAAAAAAACTAATACTATCAATGGCTATAAGTAGTTGCTTATTCTCGTCTACTTTGGAAATCCTCTAGGAATTTCCAACTTGGTGTGTACTTGTAAAGTTTAAGCGCTAACCCACGCAACTACTAATAGCCGAGACCGTTAAACGAACCTCCCCAAAAATAAAACAACTTTTCAATAAATAAACATCAGCTAGCAAATAAATGCGTTAGGGATTGAAGTGGCATCCTTTTTTAATAAGAAACACAAACTTTATTTTGAACTTTCATTTAACAGATAGCCACATCCTTCGTCCTCGCTATGACGTTTAAAAAAGATATAATACCAATTATATTTTAAAACGAGCCTAATTTTTTGTATATTTCAGTCATGGGAATGACATCAAATTTAAAGATCAAAGAAAGTATATCCAGTTTAGAGGCTGCTTTCAAATCATCGGACAACTTTAAGGTCCGCC
>NZ_JAQWOO010000014.1 GCF_029245835.1 Algibacter sp. | reverse complement strand
GTGGGAGAAGACTTAATTGAGACTGACTATTCGTCTTCCAAACGATGTTGCTTTTCATACCTTTAAGATACGAAAACCAATACTTTTTTTAAAATCTAAAACAATAAAAAAGAGACTGCCTTTTTAGACAGCCTCTTTTTGTTTTTAATATGTTCTATTAATTTGTTTTAGTTTAGCCTAGCCTTTGCAGCTTCAACAACTTTTTTAGAATTTCCAACAAAAATTTCATCATCAATTATAATTACGGGTCTGCTTAAAAAAGTATAGTGTTCTAAGATATAGTGTTTGTAATCACGCTCAGTTAAGTCTTGATTTTTTAAATCCATTTCCTTGTATAGTTTAGAGCGTTTACTAAACAGGGCTTCGTAGCTTCCTGCTAGTGCTTTCATAGCTTCAACTTGTTTTACTGTAATGGATTCAGATTTGATGTCTTGTAAAACAAATTCAGAAGATAAATTCAGTTCTTTTAATATTCGAGAACAGGTGCTACAGGTTTTTAAATAATATACTTTTTTCATAATTAATTACTTTTTCTTTTACTAAAAAAGGGAATCTAAAGAATTTTAGGAAGATATTAAAACCAGTCACAGAATAAATATTACATTTATCAAAAAAAATAATTAAAATGGATTTTACATTTCAGGTTTTAAATAACACAAGAGGAATATTTAAAAAAATAATAGAAAATAATGCACTAGAGGATTTAAACAAGATACCTAAAGGATTTAATAATAATATTATTTGGAATATTGGACATGTTCTTGTTACTGAGCAATTATTAGCCTATAAATTATCTGGATTGGAAACTGCAATTTCTGAAGATTTGATTACTACATATAGAAAAGACACTAAGCCTCAAGGGAATTTAAATCAAGCTGGAGTAGATGAAATTAAAGGGTTGCTAGTATCGACTGTAGAAAAAACTAAAGAAAATTATTACGATGGTATTTTTCAAAATTATAATGCCTACACGGTTTCAACAACAGGAAATACCTTAAGTAATATAGATGAGGCTTTACAGTTTATAGCGATTCATGAAGGGTTACATTACGGTTACGTTTTAGCGCTTTTAAAGGCTATTAAAAATTAAATAAGACCGAATATCTTTAAACGGAATTGAAAACTCAATAATGCCCGTTGAGTAGGGTGCAATTTCATAAGTGTTGTAAAGTAAAATAAGGCCATCTTCACTATATCCTATATTTTTAGGTAGTTCAAATAATTTGTTGTCTAGAAGCAGGCTTTTGTCTTTAACGGCCCTTTTAAAAAAGCGTTCAGCTACTATTTTAAAAGCTTCAAGGTTATTAAAAAGTTGCCTATTTTGAATGCGTTCTCCAGTTTCAGAATTGAAATTTAAAAAAGAAATATTTAAACTACCATGAGCACCTCCAGTATTTGTGTAAGAGGTTATAGCGATACTTATTAGTTCTGGAGATTGATACATCACTTCGCCATCAATTTGAGCTTCCCAAGAGTTCGCTAATTCTGGAAAATCAGTTTTAAATTTTTCAGATTCAGCATTAAACAAAGTAATGCTTTCTTCTACAGAAGATGAAGTGATTTCATCAGGATTTCCGATATGTAAGGCTGAAATTATTGTTTTTTGAATATCAGAATTTATTTGACTTGCAACCATATTATTACCTCCTGCTTCTGGAATGTTTATTGCAACAATAGAATTATTTTCTATAGTCATGTTAATATCCGAAAAACTAGTATCCTGTTCTTTTTTACAATTGAATAGTACTAAAAAGCAACAGAGGGATAAAAGATATTTATTATGAGTCATATGTAGTAATATAATCTGTTTTAAAGATAATTATAGCATTTGAATACACCGAATTTAATGTTGTATTTGTGTGAAATTTGATAATATTAAATATAAAGTTGTTATATACAGGTTAGTATACCTAAAGAAAAACGAGAAGTTGTAGATGCTTTAATTAAACGTATTGTAGATAAAAATGATTTGTTAGCCTATTTATAAAGCTTTTAGGCAATTTTAATCGAGATAATAAATATATCCAAAGTTTAACCACACTAACCAGTCATCATTTTTATTATAACTTAATTGGTGGTCTAAACCATCAACACGGTCATTAAAGAAATATTGCCATCTTAAATCTAACATAAAGTCAGAAGTTTTAGTCAGTTTATATCTAACGCCAACACTAGAAACAACAGACCAAGTACTACCACGTGATGCATCTACAGAACCCGGATCCCAAAAAGAGTAAAAGTTGCTAGGATCTGTTGTATCGCCAACAGCGCTAGAATTAGGGTTAGCGTAAGTTGTACTCACTTCTGGAGTAAACGATGTGTAATGAACCCCTAAACTAACAAAAGGCGCAAAACTATAGGCAAATCCTTGAAAATCCCGAATACTTAAAGGGAAAAACTCTAGCTGCGTTCCAATATCTAAGTTTTTTGCAACACCTTTATGGGCTCTTAATTGATTTGCTTCCTCGGAAGTTCTATCTGGACTAACCCATTGACCTAAATGTTCTAAGTTGGTTTTATTATAAGAAATTTCATTCCTTAATTTAAAATGGTCATTAAAAAAAGTATCTGGAGTATAGCAATTACAATCAGCTCTATATGAGAAGTTCAAATAATGAACAATACCTATTCCATATCCAGAATTACCAAAATTTGTTTTTGAATCATCACGACTACCAAAATCAGATCTAAATTGAACTGGACCAGCAATTGCTCCTATTTCATGAGAAAACCCTAGTTGTGCACTTGAAGATTGAACTATAAGAAACAAGCAAAAAATAGAAGCTAAATGTTTCAAGTTAAGCATAAAAGATTTATTTTTTTGAGGGCATTATTAAAAGCAAATATATAAAAACTAGTAAAGCAAACAAATATTAAAAAAACGCGTAACCACCAATCAAAATAGTTATTGCGAAATTCAAAAAAAAATACAATTTATTTTGAAGATAACGTATCTTTGCGCCTATAAATTACTTATTTAACAAATAACGATGCAATAATTGTAAATATGAAACAAACTATTGAAGCATTTTTAGAGCTTGTAAAAGAGAGAAATGGCCATGAACCAGAGTTTTTACAAGCGGTAGAGGAAGTTGCAGAAACTGTAATTCCTTACATAGTTAAAAACGATATATATTACGGTAAAAATATTCTGCTAAGAATGGTTGAACCAGAACGATTAATTTCTTTTAGAGTCTCTTGGGTTGATGATGATGGTGAAATACAAGTAAATAGAGGGTATAGAGTTCAGATGAATTCTGCAATTGGTCCGTATAAAGGCGGTTTGCGTTTTCATCCTACTGTAAATGCCAGTATTTTAAAGTTTTTAGCTTTTGAGCAGGTCTTTAAAAATTCTTTAACGACACTACCTATGGGTGGCGGAAAAGGCGGAAGTGATTTTGATCCAAAAGGGAAGTCGGATAATGAAATTATGCGTTTTTGCCATGCTTTTATGAGTGAATTATTTAGATATATAGGTCCAAATACAGATGTTCCTGCCGGAGATATAGGTGTAGGTACTAGAGAAATTGGTTTCTTATTTGGGAAGTATAAAAAACTAAGAAATGAGTTTACAGGAGTGTTAACAGGAAAAGGCATGTCTTGGGGGGGGTCGCTAATTAGACCAGAAGCTACTGGGTATGGTACCGTGTATTTTGCTCAAAAAATGCTTGAAACAAAAAATGATATCATTAAAGGTAAAGATGTAATTATTTCTGGTTCTGGTAATGTTGCACAATATGCTGCAGAAAAAGTAATTCAATTAGGAGGAAAGGTTTTAACACTCTCAGATTCATCAGGCTATATTTATGACGCTGATGGAATTAATGAAGAAAAGTTAGCTTACGTTATGGAAATTAAAAATGTAAAGCGAGGCAGAATAAGTGAATATTTAGAAAAATATAAAAACGCACAATACGTAAAGGGAAAAACACCTTGGGAAATTAAGTGTGATGTGGCTTTGCCCTGTGCTACTCAAAATGAACTTCATGAGGAGGATGCAAATGTACTTTTAGATAATGGCTGTATTTGTGTAAGTGAAGGCGCTAATATGCCTTCTACTAAAGAGGCTATTGCTGCTTTCCATAAAGCTAAAATATTATTTGCTCCAGGAAAAGCATCTAATGCAGGAGGTGTTGCTACATCTGGTTTAGAAATGACTCAAAACTCTTTGAGGTTTAAATGGTCTAGAGAAGAGGTTGATAATAAGCTGAAAGATATCATGTCTGATATTCATAAATCTTGTTTAGAGTATGGTAAAGACGATGATGGTTATGTTGACTATGTTAGAGGAGCAAATATTGCAGGCTTTGTAAAAGTAGCTGATGCTATGTTAGCGCAAGGAGTTGTTTAAAGCGGTTTCATTCAATAAATACCAAAAGCTTTCTAATTTTCAGGAAGCTTTTTTGTTTTAAAATAATATTTTCAAGTAAAACTCATTTGTTCTAAATATATTTGGAATTTAAATATAAGTTTTTGAATAAAATAAATATAAATAACTTCGACTTCTTAAGAGTCGTTTTTGCAGCAACTGTTGCATTAGCTCATTTAATAGAATTAAGCGAAGTTGAAATATTTCAACCTTATAAAAGGTTTTTCAATACACGTTTAGCTATTGATGGTTTTTTTGTAATAAGCGGATTTTTAATAGCAAAAAGCTATGAACACAGTAAAAGTTTAAAAGATTATATTTTAAAAAGAGTAAAAAGAATAGTTCCTGCTTATTTTTTTGTGATACTTTTTTGCGCTTTCTTTTTTTGTTTTATTTCAACACAATCCATTAGCACTTATTTTTTAAATAGTCAGTTTTGGACATACTTATTAGCTAATTTAACATTTCAAAACTATTTACAACCTTGTTTGCCTGGGGTGTTTCAGGATAATTTGCTATGTGCAGTTAATGGTGCGCTTTGGACTATAAAAATTGAAGAAGCTTTTTATCTATTACTTCCTTTATTTTACCTCATAACCAAGTCGAAAAAATCTAATATTCATATTTTAAGTATCGTTGTTTATTTGCTATCTATAGTTTATTATAATTACTTTGTTTCTGCAGATATGTATAGAATAGCAAAACAATTACCTGGTGCTTTAGCTTTTTTTACTACTGGAATTATTCTTTATAGACATTTTGATTTTTTTATAAAATGGAAGCATCATATAATTTTACCATGTTTACTCTTATTTGTTTTAGAGCAATATGCATTTAATACGCAGATTTTTAAACCAGCAGTATATGGTTTTATGGTTTTTTATTTTGCGTATAATTTCAAATTTCTAAATCACTTTGGCAAGTACGGAGATTTAACTTACGGGATATATATTTATCACTTTCCCTTAATTCAGGTTTTTGTTCATTTAGGGTTTTTCAAGAGTTATAATCCTTTACTAATAGCTGCTATTTTGATAGTAATCATTGTTGTTATATCAGCTCTTTCATGGCATTTTCTTGAATTAGCTTATTTGTCTGAAAGCAGAAAAGAGCGGCAAAGAAAGTTGTTATTAGGAGAATAAATAATTGTTTGACAATAAACAGCATTAGGTTTAACTTGCTTTTATTCATCAAAAATTTATTCATTTGAATTATAAAGTATTTTAAAAGTATTATTTTAAGATGAAACCCGTTAGATATAAATATATTTGAACTTAAATAAAACGTATTTTGAAAAGATTAGTAATTGTACTCTTTTGTTTTTTTACATTATTCTCATTCGGTCAGGATTTTTCAACACTATGGAAAGGCCATTTTTCATATTATGATATAAAAGAAGTTGTTCAAGGAAACGATAAAATATATGCAGCATCAAATAACGCTATATTTAGTATAAATTCTCAAACTAACGAATTAACAGAGCTAACTACTGTAAATGGGTTGTCTGGAGAAAATATTTCAACAATTTATTACAGTGAATTTTATGAGTTACTAGTTATTGGTTACGAAAATGGACTTATTGAAATTGTTTTTGATAACGATACCGAAATTTTAACCATTGTAGATATTATTGATAAACCAACTATATCCTCAACAGACAAAAAAATTAATCATATAAATCCTTATCAAAATAGTATATATATATCAACAAATTATGGGATTTCAGTTTATGATTTAGAACGCTTGGAATTTCGAGACACCTATTTTATTGGAAATGGCGGGACACAAATACCTGTGACACAAACAACAGTTTTTAATGGATTTATATACGCTTCTTGTTTAGAAGGGAACGGATTGAGAAAAGCTGAGGTTACAAGCCCTGATTTAATAGATTTCAATAATTGGCAAGTCGTTACTACTGGCAATCTCATAGGAGTGCAAGTTCATGAAGATAAATTATATGCAATAAGAACAAATAGGATAGTTTATGAAGTTGTAAATGATGTTTTTAACCAGTTATTTAGATATGATGATGTACCAGTTGAAATAAAATCAATTAACAATAACCTTTTAGTTACTACAATAAGTAGTGTTTTTATTTATGATGCAAACTTTAATTTAATTACCCAATTATCAGTTACTACGCCCTTTAATACACAATTTAATTCTACTTACTCAGATGGCGAAACGGTATTTGTAGGCACCAAGGATTTTGGGGTCTTAAAAGCATTAATTAATGACCCTACCTCATTCGAGGAAATTCGTCCAGGCGGGCCTTTGAGAAATGACTTATTTTCAATTGAATATTATAATAATAATTTATGGGGTGTTTCTGGCGGTTACGACTTCTTTTATAACTTCATTGGAGGAGATAGGCGTTTAACAGGAATTAGTCATTTAAAAAATGATGATTGGGTTAATATTCCTTACGATTCAATAAGTAATAAAATAGCCAGACCATGGTATTTATCTCATATTGCTATTAATCCAATACAAGCAGATCAAGTTTTTATTAGCTCTTATTATGAAGGACTTATTGAGGTTAATGATAACGAAGTTACAGGACTATTTGATGAAGATAATAGTACCATAGTGCCATTTGCTTCGGATATTAATCTAACAGCAAATAGCACTTATGATTCAGATGGCACGCTGTGGGTAATGAATGGAAGAGTTGGGAGTCCTTTAAATAGATATCAGAACGGAACATGGACGTCCTTCGGTTTTTTTGAAATCATATCAGACCCTATAAGCCATTTAGGATTTAGTAATATTGAAATAGATGATAGTTCGGGTACAAAATTTGTAGGTTCTTCAAGTTTTGGTTTAATTGGATTTAACGAAAATGGTGGTAACCCACAAATAGAAAACATAGGCTCTGAAGCACAAAATATGCCAACCGCGTTTGTAACGGCTATCGCTTTAGATAAACGAAATCAATTATGGATTGGTACCATAAGAGGGTTAAGAGTACTATTCAATACATCTAATTTTTTTACAGAAGAAAATATAACAGTTGATGAAATTATTATTGAAGAAGATGGAATTGCTAAAGAGTTGTTGTTTGAGCAGTACATAACAGATATTGAGGTAGATGGATCAAATAATAAATGGATTGGAACCTCTGATTCTGGATTGTTTTATCTGTCTTCAGACGGGCAAAAAACCATATTTCATTTCACTACTGATAATTCACCTTTACCTTCAAATAGTATAAATGATGTGTCATTAGATGATATAAATGGTGTCGTTTACATTGCAACAAGCAAAGGTTTATTATCCTTCAATTCTGGAGGCTCTGCACCTTTTGATGATTTATCAAAAGCTTATGCCTATCCAAACCCTGTAAGACCTAATTTTAATATTACCGATGAAAAAGTAAAAATCAAAGAACTATCAGAAAACATAAATATTAAAATTACAGATATTGAAGGTAATTTAGTTGCCGAAGCTCAATCTAGAGTAAATCAAAGATACCAAGGTTTTAACCTAGAAATTGATGGAGGGACGGCCTATTGGAATGGTAAAAATCTAGCAAACAATATAGTCGCATCAGGTGTGTATTTAGTGATGCTTTCAGATTTGGATACTTTTGAAACTAAAGTTTTAAAAATAATGGTAGTTAGATAATGCTTATAACAACAAACGCCATTGTCCTTTCAAAATTAAAATATAAAGACAACGATTTAATTATAAAATGTTATACTCAAGAAATGGGTATAGTTAGTTTTTTGTTAAGGGGTGTTTTAAAAAGCAAAAGGGGAACCTCCAAAATAGCGTATTTTCAATTATTATCACAATTGCAAATTGTACTTACTCATAAAAATAACAGGTCTCTACAAAGTATTAAAGAGACAAAGTTAAATCACATCTATTCCAGCTTACATTCTAATGTTTTAAAGGGCGCTATAGTTATGTTTTTATCTGAAGTGTTATCAAATACATTGAAAGAAGAAGAACAGAATGAAACCCTTTATAGTTATTTAGAAAACACGCTTTTATGGCTTGATACACAATCTGAATATGCTAATTTTCACTTGTTATTTCTTTTAAAGCTAACAAAATACTTAGGCTTTTATCCAGATACAAGCCAGATAGATTTTCCTTTTTTTAATTTATACGAAGGCAAGTTTGAAATTAAAGAAAGTAATAAATATACTGTTTCTAGAGAAAATTTAATATTACTAAAAACCCTATTAGGCACAACATTTGATGCCTTAAAAAGTATAAAAATTAATGCAAAACAAAGACAGTCTTTTTTAAGTATGATTTTGCTTTATTTTGAATTACATTTGGGTAGTTTTAAGACTCCTAAATCTTTAAAGGTATTTAATCAAGTTTTTAGCTAAAACCATGAAGGCGCTTTATCTCTTTTCCCTCTTTATACTTGCCTCTACCTTCTCCCATGCTCAAAATATAAAAGTGCTTAATAAAATTACTAAAGAACCCATTTTTGGGGTGGCTATTTACAATGTAGATAAGTCAAAAAGTGTAGTTACAAATTTTAGAGGTGAGGCAGATTTGAATAAGTTTTCAGATACTGAAGTTATTTATTTTAAGCATTTATCACACGTATTAAAATCTTTAATAAAACCTCTTATTGGAAAATCAAATAAGGTTTACTTAGTTTCTAATACACAAGGTTTAGAAGAAATTGTAATTTCTGCATCAAAATTCCAGCAAAATAGAAAAGATATTCCACAGAAAATTGTGAGTATGGATGCTAATAGTATTCAATTTTCAAACCCTCAAACTAGTGCAGATTTATTAGAAAATACAGGTCAAGTATATGTTCAAAAGAGTCAATTAGGAGGTGGAAGCCCAATGATAAGAGGTTTTTCAACAAATAGATTGCTAATCACTATTGATGGTGTAAGAATGAATAATGCGATTTTTAGAGGCGGAAACCTTCAAAATGTTATTTCTATTGATCCTTTTTCAATTCAAAACACAGAGGTTACTCTTGGCTCGGGTTCTGTAATATATGGGAGTGATGCTATTGGTGGTGTGATGAGTTTTTATACTCAAAAACCAAAATTATCTTATACAGATTCTTTGATGTTTAGCGGGAATACTATACTAAGATATGCATCAGCAAGCCATGAAAAAACAGGGCATTTTGATTTTAATTTGGGTTATAAAAAATGGGCGTTTTTAACCAGTGCAAGTTATACAGATTTTGATGCTTTAAGAATGGGAAGCCACGGACCTGATGAATATTTAAGGCCCGAATTTGCTCTAGCTACAACTAATGGCGATGTGATTATACAAAACAATAATCCTTTGGTTCAAAAATTTTCTGGATACAATCAATTAAATCTCATGCAGAAAGTGCATTATGAACCTTATGAGGATTTAAGTTTTGATTTAGGTTTATATTACACAACAACATCAGATATTCCAAGATATGACCGCTTAATTCGTTACAGGAATGATATGTTACGTTCCGCCGAATGGCATTATGGTCCGCAACAATGGTTTATGTCAAATTTGCAACTCACAAAACTCAGTAGTAAATCTAATTTGTATAATAAAATTAAAACCACTTTAGGATACCAAAATTTTAAGGAAAGTAGAAGAGATAGAAACTTTCAATCGTCGATAAGAAATATTCATGAAGAAGAAGTTGATGCCTATTCTTTTAATTTAGACTTAGAAAAAAGAGTTTCACCTAAAACACAATTTTACTATGGAGTAGAGTACGTTTATAATAAAGTAAGATCTAGTGGTGTAGAAGAAGATATAGCAAATAATACTATGATTTCTAGTGTGTCTAGATACCCCAATGGTGCAAGTTGGCAGTCAGCTGCGGTATATTCTAGTATTAAATATAAGCCAAATTTAAAGTTTGTATTTCAATCAGGTTTACGTTTTAACTATGTGGTTTCTGAGGCTGATTTTACTGAAAATAATGTGTATTTAAATTTACCATTTGAAAAATCAAAGCATGAAGCTGAAGCGTTAACAGGTACAGCAGGAATAAGCTGGACACCAAATCCAATAATCCAATGGAAGTTTAATGTTTCCTCAGCATTTAGAGCACCTAATATTGATGATATTGGTAAGGTGTTTGATTCTGAGCCAGGGTCAGTAGTTGTGCCAAACACTAATTTAAGACCTGAATATGCTTATGGTGGAGAACTTGGTTTAAAATTAAACTTCAATGATAAATTAATTCTAGATATGAGTTCCTATTACACGTATTTAGATAATGCATTAGTTAGAAGAGATTATAGTTTAAATGGTGATACTCAAATTGTTTATGATGGCGAGTTAAGTAAAGTTCAAGCCATACAAAATGCATCAAAAGCATGGATTTATGGTTTTGAAGTAGGTTTAAAAATGACTGTTACAAAACAACTTGATGTAACATCGCAGTATTCAATAATAGGAGGTACAGAAGAAGCTGGGTATATTGAAGTGCCTATAAGGCATGTGGCCCCAAATTTTGGCAATACCCATTTACTTTGGACAACAAATGATTTAAAATTAGACTTTTTTGCTAATTATAATGGGGATTTATCTTTTAATCAATTAGCGCCCTCTGAAATTGAAAAGGATTATATCTATGCTTTAGATCGTGATGGAAATCCATACAGTCCATCTTGGTATACTCTTAATTTTAGAACACAGTACGAGATTAATAAATCTATAGCAATAACAGCAAGTCTTGAAAATATCACCGACCAACGCTATAAAACCTATTCCTCCGGTATCGCTGCAGCTGGTAGAAATTTTATATTGTCTTTAAAATATAGTTTGTAACGTCATTACGAGGCGCAAAGCGACGAAGTAATCTGTGAAATAGGAGTTATACATCTAGAGATTGCTTCACCGTGTTCGCAATAACGTTTTACTTTTTAAAAGCCTTTTTAGTTATTGTTGCGCCATTTAATAACTCCACTTTAGCGATATAAATAGTACTGCTTAAATTTGATAATTTATAAGTTTCAGAATTACTTTGACCTTTAAAGTTATATAATTGTCTTCCTAATAAATCGTATATTCTAACCGCTTTTATGTTACTAGACGTTGTAAACTGAACACGATCATCTTCTAATTCAATAATTTTTAAAGTGTTATTTTCTAAAGCCAAATCTTCCGTAGATAAAGCATTAGCGTTAAATACGATTTCAAAACGGGTGTTAAATTCACCAACTTCAGAGGTAAAAGTATAGTCAGAATCAGATAAATTATGCAAAGTACCAAGTAAATTATCTTTCAAGTAAACGGTATTACTCGTTAAAAAATCACCTTCAATTTGAGCTATAGATAGGTTGTATTGTGTAGTTGTTTGAATGGTTGAACTAAATCCAAGATTGATTATTTCATCTTCATTAATACTATCAATATTTTTACCTTGAATAACATATTTTTTACTATCAGAATCCATTGAAGAATACAAAATAGCAGCAAAATCTTGATTAACTATTTTTGGGGCATCATAAGATAAACCATCGTTTCCGTTAGTAGCACCATCAACATAAGCTAATAATATTTGGCTAAAAACACCATTATCTGTAGTAAGATTTACCCACAATCTATTTGTATTAGGGTTACTTGTTTTCTTTTTTGAATTAGAATTTCTGAAAAATTGATTATTACTTGTGTCATCTGCCATTCGCATGGCGTTAGTAAAAGTTGCTGTATTGTTATCGATACCAGCAATAAAAAAGCCTTGGCCAGAAGGAATATATTGATCTGGTATAATGCCTCCTGCACCAGCAACTATACTTCCAGATCCTACAGTATAAATAGCATAATCATTTTTATTAAAATTAAAGTTTTCGTTTCCTGCATTTGCAGTATTAGGAGCACTTACTTGAGACCAAAAATAAGCAGCGCCACCAACTACCGTAGAGTTTGCAGCATGAAATGCATCAAAATCTATAGCAGACGGATATGGGTTACCAATAAAATTCCAACTTGTAGAACCTGCCGCCACATTTGCAGCATTTTCCGAAATAGAAACGTCTATATCATTTGTATTAAAAGGGCCTTCAAACGAAGCAGTACCCGAAGCACCACCTGGGCCTGGTGGTGGAATAAATAATCGAGACTCAGTAGCAGCATATCCTACACCAGGAGTCATAATGTCTCCACCTAAGGCGTATTGCCAATCATCGCCATTGTCATCAATATCATCTGGAATACCGTTGGTGGTACCAACCGTATGCTCATCAACAAAATTAGCCGCGTTAAACCAAAAACGTCTATCACCATCTACGTTAGGAAAAGCATCTGCTATGGTTTCACCAATAACTGGCGAACTCCAATACGTATAGAAATACCATGCAGATTTAGCTGCTGTTGATTTGTTTACTCTAGCAACTGCTCCAAGTCCAGTATTTAAGTTAAACGTTCCCGTATTACCACGTTGCACAAAGTTTCCTTGAGTTTCAACTATTAAAGTACCATTAACAGTAACGTCGTTTTCAACTTCTATAAATCCTCCATTATCTACTGTTACTATCACAGGATTGCTAGTGCTTGATGAAACCTCATTAATATATAAACTACATGCAGAAAAACTATTAGCTGTTGTAGCAGTATAGTTTCCATCAATTATTACAAAAGTAGTTGAAGATGGTGTGCCACCAATCCAGGCTGTTCCATCCCATGTTACAGAAGTTGGACAAGGAGCAGGTATCCCCCATATTTCAATATTATCAATGGCGATATCTTCATCTCCAGCATTAAGGCTAAATTCTATTTCTATATCTAATAAACTGCCAGTTCCAGTAATATTTTCTGTAAATTGTGTAAATGTATCAGTTATTGCAGTGCCATCTCCAGTGCCATCAAAATCAGTGTCAATGGAAGGTTCATTATTAATCCCTGTACCATTCGGTTCAATCCATAATAAATTATTGAATGATGAAGAGTTATCTATATCATAACTAATATGCACATAATCATCTACACCAGTCGTAGGGTTATCCCAATCTTGATTTGCTCCATCATCAGCTTCTGCTAAATGAACTCTAAACTCCAAACTTGTATAACCACTAATATTTATATTATTTATGAGTAAAGTAACAGGTAAAGAAGCTCCTGCACCATCAATATCTTGTGCTGCAAAATAATATGACCCTTGAGTATTAATCCAGGCTTCTCCAGTTATATCAGAGCCATCGGTTCTAAGAAAATAATCTCTAGTTCCATCAGTAAATTCAGGAATACTAGTTGTATATCCGCCAGCAGTTTCAAATGTTAATTCAGTGATTTTTGTCTGCCCAAAACTAAAAGAAACCACCGATAAGACGGTAATTAAAAAAGAGAGGGATTTTAAATAAGTAATCTTTTTCATAATCGTTAGGTTTAATAGCTATACTTTAGACTAGTCTTGGTATAGTGGATTTGGTTTTTTTATAATTTTTTTTACTTAATATCTTTCTAACAATTGCTATTTTTGAAGCGCATGCAAACAAAAAAAATATATACCGTACAAGAAGCTACTAGAAAACTAGAGCATTATTGTGCGTATCAAGAGCGCTGTCATAAAGAAGTGCGACAAAAGTTAGAATCTATGCACATGATACCCGAGGCTATCGATGTGATCATAGTCCATCTTTTGGAACATAACTTTCTTAATGAAGAACGTTTTGCCAAAACATTTGTAAGTGGTAAGTTTAGAATTAAGGCTTGGGGCCGACGTCGATTAACTTTTGAATTAAAGAAAAAGGACATAGGCAAAGTTAATATAAATCAGGCACTTGCAGAAATAGAAATTACGGAATACAACGAGGTTTTCAATAGTTTAGCCGAAAAAAAGGCGAATTCGATTACAGAAACCAACATCTATAAAAAAAGACAGAAATTAATCGATTATCTGCTGTATAGAGGCTGGGAAACGCATTTAGTGTACGAAAAAGCGAAGGAACTTTTCGGGTAAAACCATAAAAAGCGGGTTAAATGCAAATTTAACCCGCTTTTTAAATATTTTCAAGTATAAACTTATAGGTTAAAACTAGCCCCTAAGTTTATTGTAAATTGATTGTGCAAAGTTTCAGCAGCTGTTAATGTACCTGTTTTGTATTTAGCAAATGGCACATTTAATTCGGTATATAGACCAAAACCTTCTGTAAAAAAGTAACGCGCTCCTAAATGTCCACCAAAATTTTTAAGTCCTAAACTTAAACCAGGGTATACATCAAAATTGTCATCAACATTAATAACGTTACCTAAGTTAGCATTGAAACGGGCTCTAATATCAAAACGATTGTCAAAGTCGGCATCATCAATTAAAGGATTATTCGTTAAAGCATCATTTACCCCTAAAAGGTAGGTTGAAGATATTCCGATAGAAATATTCTCTCCAATACCATAATCGTAACTCACATTAATTCCAGTACCGTTTTCTTGAAAATTAGCACCTACTTGAAATTTGTTGTCATCTTTCCCTTTATAAGCTTGTGCATTTACAGCCGAAAAACTTAGTATAGTTAATAATAAAATAAAATTCTTCATGATTTGAGTTTTAAATTTAAGTCGGCAAAGATATTATAAGTTTTTTAATATCAAAGGTTTATTTAAAAACACCTCTTAGGTTTTGTTTTAAAGAGAATATAAGTTTTATAAATGGCTATGTGTTTTTTTTATGGCTTGCTCATTTTTCCATTCAATCCATTTTTGCCCTTTTAAACGTCGCATAATATTATCAAAATTGCGCATAATAAAAATATTATAAATGGCCATTCCAAAATTTTTAGGATGTCTTGCAATAGCACGTAAACTCATAGAAAAACCAGGAGTTATATAACGCATATAGTGCCAATAGCCTTCGGGCATATACAAAACCTCACCATGTTTAAGCTGGGTTTTGTAACCTTTAGCCTTTTTAAGCATAGGCCATTTTTTAAAATCAGGATTATTAAAATCAATATCTTCTCTAGTTATTAAAGCATGCGGGATTTTATACAGATAGTCATTTTGCTTTTGGTCAAACAAAATGCATTGTTTTTTACCTTCAAAATGAAAATGAAAAATATTAGCCAAATCAATATCATAATGCATAAACGTATGTGAATCTTGTCCACCAAAAAACAACATAGGCATTGTTTTCATAAGGCGCAATCCAAAATCTGGAAACGAAAAGTCATTCTGTAAATTGGGAATTTCTTTTAAGGCATTCCATAAAAAAATTCGGTATTTGGTAGGCTCACGTTTTAGTAAATCAATATAATCACGCAATTTCATTTTAGCATGTGGCTCATTAAACCCATCCTTGTAATTTACCGGTCTGTCATCATAAAGTGGCACTGTCAAATCACCACCAATAGATTTCATGTAGTCTAAATTCCATTTGCTATAAGCCGGCCAATCTTCAATAAAGCACTCAATAACCACAGGCTTTTGCGGTTTAAAATAGTGTTTTAAAAAATCCGTTTTAGTAATCGTTTTTACGCGCGGAATATCCTTTAGGTTTAACGACAAAGTCTATTTAGTTTAAGTGCGTAAAGTTAAGAAAACGATATTAGAACTAAAATAGTATTTTGGGCGTTACCACAAGGGTTTGGCTTTTCGTTACAAGTCCTCGCACCTCCTTTGTCGTGCTGTGGGCTTTTATTCATGATTTTCTATATTATATCATTGAATTCATGAACATAAATGTTTCTCTGCAAGCCTTAACGCGGGTCAATCCGCAGTTTGCAGTCATCAGTTCTAAGTCTGTGAACCTATCTGTAAAGGTTTAGAGAAAATTGAAAACAAAATTGCTACTGTAAAATCCTTTCGTTTAGAAACCTAGAATAGTCACTTGGTTAAACAAAATAAACCTTAGTTAAAACCATAACGTAACCCAAATAATATATTGCTAGGAGGCATAGGCACAAATCCAGTTTCAATATAGTCTGCATCAAAAATATTGGCCGCAGTAAGCGTAAACTCAAATTGTTTGGCTTTTACAGCTATAGACGTATCCCAAACATTATAGCTAAGCCCTGCAGTACGTTCAGCATGTTTATAGATAATATTAAAGTTTATTTGTTTATTAAATTGTGTACTTAAACGAGAGGTAACATGGTGTTTTAATGAGTTAATAGCATACCTAGAAAAAGGGATGTTTAAATCGCCCACTTCATCTTCAATAAAGGTGTAACCTAGTGACAGATTTTGGTTTAAATTATTTACTTTAAAATTATAGCTTGTATTAACTTCAAACCCTTTGGTATATAAATCGCGAAGGTTGGTAGCCATAAAACGATCGGCAGCATTTTCTTTTACAAAATCTATTAATTTATTAGCATCTCTATAGAAAAACGCAAAAGATCCGGTAAATTTTGGTGAGAAATATTTCCCGCCAATTTCAAAAGAAAGGGCTTCTTCGGGGTCTAGGTTTTCGTTTCCAATCGTTCCAGGATCGCTATAAAATAAATCGGTGTAGGTAGGAATACGATAGGTGTAACCTGTGTTTCCGTAAATTTTGAAATAATCATTTAATCTGTAGCCAATATCTAAACCAGGAAAGGCATGAAATTTAAAGTCTGAAAAATACGTTACTGCAACGCCCGGAGTAATATCTAATCTGTTATTAAATAATTTAAATTGATGTTCTAAAAAAAGATTCGTCATAAATCGATTTCTATTCCCTAAATTATTACTTCGTATATAAATTTTAGAAATATCTATACCAAAACCAGTAACACCAAGTTTAGAATTGTAAGATGCATTTACTTCAGCACCCATTTTATCGGTAATATGCAAGTTCCTGAAAAAATTAGGTTCATTTCGTTTTAATAGAAACATATCTTGGTTGCGTTTCCAATACACGCGAGGACTTATTTTAAGTTTTTCAGATTTAAACGTTGTTGTAAAACCAATTAAGCTATTTTGAGTTTCTTCATATTCGTTCCAATCTGGATTTGTGGTGTAGAAATTTTCAGCACCAAATTTACGATCAAAAAACGTCGCAATCATTTCAACAGCTTGTACTTTTTTATTAAACACACTTTTAATAAAGTAATTTGAATTATTATAGTCTGAATTGTTCCTGTAACCCTCTGAAGTTAACTTCCCAACATGGATAATGTGTGATGAGTTTTCTAGTTCTGACCCTATAGTAACAGAGCCATTTAATTGTCCAAACGAACCCGTTTCTAAATTAGTAGAAACCGAGTTTTTCACCTGTTTTTTAGTTACAATATTAATGGCGCCGGTAAAAGCGTTTTGCCCAAATACACGAGCAGCAGGTCCTTTAATAATCTCAATACGCTCAATAACTTCAATAGGTAATGCGGCATTCATAGTATGGTGTCCCGTTTGGGCGTCGTCCATTTTAATACCATCAATAAGTAGTAAGGTTTGGTCAAAACTACCACCTCGAATAT
The DNA here is from genome assembly GCF_029245835.1 of Algibacter sp. GTDB lineage: Bacteria > Bacteroidota > Bacteroidia > Flavobacteriales > Flavobacteriaceae > Algibacter_B. The sequence continues at coordinate 23,999 of NZ_JAQWOO010000014.1, read as the reverse complement.
ATACATCGGCTTGACTTCCAGCAGTTCCACGACGTCTTATGTCTACTCCAGCAACTTGCTGTAATAAATCGGCAACATTTGTAGTTGCGCTATTTTTTATATCTTCTGAGGATATAATGTCAATAGTTCTGGAGTTTTCTTTAAATGGTAAATCTATTCTAGTTGAGTTAATAATAACTTCTTGCAAAGCATCCATTTTAACAGGATTTTCTTGTGCATATCCTATTATAAATGCAAATAATAATAAAACGGTTAAAGTGAATCTAGTCTTCATAAAAATGATTTTTTTAAAACGCTGCAAAAGTGGTAACTTTCCGGACGATTATAATAGTCCAGTTTTAAAACAATGAATAGTCCGGTTAGCGATCTTTTGAAACAGTTAGTGCATTTTGATAAATCTAGTGCACAAGCTATTTATATTCAAATAGCGCAACAAATTATAAATGCGATTCAACGTGGTTATATATCAAAAGGTTTAGTACTTCCTGGAACACGAGTTTTAAGTCAACTATTAAAAATTCATAGAAATACAGTGGTTGCCGTTTATGACGAGTTAGCATCCCAAGGCTGGGTAGAAATAATTCCAAATAAAGGCACATTTGTTTTAGTGCCAGAGCAACCAACAGCTAAAATTAAAGCCACTGCGCAACAGATAGATAAGGTGTACGACTATTCTAAAAACACAGGTTTTCCGTTTCAACCGTCATTTAATTTGTCTTCTACAGTGCAAGTAACAACCGCTAAGTATCGTGTTAATGATGGAAATCCCGATTTAAGGTTGCATCCCGTGCATCAATTTTCAAGATGGTATAGTGCGGTTATGAAGCGGAAACCTTTAGTTAAAAAATGGAATGAAACCACACAATTCTCTAACTCGGTTTATGAAACGCAACTTTGTAATTATTTAAATGCTACAAGAGGATTTCATATCAAACCAATTAACTTAATAAGTACGCGAAGTACCGAAATGAGTTTATATATTGTTTCGCAACTTTTAATAAAGCAGAACGATGTTGTTTTGGTAGGACATTTAAGTAACTATGCGTCAAATATGATTTTTCAGCAAGCTGGTGCTGCTATTAAAACCATCCCAGTAGATGACCAAGGTTTAGATGTAGACTATATTAAGACCCATTTTGTTAAGGGAAGTATTCGTTGTGTGTATGTATGTGCCCATAGGCATTATCCAACAACTACAACTTTAAGTGCAGAACGACGCTTAAAATTGTTAGAATTAGCCAAAGCATTTCAATTTGCTATTATTGAAGACGATTACGATTACGATTTTCAGTTCGAAGGTTCAGCCATGTTACCAATGGCAAGTGCGGATGGTAATGGTATGGTTATTTATTTAGGAAAACTAGGGCAATCTCTATTTCCAAGTTTTCAAACAGGATTTGTAGTAGCACCAGAGAATTTAGTTTCTGAAGCAAAAAACTATTTGCAATTGCTAGATAAACAAGGCGATATCATACAAGAACAGATGCTTTCTGAGTTAATTTCTGAAGGTGAAATATCCCGCTTCATGAAAAAAAATAGCATCATTTATAAACAAAGGCGTGATTATCTGTGCCAGTGTTTGGAATCCTGTTTTGGAGATGCTATAACATGGAAATTACCATCGGGCGGATTAGCCATATGGCTGCAATTTGAACCTAAAATTTCATTGGTTAAATTAGCTGAAGAAGCCGAAAAAAACGATTTGTATCTTCCAAAAACTATACTCTATCAAGATAGAAATACATGTGCTATTCGTTTTGGATTTGGATATTTAAATGAAGAAGAAATAGAGGTTGTGGTTAAGAAATTAAAAAATGCTTACAATGTAGTATTTTAGACCATATTGAAGCATAAATTTCAATTTTAAATTGCTCGTGAAACTAAATTTATTGATTTTCTATATCAAACTCTGTTTTGCAATTATTACACCTGTATTTGTGTTTAGAGTAAATAGGTAAAATAGAGCCGAAGGTTAAAACACTAGTTATTAATGCAACAATAAAAGCGAAAAGAGATTTTAAATTGGTTATTGTAGAAAAAAGTTCAATTTCTTGTTTATTGCAATTAGGGCAGACTATTGGTTTGCCTTCGTCATCTTTAGAGTATTTTGCTATACCATCTAAAATGTGTTTGGCCTTTAAAGTATCTTCAGTTAGTACTTTAAGTTTCACGCCACCAATAGCATTACTTACTAATGGATCGGTATCAATAGTTAAATTATCTGCAAGGAAAACTTGAATACCATCAGCTTCTAAGCGGCCTTTTATTATTTGTGCTTCGCTAGAATATTGAAATTTTGCAATTGTGGTAAAGGTTTCTGCCATATCCTATTAATGGTCTAGTAAATATAGTTAATATGTTTTTAGAAATAATTATTGTTTTTCGATTTTCAACTCTAGAGGCTATTTGTAAAGCTTTGGATTGTCAACCTGCTGATATTTTAGAATATGTTGAGGATTAAAATTGTATTTTTGATAAACTTTTCAACCCAATAATAGTCAAAATGAAAACATATTTCTTCCTTTTAGTATTTCTTATATCTTTAATTTCGGTAGCACAAAATAATCATATAGTAAAAACAGATGATGGAAGGCGCGTGCTATTAAAAGCAGATTTTACTTGGGAGTATATTGATGCTCCTCAAGCTGTTTCTAGTACTCCAAAGCCTACAGTTGCCAATAACCCAATGCCAAAAGAAACTACAAATTGCAATTTGCCAGAAGATTTTGTAGAACCTAGTTTGGATAAAAAAATTCAATCACAGCTTAAAAAAGGGCGGGCCACAATGAGCCACGTAAAAAAGAAAGTCGCTAAAGAATACAATTGTGATGTAAGCGATGTTACACTATTTGAGATTTCAGAAATTAAGTCCAAGGCTGTATATCATTTTTGTGTTAAAGGGGAGGAAGTTATTTATAAACGTATTGGAAACGTCATAATTAAAAAACAGAAGTTTTTTTAAAATACCCAATTCTATAAAACCAAGAATTTTTATCGCATTAATATTATTAAATAAACCAAAATTACCAGAAATTTTAATTAAATTTAAGAACAGAAAATAATTTTTTTTGGGCGTCCTCCTGCCGAAAGGTAGGTTGCCAAAAGCATAGCGATTTGCGAAGCAATCCCTAGCCTTCTAAAATGCCAATATATTAAATAATGTCCATGATATTACATAAATCTAATAACCTTACCTTTTTTACTCCAAAAGCTTCAAACAGTTTAGGTGCTCTTTTTTTTGATACTGGAATTTCTGCAGGAATCCCTTCTCCAGCAGAAGATTTTAACGAGCAAAAACTATCCCTTGATAAGGAACTTATAAAAAATAAAGAAGCCACTTTTTATGCTCGTGTTAGTGGGCAATCTATGATTGGTGCGGGATTAGATGATAATGATTTATTGGTTATCGATAGAAGTTTAGAACCATCACATAATAAAATAGCGGTTTGCTTTTTAGATGGTGAGTTTACTGTAAAACGTTTAAAAGTTGATAACGAAGGCATTTGGCTAAAACCAGAAAATCCTAATTACCCTATTATAAAAATAACCGAACATAATAATTTTGTTATCTGGGGTATTGTAACCAATGTGATTAAAAAGGTATAGGTATTCAGAGTGTAAATCATTTACAAAAAAATATTATTGATTAAGAATTATATCAAATTCTAGAATTTCAACATAAACATAGTCCAACTCCAATTTCAGAAATAGAAACACATAATACGATGCTATATTACCGATGAAAATAAAGCAAACATACAATCTGTAAGTGCACAATTAGCAATCGGATTTAAAACATTATATTCATGCCGTTTTAAGAATCAAGATTGGAATATTCTAACATGGGATTTATAAATTAATCAACTAAAATTATTTTCATGGTAAACTTATCAGGTTTAGATATTGGTATCATCATTACTTTTTTTATAATCACACTGTTTATTGGCGTTTGGGTGTCTAAGCAAGCAGGTAAAAGTTCAGCAGAATTTTTTCTTTCAGGGCGTAATATGCCTTGGTGGTTATTAGGAGTGTCTATGGTGGCAACAACATTTGCGGCCGATACTCCTGGCTTAGTAACCGAATTGGTTAGAAAAAATGGGGTATCAGGTAATTGGGTTTGGTGGGCTATGTTACTAACAGGTATGCTTACCGTATTTTTTTATGCTAAACTTTGGAGAAAATCTGGCATTTCAACGGATTTAGAATTTTATGAATTACGCTATTCTGGGAAGTCGGCGAGTTTTTTAAGAGGTTTTCGCGCTATTTATTTAGGTGTTATTTTCAATATTATTACCATGGCAGGAGTGTGTTTAGCTGGCGCTAAAATCGCAAATATTTTGTTAGGTATTTCTCAACAAGAAGCTTTATTATATTCATCAATAGTTGTGGTAATTTATTCCTCTTTAGGTGGTTTAAAAGGTGTTTTAATTACCGATTTTTTGCAATTTATAATTGCTATGGTAGGTTCGGTTTGGGCCACTGTATATATTGTAAATCTTCCAGAAATTGGTGGAATGCAAAACTTATTAACGCACGAAAATGTAGCAGGAAAATTAAATATTCTTCCTGACTTTTCAAATTCTGAAGCTTTAATTACATTATTTATAATTCCGTTTGCTGTACAATGGTGGAGCACTTGGTATCCGGGTGCAGAACCAGGAGGTGGCGGTTATATCGCGCAACGGATGCTTGCCGCAAAAGATGAAAAAAATGCCACTTGGGCAACCTTATTTTTCAACTTTGCACATTATGCGCTTCGTCCATGGCCATGGATTGTAGTTGGTTTAGCATCATTAGTTATTTTTCCAAGTTTAGAGAGTATCAATACGGCATTTCCAAACTTAAATGAAGACATGCAAGGGCATGACGTAGCTTATGCGGCTATGATGACGTATTTGCCAGCAGGATTAATAGGAATTGTTTTAACATCCTTAATTGCGGCGTTTATGAGTACGATTTCAACGCAATTAAACTGGGGAAGCTCTTATATTGTTAATGATTTTTATGGACGCTTCATCAATAAAACAGCTTCAGAAAAACAAAAAGTTAGTATGGGTAGAATCTCAACGGTTTTACTAATGATTTGTGCTGCGCTATTTTCATTTTATATAAAATCTGCGAAAGATGTCTTTGATTTATTACTTCAAATAGGAGCAGGAACAGGATTGTTATTTATTATGCGTTGGTTTTGGAAACGTATAAACCCATATAGCGAAATCGCGGCTATGGTTATTTCATTTATAATAGCCGTTATCTTTTTTATTAATGGAAAATTAGACACGCCTTGGTTTCAATTAGAAGGTTATATGCAATTAGTTTTTGGGGTTGTTGTAACTACTGTTGGCTGGATTATTGTCACGCTTTTAACAAAACAAAGTGACTCAGAAACTCTTGAGAAATTTGAACACTTAGTTTACGGTAATGAAAGTAAATTTAAAAATATTGGTTACAAAATTCTAGCCTTCTTTTTAGGGGTAATAGGCACATATAGTGTTTTGTTTGCAACAGGGTATTTTATTTATGGGAAAACAATGCTTGCTTTAGGGCTTACAGTTTTGGCAGTTATATGTTGTTTATTATTAATTAACAATTGGAAGAAAATTGCATAAAAAAACGCGAAGCATGGCTTCGCGTTTTAAATATTCTTAAAGACAGAAAATGAAATTCTTAATCTGCTAAGACAATAACCTTATTATCTTTCATTTCTAGAGTTCCAGAATTTATTTTTAATAATGTTCTGCCGTTTTCACCTTTTGTAAATTTATCTTCTACGTCTTCAGTTAATTGAATGTTTCCAGAGATTTTTACAACACCTTCTTTCAAAATAGAAACAATAGGGGCGTGATTATTTAACAGTTCAAAATCACCATGAGTTCCAGGAACCACAATACTAGTTACTTCTCCGTTAAATAGGGTTGCTTCAGGTGATACTATTTCTAAATACATAGTTAAACTTGTTTAACTACCCTGAATTTAGTTCAGGGTCTTTATAATTTTATTCGATGTTCAATTTAAAAGATGCTAAAATAAATTCAGCAGTTGCTTTAGGCTTATGCCTCGGCAAGCATTTTATCTCCAGCTTCAATAGCTTCTTCAATAGTTCCTTTAAGGTTAAACGCAGCTTCTGGTAAGCGATCTAATTCACCATCCATAATCATATTAAACCCTTTGATAGTTTCTTTAATATCAACTAATACACCAGGAATACCAGTAAATTGTTCTGCTACGTGAAAAGGTTGAGATAAGAAACGTTGTACACGTCTTGCTCTACCTACAGCCAATTTATCTTCTTCAGATAATTCTTCCATACCAAGGATAGCAATAATATCTTGTAATTCTTTATAACGTTGTAACAACTCTTTTACACGTTGTGCACAATTGTAGTGATCTGAACCTAAAATATCAGCAGTTAAAATTCTAGAAGTAGAATCTAATGGGTCTACCGCAGGATAGATACCTAACTCAGCAATTTTACGAGATAATACGGTTGTTGCATCTAAGTGAGCAAAAGTTGTAGCCGGTGCAGGATCTGTTAAATCATCCGCAGGAACATAAACCGCTTGTACAGATGTAATAGAGCCTCTTTTAGTTGAGGTAATACGCTCTTGCATAGCACCCATTTCTGTTGCTAATGTTGGTTGGTAACCTACCGCAGAAGGCATACGACCCAATAATGCAGATACCTCAGATCCAGCTTGTGTAAAACGGAAAATGTTATCTACGAAAAACAGTACATCTTTTCCTTGTCCTTCACCAGCACCATCACGGAAATATTCTGCTATAGTTAAACCAGATAATGCAACTCGTGCACGTGCTCCAGGAGGCTCATTCATTTGTCCGAATACAAACGTTGCTTTTGATTCTTTCATTTTTGATTTATCAACTTTAGATAAATCCCATCCGCCATCTTCCATAGAATGCATAAAATCATCACCATAACGTATAATTCCAGATTCTAACATTTCTCTTAAAAGGTCATTCCCTTCACGAGTTCTTTCACCTACACCAGCAAATACTGATAAACCACCGTGACCTTTTGCTATATTATTAATCAACTCCTGTATTAATACCGTTTTACCAACACCAGCACCACCAAATAAACCAATTTTACCACCTTTTGCATAAGGCTCAATTAAATCGATAACTTTAATACCCGTAAATAAAACTTCAGTAGAAGTTGATAAATCTTCAAATTTAGGTGCTTGACGGTGAATTGGTAATCCAGCTTTCCCAGCTTTAGGTAAATCTCCAAGACCATCAATTGCATCGCCAATTACATTAAACAAACGTCCGTAAACATCATCACCAATTGGCATTTGGATAGGAGCACCTGTAGCAAAAACCTCAGTTCCTCTACTTAAACCGTCAGATGAATCCATGGCAATAGTACGAACTGTATCTTCTCCAATATGAGATTGTACTTCTAGCACTAAAAGAGAACCATCTGCTTTCTTAATTTCTAATGAATCGTAAATTTTTGGGAGCTCTGAGCCAGCAGCGAATTCAACATCGATAACTGGTCCTACTATTTGTGAAACTTTACCTGTAACTTTAGACATTACTTATATGTTTAATATTATGCGTTTTAATTCTGAAAACATTTGAAGTTTTCGCGTGCAAAGATATATTTTTTAATTTAAAATGAAAGTTGTTTTTATAGGTTTTTTACAATAAAAAAACACCTCCAAATTGAAGGTGTTTTTAATATTTTATTTTGAGTTTATTTTATTGTAATAGTGGGGAATAGAAAGTTGGATAACTACTTGCTTTAGCAACATTTCCAGATGCAATAAAGTTTGTTCCAAAAGAAGTATCTATAGCTTCTAAGAATTTGTTAGCCATAAAAGCATAACCTCTAGCGGTAAGATGAAAACCATCCAAACTTACTGTGCCACCGGTAACTAAATCTGTACTTAAATTAAAGCCGTCAAAATCAATACCCATCGTCGAGGCTTCAGTTAGTATAGAATTAAGGTCTACTAAAGCCACATTGTCATTGCTGCTTGCTATAGAGGCAATAGTTACATTATAAGCGTCTGTTGCTATCTTAATATCGTCCTGTTCGCTAGGTAATAACACCCATTTGTCTTCTAAAGGAAATGTAATGCCTTCTGCAGAAAATTGACCAGCTAATTGTTGTGGTACGCCTTGAGACATTAAAAAAGCTACAGAGTTTGTGTTAACTGTTCCAATTACTGCACTACTTGGTAAAACAAGTAAATCGTTTTCATTGGCTTGTCTGGCTTGTCCATATACAAATCCAAATAAATCAGCCACTACGGGAGCCACCTCAGCTGGAAGGCCAAGAGCTTCAACAAAGGCTGGGAATGTTGGGCTTAATTTTAGTACATCAGCTATATTAGTGGATAAATTAGCTAAGCTTTCATCGTGAATCACAACGGCACTTGCTTCAGTTTGACTAAAAACGATTTGACGTTCAGTGGCATTAGGGATTCCCTGACTTTCTAAAAAGGCGAATACTTGATTTAATTGACCAAAAATACCGTTCAGTGTAGGTATTTGATCTACAAAATCTGGATTTGCTGGACTTAATGGTTTGAAGGGTACTGTGGTAAAGTGCGGTAAATCTTTAACATATGGTACATTGGTTACGACGCCTTTTGCACCATTGGAAGTTAAGGTATTTACTAAAGCACCAAATGATTCATTGAAACCAACTCCTGGAGGTCCAGCAACAGGCGTTATAATATCTGTGCCATCTCCACCAGAAAGCGCATATCCCAAAACATCATTTCCTCCAACTTCTGATAAGGTAAAAAATGTTGGGTTTTGTGCTATGGCATCGCCTACTACTGTTGCTGTTGGACCAGATGCTATTCTTGCATAATATGGATTCGCACCGGCATATCCTGGAGCTAATAAGTGCCAGCTCTTTGCTCCTGGAATTCCAAAATTATTAAAATCACTACCAAGGCTAATCCCTGCCTCTGTTGTAATAGGTGGTACAGATGCGCCTAATCCTGTTAAAAAAGTATCTAAGGATTGAGGGGTGCTAGTTTCACTATTAAAGGTAAACCTATAACCTCTAGCAACATTACCACCAACTAAAATACCTCCTGTATTATCTGCCATTAATGGTTGTTTAAATTCGCCTCCTCCAACTTTTGCAAACTCTTTTGCTAAAATGTTTGGAAAGGAATTTTGTTGTGATGCTATAAACAAACCACCATCTGTAAATCCAGCAGTGAAAGATGCTCCTACTGCTACGTAATTAGAAAAATCTACTGAACCCGTAGTTAATTCTGGAAGTAAAACGGCTTCTGGTATTGGGCTTTCTATTTCTTCACATGATAAAAAACCAACTAAAAGCGTGAAAAGCCATATATATTTATATTTCATAATTTTATTTTTTTTATAGGTTATTGATAGTCAGAGACACATAGTATTGAGAACCTATTAATCCAGTTCCAGCTGCAGTGAAATACTCATCACCTAAAAGGTTACTTGCGCCAACTTTAATAGAAGATTTATAACGAGGGATTCTAAAATTAACTTGAGCGTCTAGAACATGAAAGGCAGGAACATCAGCAGTCAGGAAAGTGGCTTCCCATACATAATCGTCACTCCATCTCCATGCTAGGTTAAAACCAAAATTCTTAAATAAATCGGTATTTCCAAAAGTAGCCTTAACCTTATGCTCTGGTGTATTGAAATTAGTTTGAAAATCTGAGTTTGCTTGACGATCAAAATCTAGTTTTGCATAAGTATAATTCATTCCTAAATCAAAATCACCAAATACCTTTGTAGAAACTCCTAAAGCCGCTCCATACGAATTAACATCTTCAGTAGTGTTTGTATAGGCACGAAATACCTCAATATCTCCTTGTGATAATGCTACTAATGCTAAAGGTGTTGGGTTGCCATTTACAGGAATGGTTTGTGTTAATTCAACATCGCCATAAAAAGGATTAATAACATCAACCGTTGTAATAAAATCTTGATATTGGTTGTAGTATGCGCTAAAATCTATAACCACTTTTTCAACTTTACCTCTGTAACCAAACTCAAAAGAACTGACTTGTTCTGGTTTTACGATATCTGGATTTGCAATTTCTAAGTCTGCAGGGTTTCTAGAAGCTCCAAATGCTGTTGCTGAACTTCTTGTAAACGAGTTGTTATAAGCACCTGTTCCATCGTAGGTATAACTAGTTGAACCTAGTATGGCTTGACCAGTTGCTGATAAATCTGAACCACTTGCTGTTTTTGAAAATCGTTCTGGATTATCTGGTGCACTACCAATCAAAACTATAGGGCCTAGGTTAAAACCAATATATAAAGCTTGTGTATCTGGATTTCTAAATCCTGTTTGAAAAGATGCTCTTATGTTATGATTTTTATCGTTTCCTATATTGTATCCAAGAGATAATCTAGGTGAGAAAAACGCATCAAAAAGTTCAGACTTGTCATATCTTAAAGAGGCTGTTAATTTTAATCGATCATCCTCTAAAAATTTCTTTTGAATTTGAGTATATAAACCCACTTCAGAATATGGTATTTCTCCGTCGCCATCGTTATAAATAGTTCCAAAAGAGTTAAGCACATATTGCCTGTAAGACCCACCAACTTGAATTTCGGCAAAATCTGTTAAATGACTAAAGTTATAATTAGCATCAGAATGATAAATTTTCGATTCATCTTTAAGTTGACTTCCAGTAAGTATGTTTGGATCACTTGTTACTTTATTAAACGCTGCTTGAAATTGTTCTGGGGTATTAATAGGGTCTAATCGTCCAGTATCTGCAGCTATTCTTGCATTGGCATGCGCTTCATTTCCTGTTGCTCCAGCCAAGGTACTTGTTAAAAAAGCACCAGCATATTCTCCAAACCATTGTTCGTCAGATTTCCATTGTCGATTAATATTTACACCTGTAAATACCATATCATAAGAATCTCCTGCATTATCTGCAGTAACATAACCTCTTACGAAAAAGTTATCATTTTTTATTTCTAATTTATGTTGTTGTAAAAAGAAATTTTTGATAGAGTATCTGTTAGAACCTTGATAAATTGTAGAACCAGAACCTATTTTACCAACATATTGAATTTCAAAATCATTTTCCCAAGGACGGAAAAATAAACCCCAATCAGCTTTAATGCTTTTGGCATCATAGTTTGTTAAATCTGCTTCGTCATAACCTGTTCTACTCACATTTACTGCTGGTAATAAATTTGCTACTGCAGGATTTATTCCTCTAGCTGCTAGACCTTGTAAGAAATCAGGACTTGCTGCTACAACCGCTAAATTTGAAGAAGCTAAATCTCCGTAAACATTTACACCATCATAATCAATATCATTGGCTCTAGTGCTATTTGGTTTAATAAATGATGTGTTTCTATCTTTTCCTCTAGTATCGTTTGCTGCCCAGTCGGTACCTTGTAAATAACTAAAGTTTACTTTTGCAGCAAATTTATCATTAAATTTATATGCAGCTCTAATACCATAATCTTGATACTCGTTATTGCCTGAAACCTCTTGTGATGTTATACCTTGTTTATAGTAAGCACTTATACCAGTGTGATCAAAAGGACTTTTACTTGTCATAAAAAGAACTCCGTTAAAGGCATTAGCTCCGTAAAGTGCGGATGCTGCTCCGGGCAATAGTTCTACACTTTGCACATCGGTTTCTACCATGCCTAGTAAATTACCAAGCGGGAAGTTAAGTGCAGGTGCTGCATTGTCCATACCGTCTACGCGCTGCATAAACCGTGTGTTAGCAAATGTAGCAAAACCTCTGGTGTTAATGGATTTAAAAGTTAAACTATTAGTGTTAATATCAACACCTTTTAAGTTTTCTAAACCATCGTAAAACTCCGCAGAAGCTGTGTTTTTTATATCTTTTAATCCAAAACGCTCAATGGTTACAGGCGATTCGAAAACACGTTCGGGTGTTCTTGATGCGGAAATAACAACTTCATCTAAAGAGGTTCCTTCGTTTAGTATAAAATTAATTTTTTGGTTGTTTGAGGTTATTGCTTCAATAACCGTTTCAAAACCAACACTACTTGCTTGTAGTGAAAATGGGGGATTTAAATTTGTGTTTAAGGAAAAGTTACCATCAAAATCTGTAACGGTACCTGTAGATGTTCCAACAATAATGATATTAGCTCCCGGAATGGGCTGACTATTATCATCGACGACTGAACCTGTAATTGTTGTTTGTGAAAAAGATAAGCCACAAAACAAAAGCATTAAATAAGGGAGAATTGTCTTCATTTAGTAATTTGAGTTTAAGTTTAACAACAAGGTAATATAAAATTATGATATAATCCTAGCTGATAAAAGTAAAAAAAATTATGCATGCATAGCACTTTTTAATAAAAAAATTGAGATTTTGCTACTAAATAAATAAAAAACATAGGGTAAAATTGAGAATTGCCATACTTATTGTAGTAAAGCATGGCAATTTTTAAATATCTATTTGAAGTAAGTTTTCTATTCTACGGTGACAGATTTTGCTAAATTTCTTGGTTGATCAACATTTTTATCTAGCATGACCGCTATATGATATGATAATAACTGCAAAGGAATAGTTGTAAGTAAAGGTGATAGTGATTCTAAAGTTTCAGGAACTTCAATAACATGATCAGCTAGTGCTCTAACTTGGGTGTCTCCCTCAGTAACAATTCCAATAATTTTTCCTTTTCTAGATTTAATTTCTTGTATATTACTAACTACTTTTTCATAATGTCCCTTTTTTGTGGCAATAACGACAATAGGCATATTTTCATCAATTAATGCAATTGGACCATGTTTCATTTCTGCAGCAGGATAGCCTTCAGCGTGTATGTATGAAATTTCTTTAAGTTTAAGAGCGCCTTCAAGCGCAACGGGGAAATTATATCCTCTTCCTAGGTATAAGAAATTTCTAACGTTTTTGTAAACATTAGAAATAGTTTTTATGTTGGCATCAGATTGTAATGCCTTCTCCACCTTTTTTGGAATCATTTCTAATTCTAAAAGATGTTGACGGAAATCTGAACTGCTAATAGTGCCTTTAGCCCTTGCTAATCTTAGTGCTATTAGCGTTAAAACTGTAATTTGTGTTGTAAAAGCTTTAGTAGATGCTACACCAATTTCTGGTCCAGCATGGGTGTATGCTCCGGCATCAGACTCTCTTGCAATAGATGAGCCTACAACATTACAAACCCCAAATACAAAAGCCCCTTTTGATTTAGCTAACTTAATAGCTGCAAGAGTATCAGCTGTTTCTCCTGATTGAGAGATTGCTATAACGACATCATCTTCTGTAATAACAGGATTACGATATCTAAATTCTGAAGCATACTCAACTTCTACAGGGATTCTAGCTAAATCTTCAAAAATATATTCTGCTACCAATCCTGCATGCCATGATGTTCCGCAAGCCACTATAATTATACGATTGGCATTAAGAAACCTTTTCATGTTATCTTCAACACCAGCCATTTTTATAATAGCTTCGTTTCTTAATAACCGACCTCTATAAGTATCAGTTATTGCTTTAGGTTGTTCATGGATTTCTTTAAGCATAAAGTGATCATAACCCCCTTTTTCAATTTGCTCTAGATTAAGTTGAAGTTCTTGTACATAAGTGTCTACTAGAGAATCATCTTTAATTTTTCTAACTTTTATACCTTTATGAAACCTAATTACAGCCATTTCTTCATCTTCAAGATATACAGCATTTTTTGTGTATTCTAAAAAAGGAGAAGCATCACTAGCAATAAAAAATTCATCTTCGTTTTCGCCTATACCAATTGCCAAAGGACTTCCTAAACGTGCTACAACAACTTCCTCTGGTTTGTTTTTATCAAAAACAGCTATAGCATATGCGCCAATAACTTGGTTTAATGCGATTTGAACCGCTTTACCAAGTTTTACGTTCTGTTCTTTTTTTACATCTTCAATTAGGTTTATTAAAACTTCAGTATCAGTATCTGATTTGAAAGTGTAACCTCTAGAGATAAGTTCTTGTTTAAGAGATTCATAATTCTCTATAATACCATTATGAATAATAACTAATTCACCAGAGTTAGATAGATGCGGATGGGAGTTTAAATCATTAGGAACACCGTGAGTTGCCCAACGCGTATGTCCTATACCTACATTTCCATTTTTAGAAATTTCATTTTCAGCGCGTTTTTCTAAATCGGCTACTTTCCCTTTGGTTTTAGATACTTTAAGGTCAGTGCCGTCAAATAAAGCAATTCCTGCACTATCATAGCCTCTATATTCCAAACGTTTAAGACCTTCTACTATAATCGGGTATGCTTCTCTGGGGCCAATATATCCAACAATTCCACACATAATTTTCTGATTTTGGGGTTATTTAATTTTAAAGCAAATATGTAAAATAAATACTAATGACAGATAATTATTATACAAACGAATTGATTTGTACGATAAAATTCACTTCACTAACAAATTAGTTTCATTTAAAACATATTTTTAATTTACTAATTGGCTTTAGATTTAGTAAAAAATACTTTAAATTTTAACTGTTTTTCTACTGTAAGCGAATTACTTCCATGAAGAATTGTGCCTCTTGGAGATATTATTGACGCCATTGGAACAGCTGTAACATCATCATTACTATTTAAAATTTCTGAACTTGAAGTAACATTTACATTATTTGATAAAACTAAACCAATTTGATAATTTGTAGAATTGTTCTGTATAATGTTGTTTAAATATTCTGTAATACGTATTTTATATTTTCCCGATTCTTCTCTTTGGCCAAGATGCAAAATTTTAGAGATTAAAGGGTTGGTTTGGTTTTCTGTAAAATCATTTAAGTAATCAATGGTTACACTATTATTTTTTATATCATAAGCAAAAATACGGTCGTATTTATGGTATGAATTTCCATTTTGGTCTATTGGATTTGTAAGCATGTCATCATCTTCAAAAACAATTAAATAGGCTTCATTAATAAGTGCTTTTTGATTTCCATTAGCATCAAGAAATTGATTTTTAAAGTTCTCAAGCGCCTCTTCTGTTGGAAATAAATCTACAACAGCCATTGAGCCTTCTAATCCTTTAAGGTATAAAGTTTCATCACCTTCGTCTTTATTACCATTAATTAATGGCGCAAAAAACTCATTTTTAAATACGTTTAACCTATTGCCAGTAAAATTTAAAACGTAGCTGTCTTGTATTCTTGTACCTTCCTCGCCTTTAGAATAATAAATAGTAATATTAGCTCCTGTTGAAGCTAAATTCATTAAAATCATGTTACCGTCATTATCAATGGCTTCTGTTTTAAAATATAAACCTCTAAAGTAGTTTTTAAAGTTATTTGCACTACTTATGTCAGGGCTCCCATTTTTTGCAACAATGGTTTGCTGCCAAAATTCTATTTCATCTGCATCATCATCAACTTCACCATCAAAACAAATTCTTAAAGCAGGTGCTGCATAAGTTATAGTTGTATCTGTACTTGTTATATTCCATAATTCAATAGCTTCACTATTATTTGTGAAATTATTATTTTCATAAATCAGTTCACCTAAATGATTATCAAAATCTATTTGTTGAGAACCGTTTAAAGCATAATTACGGGTTGCATCATCAAGAACTTCTGTCTTTGAATAGTAATTTTGAACACTGCTAACATTCCCAGAAGGATCAAAGTCTCTTAAAAAATAATTATTCTGGTAGATAGATAATTTTACAGGAGCGCTATTGTTGCCGTACAAAGAATCTAAGGCGTATGTTTGAATATTACTATTATTTGAATCGACTCCAGTTATGGTACTAAAATAAGGGATGTTTATAACAACAGAATCTATAACTGGATTAACACCAAAATTTTCAGTTAGAGAGGCAGCATTAGGCGTTATTTGGGTAACTATACTAGCTGTGGTTTTTCCAAAATCAGGATCGTTAAAAACACCCAACAAATTAGCTGATAAGTTATTGATTTGTAATGAATCTAATTTTTTGTTGTAAACCACTATTGGTAATTCCAAAGAGTCTGTTAAAAAACTAGCATTTCCTTCTCCTAAAACATCACTATCTATAGTGTTAAAATCTTTATCGCAAGCAATAAAAGATATTAAAAGAAGAAAAACAATAGGAAATTTAAGGGCTTTAAATGTCTTTTTCATATAATATTTTAATGAATATAAATAGTTTAACCTAAAACAGTTTCGTTAAAGAAAGTTGTATAAGCCTCGCCAAATTCGTCTTTGCTCTTATATTCTAAAATTGGTTTTTCGGATGCTTTTAAATAAGTACCTAGGTCTTCTGGGATATTTTCAGATCCTACAATTAAAGCGTCAGAATAATCAATAGCAATTTTCATTAAATTGTTATATGTTGGTTCTTCAAGTGATTTAATAACAGCATCGCCAATATTATCAAACTTAATCTTGTTAACCATATCGTTATTTAACTTACCATCAAAACTTTGATTGTAAATAGAAGTGACTATTTTGCTTTCGTTAAATAATGGTTCATCTTTATAATATTCTTTAAGATAAAGTGGTAATAATGAGGCTAACCATCCATGAACATGAATAATATCTGGTGCCCAGTTTAATTTTTTTACAGTTTCAATAACACCTTTAGCAAAGAAAATAGCACGCTCATCATTATCAGAAAATAATTTCCCATCTTCGTCTGTTAACGTTGCTTTTCTTTTAAAATATTCATCATTATCAATAAAATAAACTTGAATACGCTCTTTGGGAATTGAAGCCACTTTTATGATTAAAGGCATGTCTAAATCATTAATCACTAGATTTATACCTGATAATCTTATAACTTCGTGTAATTGGTGTCTTCTCTCATTAATATTGCCGTATCTAGGCATGAAAATTCGTATTTGTCCACCTTGCTGATTCACCAATCTCGGTGCTTCAAACGATGCAGACGAAATTTCAGTTTCAGGTAAATAAGGTACAACTTCAGATGATACGTATAATATCCTCTTATCTTTCATATGTTTGTTTTTGTTGACTTAAAATAATACTATACAATAGCAATTATTGATTTCTTTTTTAAATAAAAATTTCTTAAAACTAATACACCAATGGTTCTGCTTTTTGAAAAATTCGAAATAAAAAACACGCAAAAGTACAAAATTTTATGCTAATTCGTTGTAAAATCTTAAGTTTGCACGCGTTAATTTTTTATTAAAAAGTGGAAGTTTACTCAGAAAAACAAGGAATTAGAATAGCTATTGATGCCTTTAAAGCTAAAAAGCTAACTATTGGTATGGTACCCACAATGGGGGCGTTACATGAAGGGCATTTACAATTAGTTAAAAAAGCTTTGCTTGAAAATGATAGAGTCGTGGTTAGTATTTTTGTGAATCCAACACAGTTTAATAATAACGAGGATCTTATAAAATATCCAAGAACTTTAGACCGTGATGTAGCCTTGTTAAAAACAGTAAGTAAAACCAATATTATGGTTTATGCACCGACTGTTGATGATATATATGAAGGAAACACCGTGTCTCAAACATTCGATTTTGATGGTTTGGAGTTTGAAATGGAAGGCAAATTTAGAAGTGGTCATTTTGATGGTGTAGGGACTATTGTAAAACGATTTTTCGACATTGTAAAACCTCACAAAGCTTATTTTGGAGAGAAAGATTTTCAGCAATTGGCGATCATAAAAAAATTAGTTGAAAAGTATAACATACCTGTAAAAATTATTGGGTGTAAAATACATCGTGAAGCTAATGGTTTAGCCATGAGTTCTCGAAATACAAGGTTAAAAGCAGAGTATAAAGAAGCAGTACCTTTTATCTATAAAATACTAAAAAAAGCTAAAGAAAAGTTTGGCACAAAAAGTGCTAATAAAATATCGGAATGGGTTGAAAAACAGTTTGATAATCATGATATTCTGGAGTTAGAGTATTTTATTGTTGCAGACGCTAAAACCCTAAAACCAATTAAAAGAAAATCAAACAAAAAAGCGTATAGAGCCTTTATTGCGGTATATGCAGACAATATTAGACTTATTGATAATATCGCTTTAAATTAATTACCTTTGCCACATGCAAATTCAAGTAGTAAAATCTAAGATTCACAGAGTTAAATGCACTGGTGCAGAACTCAATTACATTGGTAGTATCACTATTGATGAGGATTTAATGGAGGCTGCCAATATTATACAAGGAGAAAAAGTTCAAATTGTAAATAATGATAACGGAGAGCGTCTAGAAACCTATTGTATCCCTGGACCACGAAATAGTGGAGAAATTACCTTAAATGGAGCTGCAGCAAGAAAGGTTTCAGTAGGCGACACCTTAATTCTCATAACATATGCTTTCATGGATATTGAAGAAGCTAAAGTATTTAAGCCATCTTTAGTGTTCCCGGATGAAGCCACAAATCTATTAAAATAACTTTTTTTGAATAAAAAGACAAAAAATATAATAAAAATCACACTCCCACTATTATTGGGAGTTTTTTTAGTTTGGTATTCACTCTCTAAGGTGTCAATAGACGAGTTGCTACAATATGCTAAAAAGGCAGATTATACTTGGATTTTTTTAGGTATGTTTTTAGGGTTTTTAAGTCATTTGTCCCGTGCTTATCGGTGGCGTTACCAGTTAGAACCTATGGGTTATAATGTTAAGTTTGGTAATAGTATTATGGCTGTTTTTGCTACCTACTTAATAAACTACACGATTCCTAGGGCTGGAGAAGTTGCTAGAGCTTCCATACTTACAAATTACGAGGATGTCCCTTTTGAAAAAGCATTTGGCACTATTGTAGCAGAACGTATTGCCGATTTAATTGTGATGTTTGGAATAATTGGAATAACCCTTTTTCTTCAATTCGATTTTATTTATGGCTTTCTTATCGAAAAATTCAATCCCATAAAAATTTTGATTGCGCTTCTTGTATTTGCCCTTTTAATCATTTTCTTTTTTAGATTCATAAAGAAAAGTAGTTCTAAAATAGCACTAAAAATAAGAGCTTTTGTAAATGGGTTAATTGAAGGCGCATTAAGTATTTTTAAAATGAAAAAGAAGTGGGCTTATATTTTTCATACGCTTTTTATTTGGAGTATGTATGTGCTTATGTTTTATATAACCTCTTTTTCTATTGCTGACTTAGATGGCATTTCTATGGGTGCAATTTTAATTGGGTTTATATCGGCAAGTTTTAGTATAGCTGCTACAAATGGAGGTATTGGCTCTTATCCTTTAGCTATTTATGCTGCATTTTCAGTTTTTGGAATTCCAGAAAATCCTAGTATAGCTTTCGGTTGGATTATGTGGGCATCACAAACCCTTATGATTATTATTTTTGGAGGAATTTCATTAATTTACTTGCCTATATATAATAGAATTAAGGCTTCAAAAAGCGATTAGAGCTTAGCTTTTTATCTTTCTCTTAATTTATTACCTTGCCAATGTCAAATCTCAAATCATTTAGAATGAAAAAGACGGTTGTTTTCTTTTTAATCCTTTTTTTAGCTTTTAATATATCTAATGCTCAAGTTAAATATGAAACCATTCAATCTTCAAAATTAGGAGAAGAACGCCAAATAAAAATTCAATTACCAAGAGGGTATAACTCTGATGAAGATAAAACGTATCCTGTATTTATAGTGTTAGATGGTGATTATATGTTTGAAGTTGTTGCTGGAAACGTAGATTATTATTCTTATTGGGAAGATATGCCGGCAGCTATAGTAGTTGGTGTAAACCAGCTAGACAAACGATTTGACGATTGTATGTATTCTGAACAAAATTCCTTACCTATTGAAACTGGTGCTGCATTTTTTGAATTTATTGGTATGGAATTAATGCCATATATTGAAAAAACGTATAGAGTAGGTGATTTTAGGGTTGCTGTAGGGCATGGAGAAACAGCCAATTTTATAAACTATTATTTACTAAAGTCACAATCTTTATTTCAGGCTTACATTAGTATCAGTCCAGAATTAGCGCCTCAAATGATAGAATATTTGCCAGAAGTTATGAGTAAAATTGAATCTAAAACATTTTACTATTTAGCAAATACCAGTAATGATTCTAAATCTTTAAAAAGAATGACAGATGCTTTGAATACGGATATCTTTGCAATCGATAATGAAAATTTAGTCTATAATTTTGATAGTTTTGAAGGGCCATCTCATTATTCAGTGCCAACACATGCTATACCCAATGCCATAGAAAACATATTTCAAGTCTTTCAACCCATAACAAAAAAGGAATATAAAGAGGTTATACTTGAATTAGAAATATCACCAGTGCTTTATCTTCAAGAAAAATATCAAGCTATTTCTGATTTGTTTGGTGTTGAAAAACAAGTTTTAATAAACGATTTTAAAGCTATATCTGCCGCAATAGAAAGAAATGAATTATACGAATATTACGAAGAATTAGGTAAAATGGCAAGAAAAGCTTATCCCGATACCATGATGGGAACGTATTATGTTGCCCGTTTTTATGAAGAAACAGGAGAGCCTAAAAAAGCTATGCGTACCTACCAATCAGCTTATACCTTAGAAGAAGTTGCAGGACTTACAAAAGAGTTAATGTTAGAAAAAGCAGATTTAATTAAATCAGATTTCGGATACTAAATAATGGCAAAAGTAAAAACCACATTTTTTTGTCAAAATTGCGGCACACAATATGCTAAATGGCAAGGGCAATGTAATGCCTGTAAAGAATGGAATACGATTGTAGAAGAGCTTATTCAAAAGCCAGAAAAAAGCGATTGGAAATCTCCTACCTCTAAAGTAAAGAAGGCATCAATTCCGTTACGAATTAATGAAATTGACACCTCTAAAGAACCTCGATTAGACACTTATGATGCAGAATTTAATCGTGTTTTAGGTGGCGGTATAGTACCAGGGTCTTTAACTCTATTAGGAGGAGAACCCGGAATTGGTAAAAGTACGCTGTTACTTCAAATCTCTTTAAAGCTACCTTATAAAACACTTTATGTTTCGGGAGAGGAAAGCCAGAAACAAATAAAAATGCGTGCAGAACGTATCAATCCAGAAAATAGTAACTGTTATATTTTAACAGAAACTAAAACTCAACATATCTTCAAACAAATCGCTTCGCTTCAACCAGATGTTGTTATTATTGACTCTATTCAAACCTTACATAGCGATTATATAGAATCGTCTTCTGGAAGTATTTCCCAAATAAAAGAGTGTACTACAGAGCTTATAAAATTTGCCAAAGAAACAGCAACGCCAGTATTGTTAATTGGTCATATTACCAAGGATGGGAATATTGCTGGCCCTAAAATTTTAGAACACATGGTGGATACCGTTTTACAATTTGAAGGCGATAGAAATCATGTATTCCGAATTTTAAGGGCACACAAAAATCGTTTTGGGTCAACAAATGAATTAGGTATATATGAAATGCAAGGTTCGGGTTTGCGAGAGGTTACAAATCCATCGGAAATTTTAATTTCTAAAAAAGATGAAGAGCTTTCGGGTAATGCCATAGCAGCAACTTTAGAAGGTATGAGACCGCTTATGATTGAAGTGCAAGCACTTGTTAGTACTGCAGTTTACGGGACACCACAACGCAGTGCCACCGGATTTAATGCAAAACGGTTAAATATGTTATTGGCGGTTTTAGAAAAACGAGCTGGTTTCCGTTTAGGGGCAAAAGATGTGTTTTTAAATATCACAGGCGGTATCACTGTAGATGATCCTGCCATAGATTTAGCAGTAGTTGCATCTATCTTATCGTCTAATGAAGATGTTGCCTTGCAAAAAGATTTTTGTTTCGCTGCTGAGGTTGGATTGTCTGGCGAAATTCGCCCTGTACAACGCGTAGAGCAACGTATTTTAGAAGCCGAAAAATTAGGGTTTTCAACCATTTTTGTATCTAAGTACAATAAAATTTCATTAAAAAACACAGGTATTAAAATTCAATTAATTTCTAAAATTGAAGATTTAGTTGATTTAATTGTTTAAAACTTAAGCAATAAAATAAATTACAATCTGAATAACAAATATCTTTATATAAGCAATTGCCATATTTCTTAATCGATTTATCTTACGAAAAATATCTTTTTGTCGGATAAATTAATCTTTTAAACTGATTTTTATTAGGTTTTGTGAATTAATTGCATTACTATTGTGATACAATTTTAGACTGAATCCTGAAAATAGGATTCAAAAACTGAAATATTCTTCCCTCAAGTTTAGTTTCAATATATATTTTAATTTAAAGTAAAGAACTTTAACAAGAACCTTAAAGCTGTAATTGTGACATATTTATGTTCAATGTTTCATATTATAAAGGGTTTAAGTTGTTCTTAATCATAATTTCATATATTTTAATGTTGACTTGCCTAAATCAATTAAATATGAAAGCAAAATTACTTTTCTTGGTAATTATAGCATGCCTCTCATTTGGTAATTTAATCGCTCAAACTAATGCTCCAAGTATTCAAACCGGGGTTAGCTTTCAATGGAGCGATACACAAACGGCTCCAACACAATCTGCTACAATTCAAAGTGTTACAGTTAATGGGATTGTATATTTCAACTATGGTGTTCCCGTAGGTTATACAATGACACAATTAGGACCCAATGGACACGGAGCAAATAATATTAGACTAAATGGAACATATACGGAGACTACAAGTGCTAGTGGCTCTTGGAATGCTTCAGCATTAGCCTCTTTTCAAGACTTGAATCTTAATCATTATTTTGAAGCCAACGGTAACGGTAGAGGTATTTGTGATAATTACTCGTCAGAATCAACAACAGATGCACAAAGGCAAACCTTAACTTATGGTACTGGAATTATTGCAAGTACAAGTGGAGTTATTGCAGTCACAGAACGAAATGCCAATAACTGCTATCATGTAGAACTTTTTGGGATACCTGCTGGCGGTGGTGCTGAACAATCTTTAGGTGAAACGTTTGTAAATCAAACATCAACAAAATGGGGTTTTGGAGGAACTGGATCTAATGGAAATTTTGGAACTCCTGGTGCCGTAAATCCACCTGTTACTGGGTCAGATTATTGGTTAAGTGATAGAGTGCTTGAAAATTATGGTACTATTGGTATTGCGTTGTTCTATCTTGATGATATTGCACCAAATGGGTCTCTTATTACTAAGGCACAATTAACAGCTTCAACAAACGATCATGCCGATGGGAAATTGTTTATACTTACCCTGCCTGATGTTGATAGTGATGGGTTTAGTGATGTGGATGATTTAGATGACGATAATGATGGAATTAAAGATACTGATGAATGTGGAGGGATAGACCCTTCAGCAGATGATGACACTGATGGCACACCTAATTATCAAGATCCTGATTTTTGTACATTAAATGCCTTCGGAGTATTTGCTAACCTAGATGCAGATAAAGATGGATTACCTAATCATTTTGATCTTGATAGTGATAATGATGGAATTACAGATGTAATTGAATCTGGTGGAGTAGATGTAGATAACAACAGTATGGCAGATGGAACTATAGGTATTACACCAACTACAAATGGTATACCCAGTTCTTCAGGTTCAGGAACAAACCCAGTAAATACTGATAGTTCCGAGGATTTTGATTTTCTAGATATTGATTCAGATAATGATGGAATACCAGATAATATTGAAGCCCAAACAACTCTAGGTTATATTGGACCTTCTTTGGTTATAGATGGTATTACGGGAATATATAACAACTATGGAACAGGCTTGTCTTTAACAGATACTGATTTTGATGGTGTATTTGATTATATAGATATGGATAGTGATAACGACGGTACACCAGATATAGAAGAAAACGGAATGGCTAATTCAGTATCAGGAACCGATACAGATACTGATGGATTGGATAATACTTTTGAGACTTCAGGAGTTAATGATGCTACTTTCGATGTCAATGAGGATATTGAAACCCCTTCAGATTTAACAATTTTACCAGATGCGGATGGTGATTTAGCATCAGGCGGTGATTTAGATTACCGCGATTTATTTGATGTTAATCCACCATCATCAGCTACCATAGATTTTGATGGTGTAGATGATTATTTAGATAG
>NZ_JAQWOO010000100.1 GCF_029245835.1 Algibacter sp. | reverse complement strand
TTATCACGATGTGCTTTAAAGTGAGCGATACAAGAAGCTTCACTATCAAAATTTGCTGTAAAACTGAAGATATTCATATGGTGGAATTTTTAGCTAATTTATGAATAAATTTTTAATTGTGATGTATTACGGATATTCAATAGGTTTTTATAAATTTGTAGCTAATTACTATTTAAATCTGCTAATTTATTTAATAAAAGGCTTCTATAATTTTTAATATAATCTGGATATATGGCATTACGGATACGCCATGATTTATGAAACCCATTTTCATCTTGAAATTCTAAATAAAACCCTCCCCAATCATTTGTACATTCTGGACAGTCCAAATAACCAAATGGTTCGTTAAATAGATTATTAGGTAATTCACTTATCAAAACTTCATAATCTTGATGATTTATTCCTGTAACCTCTTGAAAGTTACCTTCAAAAAAATTAGTTTTGGGGAAATTATAGTCAATATCCTTACAAACCTTCCCATCACTACTTATTCTATAAATATCAGCACAGTCTCCATTACAATTTGAGTCTGCAAACCAACCAAAAATAAGCGTTCCTTTTCGCTCATTATCTTCTTCGTTGCCACATGAAATACTAAATAATATCAATAAAATTACACCAAAAGTTCTTATTAAATATTTCAAAATTATTTACTTTTAATTTTTATAAATAAAAAAAACCTGTTTCAACTATTATGAAACAGGTTTTATATTTTGAGATTCCTGTTCTCTCAGGAATTGTATTACACTAGCATAGTTACTGGATTCTCAATATATCCTTTTAATGTTTGAAGGAATTGAGCGCCTGTAGCACCATCAACTGTTCTATGATCGCATGCTAATGATAATTTCATAGTATTACCAACAACAATTTTACCATTTTTAACTACTGGTTTTTCAACAATATTTCCCACTGAAAGTATGGCTGAATTTGGTTGATTAATAATAGATGTAAAAGTATCAATACCAAACATACCAAGGTTTGATACCGTAAAGGTACTTCCTTGCATTTCATCTGGTGTTAGCTTTTTATTTCTTGCTTTTCCCGCTAAATCTTTAACGGCTGCACCAATTTGTGGTAATGTTTGTTCATTTGCAAAACGAACTACAGGTACAACTAACCCATCTGGAACAGCTACCGCAACACCAATATGCACATGATTATTTAAACGCATTTTATCTGCAAACCATTGTGAATTTACTTGTGGGTGTTCTTTTAATGCTAAAGCACAAGCCTTAACAACAATATCATTATAAGAAATCTTAGTATCTGGAATAGAGTTAAACTGTGCACGGAACGCCATAGCATTCTCCATATCAAACTCTACACTTAAGTAATAATGCGGTGCTGAAAACTTAGAATTAGTTAATGCCTTAGCAATTGCTTTACGCATTTGAGAATTATCTATATCATCAAAATCTTCTTGACCTGATGGTACAAATTTACCAACCGATGCGGCAGATGCTGCTGGTTCATAATTTTCTATATCTCTTTTTACTATACGTCCGTTTTCCCCAGAACCCTGAATCTTTGTTAAGTTTATTCCTTTTTCTTCGGCTAATTTTTTTGCTAAAGGCGAAACATAGACACGACCATTTGCTGTTACAGGTGTAGGCGTTGGCGAACTAGGTTTTGCTGATACTGCAGGAGTTGCTTTAGGCGCTTCACTTTTAGTTTCAACTTTTGGAGTTTCTTTTTTAGCTGGAGCAGAAGATGTAGAAAAACTAGAAGCCACACCTGAAACATCAGTTCCTGCAGGACCAATAATTGCTAATAATGCATCTACTTTTGCAGATTCTCCTTCTTGCAATCCTATTTCTAATAAAGTTCCTGATTGAAATGATTCAAATTCCATAGTAGCTTTATCTGTTTCAATTTCAGCTAAAATATCTCCTTCTTCAATCGTATCGCCTACTTTCTTTAACCAAGTGGCTACGGTGCCTTCTTCCATGGTATCACTTAAACGTGGCATAGTAACTACTATGACACCTTCTGGCAGATTGGAAGATGTAGAAGGTGCATCTGAAGTTTCAGAAGTTTCTTCCGAACTTGTTTCAGCAACATTTTTATCTTCTTTTACTTCCGCGGAAGCGTTACCCCCTCCATTTAAAATACCTGAAATATCTTCACCTTCATCACCAATTATAGCTAGAAGCTCGTCCACCTTGGTCGTTTCGCCTTCTTGAACCCCAATATGAAGCAAGGTTCCTTCATTGAAAGATTCAAATTCCATGGTCGCTTTATCTGTTTCAATTTCGGCTAAAATATCACCTTCTTCAATCTTATCTCCTACCTTTTTTAACCAAGCAGCAACGGTTCCTTCTTCCATTGTGTCGCTTAAACGCGGCATGTTTACAACTATTGCCATATCTTATAATTTGTGTTGAATGAATGGATAATCTTCTTGCTCGTATACCATATCGTATAATTGCTGCTTTTCTGGAAATGGAGATTCTTCAGCGAATTTCTCACATTCAGCAACACGTGCTTTTACACGCTTATCGATAACTTTAATATCGTCTTCTGTAGCATACTTTTTATCAAGAATAGCATCCTTTACTTGGGTAATAGGATCTATTTTCTTGTACTCTTCTACTTCATCTTTCGTTCTATAGTGTTGAGCATCACTCATAGAATGCCCTCTGTAACGGTATGTTTTTAACTCTAAAAATGTTGGACCACCACCTTTACGTGCTCTCTGAATAGCTTCATCAAAAGCTTCAGCGACTTTTATAGGATTCATCCCATCAACTGGACCACAAGGCATATCATAACCTAAACCTAATTTCCAAATTTCAACATGATTGGCAGTTCTTTCAACTGATGTTCCCATGGCGTATCCATTATTTTCACAAACAAAAACCACTGGTAAATTCCATAACATAGCTAGGTTAAATGTTTCATGAAGAGAACCTTGTCTAGCAGCTCCATCTCCAAAGCAACATATTGTAACGCCATCAACTCCGTGATATTTATCACCAAAAGCAATACCGGCACCTAAAGGAATCTGACCTCCAACAATACCATGCCCTCCGTAAAAACGAAATTCTTTCGAAAAAATATGCATAGAACCACCCATACCTTTAGATGTTCCTGTAACTTTTCCAAATAACTCAGCCATAACACGTTTTGGATCAACCCCCATACCAATAGGTTGAACGTGATTTCGATAGGCAGTGATCATTTTATCTTTAGTCAAATCCATTGCGTGTAAAGCTCCTGCTAAAACAGCTTCTTGACCATTGTATAAATGAAGAAATCCTCTTACTTTTTGTTGAATGTATACTGCAGCAAGTTTGTCTTCAAACTTTCTCCAAAACAACATGTCTTCATACCATTTAAGGTAAACCTCTTTTGTGATTTTTTGCATTGAATACTATTAATTTTATTAAAATACCAAGCTAATTTTTAAAATATATTTGATATAAACGAAATACAAAAGTAACACTTTGTACTGTATTGCAAAAACGCAACTTAACTAAAGTATAAAAAATATTAAAATAAGCACTCTTTTTGTATTCAATTACTTTATTACTAATTTTTTAGTAAAAAATCTAAACATCTGAAATACAAAAAAACTAGAGTACAGATTTATCAAAACTTAGAGGTAATAAGTTTGCTAGTGAATTGGATTTGGTTACTGGTCCAATTTCTCCCATAAAATAAATTTCAATAGGAGTTTCTTGCTTTATTTCATACTCAGCAATAGCTTGCCTACAAGCTCCACAAGGTGGTATAGGTTTTATCGTTTTATTTTTTTTAGACGCAGCAGTTACTGCCATACTAATTATTTTTACATTGGGAAACTGAGATCCAGCATAATATATAGCTGTGCGCTCTGCACATAACCCAGAAGGGTAAGAAGCATTTTCTTGATTGCTACCTGTTACAATTTCTCCATTTTCTAAAAGAATTGCTGTACCAACATTAAAATTAGAATAAGGCGCATAAGCTTTTTCTCTTGCTTTTACAGCTCTTTGCATAAGCGTATTTACCTTTTCAGGAAGTTCTTCTATATTTTCAAAAAGATATAATGTAGATTCTATTTTTATTTCCTTCATAATCAAATGTATTTAATAAATTTAAGAAACGTTTAGAAACAAAAAAACTATTACTAGCAAGCAATAGTTTTTTAAACATAAATTTATTTAGATTTTTCTAGTATTCATTATACTCTCCCGCTCCTATATTAAAGGTTAAAGAGAAACGAAGTGTATTCTCTAAAGGACTCTGTATCTTGGATGCAGAGAACAAATAAGATAAATCAATATTTACAACGTTAGCCTTAAAGCCGGCACCTAATGCTAAAAATTTTCTAGCGCCTTTTTCTTCACTTTCATTAAAATAACCTGCTCGAAATGCAAATGAGTCTTGATACAAATACTCTGCACTTAATGCCCAAGTAAATTCTTTTAATTCTTCACTAAAACCATCAGGAGCATCTCCGAATGACTGAAACATACCTGATAAAAATCCAACGTCTTGAGACTGACCTCCAATGATAACATCAGAGTTAACTTCAGAACCTAATTCGTCTGTATCAGTTGCATTAGTTCCATTTTCAGGATCATAAACACCATTGCCATTATTATCTGTATATTCAAATTCATCGCCTAGCGCAGGAGGTGTAGGCACTAGCAATTTTGCTATTTCCGCAGTAACGGATACTTTATTATAATCATCAAAAATAAAATCGAAACCTGCTCCTAATCTTAAATTAGTAGGTTGAAAATTCTCTTGACCGCCTTCATCATACTTAAATTTAGGACCGATGTTTTGAATGGCAAACCCTGCTCTCCAGCGTCCATTAAAATCTGAATAGGCTTCTTCTTCACTTTGGTAATATCCAGAAATATCAACACCAAATGTACTTGCTGGTGTAGCATCGCCATCAACACCATCTAGTCTTAAATCCGAACGTAAATAACGCATCGCTACAGACATGGCAAATTGGTCTGATAAACGTAAAGCATAAGAGGCGTCAATAGTTAATTCGTTTGGTCTTTGAATCAATGCTTCAGAAAACTCATCGGTAACAAACTCGATATCACCTAATGAGAAATACTTCAAACTTGCAGCAAAAGCACTTCTTTCATCTATTCTATTAAAGTAAGTGACATTTCCTAAAAATATATCATTAACAAGTTTACTTAGATAAGGTGTGTAACTTACTCCAATTCCTGATTTAGTTTCAGAAAAAACATATTTTGAAGGGTTCCATTGTTGAGAAAATGCATCAACTGATGTCGCAACACCCATATCACCTAAAGCCGCAGCTCTAGCATCTGGAGCTATTAACACAAATGGCACTCCTGTAGTTATTACTCTTGAATTATCTTGTGGTATAATAGTAGTTTGCGCATTAGCTTCAAAAATAAAGGCAAACGCTATTAATAGTAATATTTGATTCTTCATGAATTCAATTTTAGTTAGCAAATATAATTTTTATTTTAATACTTAATTTTATAATTCTTTAACAAACGAAAATCATCGATTACAGACATCTCTTTTGTTATAGTATAACTAGTTTTTCTATTTTTTCTACTGTCTTATTCAACAGGCTGGAATGTACCTTAAGCTTGTAAATATAAACGCCTTTTCCTATTTTATCTCCAAAATCATCTCGTCCATCCCAAACCATATCTCTTGACAAGGAACTTGTTGTTTTTATTCCACCTGTGGTTTGCCCATTTAAAGTTCTTACCAATTTTCCTGAAACTGTGAATATCTGTATTGAAACGTCTAAAGGCTCAGAACTATTGTGATTAAACCAAAATTCTGTGTAATTAATAAAAGGGTTTGGATAATTTAAAACATTATCAATCTTTAAACCTTGGTCCTTATCATAGACAACAAATTGTAATTCTGAGATTGACGAGTTATTATAAACATCCCAAGCCTTCAAGGTTAATGTGTGAAGACCAGGCTCTAAATCTCTGAAAGGAAAACTTAGCGTTCCTTTAGTGTAATCATCAACTTCTGTTTGATAATAATCATTCAAAATTACTGGATTTGTTTCATCACCATCTAAAATAGCAACAATATCATGACCAATTCCACTAGCTGTATTTATACCATTAACATCCTCCATTTTAGCCAATAATGTTGGAGATTCGTTTGTTATTCCGCCAGTAACAAAATTTTCATCATTCATATAAAGCGCTATAATTGGCCCTGTATTATCCTCTGGAGCATCTTCATTTAAACCTCCAATTTTAATCGTATTTATATTCGCCCCTGCTTGATCTTGTGTTAAAGATTCATTTTTAGAATAAAAACTAACTTTACCAAAACCAACAGGAATACCAATGTCTTTTGGAACTATAAAATCAAATTCAAACTGACCATTTACAACGGATGCCTGACCCCTAAATATAATTTCGCCTAACGTAGTAAAATCTAATTTTATGATTTGGCCATTTTCAGATATACGATCATTTGCTAATGTCTGTCTGTTTATAAGCTTATCATAAATAGTAGCTGATAATGTCCCTGTATAATTATTTAAAAGTTTACCAGACTCATCTGTTACTTCTCCAGACAATTTTACATAGCTTAATGCTTTTAGCGTATCTGTTGCTGTTTCAATAGGGATATCATTAATTTTCGTGAGTCTAATATTCGATTTTGGAAACGCCAATTTCATGGCTGGGTCGCCAATAAAAAAGACTAAGTTTTTTTGACTATTACCCGAAACTGAAGGGTCATTTTTTGCTAACCTTAAAGCTTCAGCCATAGTGGGGTATTCATAATCAGCATAAGTATCATTATCACTATAAGAAAACAAATATTGTCCTAAATCTTTATTAAAGGTAATTCCGAAATTCACAAAAACTTGTCGCGTCGTAGTAATTAAACCAATAGCTCCAGTTTCCTTATTCCAAAACGAAAATTCCCCAGCTGTTTCTCTTAATGGATTATCAAATCTTGTAAATTCGCAAGTTACAGTTACAAAGCAATTAAGCTTACAGAAATTACGAAGACCTAAAATATCTGGTTTTAACAAAATACGCTCTTCTGCCAGCCCATCTTCACCTCCATGTCCAAAATAGTTAACTACTAAAGCCCCCTTATCCATGGCGTTAACTATTTCATTTGTAACAATAGGATATCTGTCTCCTCCTGCTGATGATTCTTGTTGAAAAGCATCTGTATGAATTTTTGTGATATTTAAAAATGGTTTTTCTTGTGCGACTAAATCCCCTATGTCATTTGTGGTTGTTTGCAACGCTCCTCTTAACTTAACATCATTATCATCAGAAACAACTACTATATTGTTTCGCCAACTTCCAAAAGTTTCTTTTATGTAATAGGATTCAATTTTATCAACCATTTCTTTTCCTCTTTGAGGCGTGTCTGCTAAAATTCTACCTACAGCAATATCTAACTTATCACTAGAAGTCATAGTCCCTTCATTAGTATCCATCATACCATAAAAATCATCAGACACAAATGAGGTAGCCAAACTAAAACTATTATACGAATACCAAGAAGGAACAATATTTGTGTTATTCCGAATTCTATTTTTATAATCAAAAGACCCATCACCAAATAAACATAAGTATTTTAGTCTATTCTCTGGTGTGCTCGCATTGTCATAAACATATTTAACCATATTCCTAATAGCGCCTATATCTTGATTTCCTGAACTAAATTCATTATAAATCTCATCTAAACCAATAACCTTTACGTTTAAATTATACTGATTTCTATTAATCTGAGCTAGACGTTCTGCATGGTTAAACATATTATTTGGCGTTACAATAATATAATCAACGTCTTGAAAACTCCCTTGAGAATTTTGAAATATAGTGCCTTTTATATTTTGATTGCTTACAACTGTTTTGGAATCAAATTTGGGCGTAAAATAATCCGATGAAGAAACTGCCACATAGTTTTTCAAGCTCCCAAGTGAAGCCTTAAAACTTAAAGTTGAAGCTGCATCTTCATTTAAATAATTTGAAACATTGTACAAATCTGTCACATCCCAAATTTCTGATAAATTCGATGTATTTGCAATATTATATTGCCCTATACCAGAAGCAGAAGCAACAGCTTTATTTTTAAACAAAAACTGCTTATTACCAAAATTTAGTTTGCGCTTTGCTTCAATAGATATAAAATCTAAATAACCTACAATGCCAGGGTTTCCAAAATTATCAAAATCTAACCCAATGGTAATATCTGAAGAATTTACATTTACAGTACCTGCATAAGAGCTTCCGTTGGCTAATGACGGGGAGCTAACCCCTCCAATAAATATAGAGGACACCTTTGCGTCATTTATACTGACATCCATTTGGCTATCGTTTCTTGAAGCTGTTGCGACAGAAACGGTTACCCGAACAGGTTCTGAGGTTACTAAATCTGGAAATTCAAATTCAAATTCCTTAGAACTATCTATATCAAACCTATCTCCAAACCAACGCCTTCCTATGGATACCAAATTATACGTATCGACCTCGTAGTATTGATAATCGTCAAAAGTATCAATAACTACATCTACAGTTCCTGATGGCTGATTGAATTGCTGTATCCGTTTTCCGTTACCAGAACTTACGTTAATATAATAGTAGGTTTTATCAGTATAACAATTAATATGAGTTCTACTTTCAACATTATATTCTTTAGGACCTTGTGCATAAAACAATATATAATCATTATTATCAAATACCCCATCATTTTCACCAACAAATTTTACTGCATTTTCAGGAACATCATAAGGATACGCTACCGAATTTGAATAAGGAATCATACGCCCTCCATGACCAAATAATTTTATTGTTCTTGGGTCAACACTATTAACTTTAACACCTAAACGTTGTAAAAAACTTTTTGATAACTTAAAAACACCTGTAGTATCTACATAAAACCTATACCATTCTCCAGAATTTAGTACAGAATTTGTTACAACTTTTGAAGCTGCATTTCTATTAAATAATCTTGATCCGCTATCAAAACCTTTTTGATAACTTATTTGAAATGAAGTCACCTTTTTAAAACTACCATTTACATCTTTTATGATAGGAGAGAGCTGGAAAAGCACATATGTTTTAGTTCTTGCTTTAGAATTTTTTAAGCTATATGTTAATTTATTTGGAATTTTATTTAAATCTAAATCTTTTAAATCAACTTTAGATATTGACTGGTACGATACATTATTTACTGATATTGAAGATTCATTAACAAAGTCTTTTGACTCCCATTGATCTACAAATAACAAACCGCCTTCTAAATCATAATTAAAATAGGCTTTATTAAAAGAGGGTACTTCTCTAGAAAAACTATCCCCTGAAAGTGTTTGAGAATTTTCCCAAACAATATTATATCGTTTTTGTTGCGCAAACAACATAGCCGCTGAAATCATCAACAGTAAAAATAAAATCTTCTTTTTCATTGTTAGAATAACGTTATTAACGTTTTGTTATTATTTAAAAAACAACAATTTTAAAAACAGTTTCAAAAATACAATAATAAATTAGGAAAACACACGTTATTACAACACAAAACCATGGTTTAAAAGACTAAAATCATCGTTGTAATGCACAAAAATAGGACGAAATACACTATTTTTTGGTTAAAATGCAAAAAACAGCTTGCGTTATTAGGTTAAATTCTTATATTGCAGCTCCAAAATTATTATTAGCTTACCTAAAAGTATGGATATGAAAAAAGTAGTAGCATTCAAGATTTTTCTAGTTTTAGCACTAATTGTGACTTCAACTAGTTGTAAAAAATCTTCGAGTTCAAAGAATAGCTCTAGAGCTACTGGATGGAACATCAACGATAGAGATGGTGGTTTCCAGTACAATACAGATTTCGAAGAACAAGAAACTTCTCCGGGACTAGTTTTTGTAGAAGGCGGTACATTTACTAAAGGTCGTGTACAAGATGATGTGATGCATGATTGGAATAATAGTCCAAATCAACAACATGTTCAGTCCTTCTATATGGATGAAACTGAAGTTACCAATGCTATGTACATGGAGTACTTAGACTGGATAAAACGCGTTTACCCACCCTCTGATGAGAATTTAAGAGCCATCTACCATGGTGCTTTACCAGACACCTTAGTTTGGAGAAACCGTTTAGGATTTAACGAAGTTATGACAGAAAACTATTTACGTCACCCAGGTTATGGAGAATACCCTGTTGTTGGTGTAAGTTGGATTCAAGCCGTTGAATTTGCCAATTGGCGCTCAGACCGTGTTAATGAATTCAATTTAGAAAAAGCTGGATACATTAAGCGTGGTGCTAAAATTACTGACGTTGATTCAGAACAAACATTTAGCACAGATACTTATATTAATGCTCCAACGCTTACTTATGGTGGAAATGAAGAAATTATTAGTGGCGACGGTCGTTCAAAAAGAAATGTAAGAACAGATGCTGATGGTAACGAAACTGGAATTTACGCCACTCGTGAAACTGGAATTATTTCACCAAAATATAGATTACCAACTGAAACTGAATGGGAATATGCCGCTTTAGGATTAAGTGAAATTAGAAGTTACAACCTATACCGTGGTCGTAAAAAATATCCATGGGATGGACAATATACACGTTCTGGAAAACGTAAAATCCGTGGTGACCAATTAGCTAACTTCAAGCAAGGTAAAGGTGATTATGGCGGAATTGCAGGTTGGTCTGATGATGGTGCAGATATTACAAATGCTGTTAAATCTTATGACCCGAATGATTTTGGTTTATACGATATGGCTGGTAATGTTGCCGAATGGGTTGCTGATGTTTACAGACCTATTATTGATGATGAGTTTAACGATTTCAACTATTACCGTGGTAATGTTTACACTAAAAATGCATTAAATGAAGATGGTACTGTAAAAGTAGTAACATCTGATGAGATAGTTTATGATACTTTATCTAATGGAAAAATAATAGCTAGAAATTTACCTGGTGAAATTTTACAAGTACCTGTTGATGAAAATGAAACGTATTTAAGAACTAACTTTGATAAAAGTGATCAAATAAACTTTAGAGATGGTGACAAACGCTCTTCTCGTTATTTTGAAAGCTTTAATGATGACGAAGGCGTTGATGGTTCGAAAGCATCTTCAACAGGAAAGATGTACAATTCTCCTAAACATTCTATTTCTAGAGATTCTTTAGGAAATATTGTTAGAGAATACGATAAACGAAATAACAGAACGTCTTTAATCAACGATGAAGTTAGAGTTTATAAAGGGGGCTCTTGGAAAGATAGAGAGTATTGGCTAGACCCAGCTCAAAGACGTTACTTCCCGCAAGATATGGCTACAGATTACATCGGTTTTAGATGTGCCATGTCTAGGGTTGGATCAAAAAGCAAAGGAAAAAGTAAAAAGAAAAACTAAATTATAGTTTCTTAAAATATTAAAAGGTTCTAACCATTGTTAGAACCTTTTTTAATACATTTATTTTCGTAAAACAAATTTTTATTTTTTGGAAACCACCAAACTACACAAGCTATTTCTAGAATGCTCTTCTGTATCCACAGACACTAGAAAGATTAAGAAAAACGATCTATTTTTTGCTTTAAAAGGCGATCATTTTAATGGCAATATTTATGCAGAAACCGCTTTAAAAAACGGAGCAAAATATGCTATAGTTGATGAGCCAGAATTTAATATATCATCAAAAACTATTTTAGTTGATAATGTTTTAGAAACACTTCAAGAATTAGCAACATTTCATAGAAACTATTTAAAAAAACCAATTATAGCATTAACAGGTAGTAATGGAAAAACAACAACTAAAGAGCTCATAAATGCAGTTTTGTCTCAAAAATTTAACACAACAGCTACCATTGGAAATTTAAATAATCACATAGGCGTACCATTAACCTTACTATCAATGACTGAGGACACCGAAATAGGTATCCTAGAAATGGGTGCGAATCATCAAAAAGAAATTGCCTTTTTATGCAACATAGCAGAACCTGATTATGGCTATATTACCAATTTCGGAAAAGCCCATTTAGAAGGTTTTGGCGGTGTTGAAGGGGTAATAAAAGGTAAAAGTGAAATGTATGATTATTTAATATCTGAAAACAAACATATTTTTGTAAATGCAAACGACCCTATTCAGGTTGAAAAAACAAAAAACACAAACACATTTACTTTCGGGAATCAAATAGAAGATACTGATGTATCTATTAAATTTATTGAAGCCCAACCTTTTGTAAAATGCTTTTACAATGCTTTAGAAATTGAAAGTCAGCTTTTAGGCGATTATAATTTTAATAATATTGCTGCTGCAATAACTATAGGAACCTATTTTAAGGTTGACGATTCAGCAATTAAAAAAGCTATAGAAAGTTATATTCCACAAAACAATCGTTCTCAAATAATAAATAAAGACTCCAATAAAATTATTTTAGATGCTTACAATGCTAATCCAAGCAGTATGCGCGCTGCTTTATTAAATTTTGAAAAACAATCTGGATATAAAGTTGCTATTCTAGGCGATATGTTTGAACTTGGTAATGAGGCTGAACAAGAACATCAAAGTATTACTGATTTAGCCATAGCCTCAAACATAGATAGACTCATTTTTATTGGTGAGAACTTTTTTAAATCAAAAGTTACTTCTAAAAAAGTTAAACAATTTAAGTCTTTTGAGAACTTTAAAAACGAGTTTGTTTTTTCTCAAATTGAAAATTCTACATTTTTAATAAAAGGCTCTCGTGGCATGGCGTTGGAGCGGACATTAGATTTTATCTGAAATGCAAAAAAGTGCCAGTTTAAAAATTTAAACTGACACTTTTTTTAATATAATTCTCCCTAAGAACTAATTAATAGCAATATAAAGATGCACAATATATTTGATGTGTACAATACTCAAATTGAGTATTTTACGTTTTAAATAAGATTTTTATTCATTTTAAGCATCCCTATTAATTCTCCTGTAGAAGATATTTTTAGTTTTTTGAGAATATTTCTTCTATGTGTATCAACGGTATTTGGAGTAATACCAAGGTTTTTTCCAATTTCTTTACTTGAATAGTTTAAAACTAAAAGCCTAATAATATCCCGTTCCCTATTGCTAATACCGTCTGGAAGTATTTTTTGAGAA
Source organism: Algibacter sp. (assembly GCF_029245835.1). Lineage (GTDB taxonomy): Bacteria > Bacteroidota > Bacteroidia > Flavobacteriales > Flavobacteriaceae > Algibacter_B. The sequence goes on along the minus strand of NZ_JAQWOO010000100.1, from coordinate 10,266 downwards.
AAATTATTAAAATAAATAGTCTCATACTCATCTTTATCATTTAATAACTTGGCAGAAGCACATACCTGCATTTTAATTTCGGGAGATAATACGGTATAATGAGCCAAACCAATGATAGGTTTATTTTCACTATCAAATTCAAGCGGAGTTGTATTCTGAACTATATTTACATATTCGTCTTTTCCGTTCTTTAATCGATAATTCCATGTGTAACTCATCTTGCTCCTGTCTTCAACTCCAACCTCTTTTAAGGTGAAATTCATGAGTTCATTTAAAGCTTTTAACCACACTTCTAAATCTTCTGGGTGCATTTTACTCCATAAATGGCGCATCCCTTTAGACTTTAAATCTGCTTCATCCATGCCTAAGCAAGCTTTCAAATTTTTACTTATGTATTCAAACGATAAATCTTGTGTATTGGTTATGCAAAAAAATGTAGAATTATATGGTAAGCAAGCATCTAACTCTATTATTTTCTCAATATGTCTTTTTAGTGAAGGGTTGCCATGGGATTTAAATATTTCTTTGTAGGCTTCTTTGATATGACCACTATTCATAGATGTAAGATTTCTTCTAAAAATAGTAAAAAATTCGAAAAAATTTTGATTAATGGTGTAAAAAAAACCTGAGAAAAAGCTTTTAGCTTTGAAGATACCACTCTAACCTAGTCTGGATATCTTCCATAGAACCAACATAACATTTGTATAAAGATGTTGAATAAACATGTAAACGTCTTATCACATAGTTGAAAAACTCTTAAATAAAAAAACCCCAAAGCTTTTGCTTTAGGATTTTTTCTGTGGGCGCAGAGGGATTCGAACCCCCGACCCCTTGGGTGTAAACCAAGTGCTCTGAACCAACTGAGCTATGCGCCCTCTAAATTGGATTGCAAATATAACCTAGTTTTTAATTCTGCAAAAACTTTTTCAATAAAAATTTAAATTATTTCTGCAACAACAAATGTACTTCCTCCAATGAAAATAAAATCCTCTTTTTTAGCAGTATTCAAAGCTGTTTTATAGGCTTCATTTACAGAATTATACGCTTCACCTTTTAAACTATGTACATTAAAAACCTTCTTTAATTCATCAGCATCTAAACCTCTAGATACATTGGGTTTACAGAAATAATAAGTTGCTTTCTTTGGTAACAAGTCTACAATCGAATTTAAATCTTTATCATTTACTACTCCAAAAACGATGTGTAATGATTCAAAAATTTCATTTGAAAGTTGCTGCATCACATAAATTAAGCCTTCTCGATTGTGCCCTGTATCACAAACCACCTTAGGATGTTGATTTAAAACTTGCCAACGCCCTAATAAACCTGTATTTTTCACAACCTTTAACAGACCTTTTTTTAGGTTTTTTTCTGACATATTAAACCCTTTCTTTTGAAGTTCCATTATCGTTTGAACTACCGTTTTTATATTTTTAGATTGATAACTTCCTTTTAAATCAGAAACATACATTTCTTTAACCAACTTATCTGCAAAAACTATTTCAGAATGATTTTTTTTAGCTAAATTTTTAAAAACAGTAGTCGTTTCTTTTTGAGTTTCACCTATAACTACAGGAATATTTGGCTTAATAATACCTGCTTTCTCTCCAGCTATTAACTCTAAAGTATCTCCTAAAAACTGTGTGTGATCTAATCCGATATTAGTAATAACAGAAACTACGGGGGTAATAATATTTGTAGAATCTAAACGTCCGCCTAATCCAACTTCTATAACAGCAATATCAACATTTTGCTTTGCGAAGTAATCGAAAGCCATTCCAACGGTCATCTCAAAAAACGATAAGTTATTAGCTTCAAAAAAGGCTTTATTCCGTTTTATGAAACCCATTACAAATTGTTTACTTACCACTTCTCCGTTGATTTTAATACGCTCTCTAAAGTCTTTTAAATGGGGCGATGTATATAACCCCACTTTAAAACCGGCTTCCTGTAAAACAGAAGCCAACATATGGCTAGTAGAACCTTTGCCATTGGTTCCGGCTACATGAACAGATTTAAACTTTTTTTCTGGATTATTTAAGTGAGCTGCAAGATTTAAGGTATTGGATAAATCTTTTTTAAAGGCTGTTTTACCCTGTTTTTGATACATTGGGAGTTGAGAGAACATCCAATAAAGCGTATCTTGATAGGTCATTTACTATTGACTTAAATTAAAATTAACACTTACAAATCCTATTTGACGCGTTGGCGCCTTGGAATCTGATGGCCATTTATGAGACATGGCTATTTTTTTGGCTGGCTCTAACAAACATTGTGCAGTATTGGTGGTTCCTTTTTGACCTGGCTCTGCTGAGATTACGTTTCCATTTTGGTTTACAATAATCTTTACAATCACCATTCCAGATTCGTTACAGTCTTGTTTTAATCTTTTAAAAGAAGCGCTCCCTCTTCCATTCAAACCATAACCAACACCTCCACTTCCTGTGCCTTGACCTCCAAAGTAACTTGGCGCGTATGGATTCCCATCTAATTGTCCTTTATCTCCTGATTTATTATCATTGCCTTCACTTCCAGTTTCAGAACCTTCAGATTTACTAACACCACCAATTAAAGCATCCAACTTTTTCTTTTTTTCTTCTTGCTCTCGTTTTTCTTTAGCAATTCTATCTGCCTCAGCTTTAGCTTTAGCATCTGCGATGGCTTTTGCTTTGGCTTCAGCTTGTTTTTGCTTTTTTATGGCTATCTCTTCCGTATTTTCTTGAGTCAAAACTTCTTCTTTAACTTCCGAGGTTTTTGTAGGTTCTGGTTCTGATTTTGAAACATCAGGTTGTGGTGGTTCTTCTATTTCGCGAGGCTCAGACTTTACAGGTTTTAAGGGCTGAACTTTTCCTTTACCAAAATCTGAATTCCCAAAATTTACCGCAACACCATATTCTTCTGGCGGATCCATATAGGTTGTACCAACTACAAAAAGTAACAGCAATAATATAACGGTTATTAAAGCTGTTAATTTTGCTGAATTTTTTTCGTGTTTGGTTTTAAAATACTTCATGTTTCTATTTTGGCTTCACTGCTAAAATGACCTTGAACTTATTTCTGTTAGCGATATCCATCACTTTAACAACATTTTTTACTGGCACAGACTCCTCTGCTCTAAGAACAATGGTTGGCTTATCTTGAGATGATAAGGCTGCTAGCAACTCATTTTCTAAAACACTTTCTCCAACGCGTTTTTGATCTATGTAATAGGTTAAATCTTTTTTGATACTAACTGCTATAGATTTTTTATTCTCTGTTTTACCACTAGCTTTTGGTAATAAAATATCAATAGCATTAGTAGTTACTAAAGTAGAAGCAATCATAAAAAAGATAAGTAATAAGAACACAATATCTGTCATTGACGACATATTGAATTCTGGTGTAACCTTATTTCTTCCTCTAAAGTTCATACTATGTAGGTTCGTTTAAGTGGTCTAAAAATTCTAATGAATTGGCTTCCATTTGATACACTACTTTATCAGTTTTTACTACCAGGTGATTGTAAGCCATATAAGCCACAATACCAACAATTAAACCAGCAACGGTTGTTGTCATGGCCGTGTACAAACCACTTGCTAAAACATCCATTTGAATGGTGCCTCCTGCATTAGCTAATTCGAATATAGCTAGTATCATACCAATTACCGTACCAAGGAAACCAATCATGGGTGCTGCACCAGAAATGGTTGCCAGAATACTTACGTTTTTTTCTAATCCGTAAATCTCTAAACGTCCTGCATTTTCAATAGCTGTGTTGATATCAGCTAATGGCTTCCCTATTCTAGAAATACCTTTGCCTATTAATCTTGATACTGGTGTGTTTTGTTGAGCACATAATATTTGAGCAGAATCAATTTTTCCATTACTAACATGATCTTTTATTTGATTCATGAAATTGGCATCTACTTGTGACGCGGCTTTGATAGCAAAAATGCGTTCAAAATAAATATAAATAGCACCTACAAGTAATAAAAAGAGTACTGCTATTATAAGTTGCCCTGCTAGACCTCCGCTACTTATTAATTCTATAATGGATAGTGTTTTTTCAATAGATTCAACATCCGTGAGCACTTCTGTAGCTTCTTGTGTATTTTGTATTAATGTACTTAGCATATAATAATAATTTATTGCAAATGTATAACGTTTTGTTTTTTATTAAAGTATAATATGATTGTATATACGTTGATTGTTAACGGTTAGATTAATAACAGTACTGCATTTGCGTTAGGGATAGCAGCGGCATCCTTTTTGAAAACTGAGTGTCATAAAGTTTGATAAGAACTAAACGATTAACAGATTGCTACAGTCGTCCCTACTTAGCAATGACGTTTTTTAAAAAGATAAAGCGGATAGCCCGACCCTTGGGTAACGCCCAAATAGCTTTTATTTAAATTCTAAAATAATGTTCTAGTAAACATAAATGCTACGGCACCTACTAAGAAACCGACTAATGCTAACCAAGCAATTTTTTTTAAATACCAGAAAAAGTCTATTTTTTCCATACCCATGGCTACAACTCCAGCAGCAGACCCTATGATTAACATACTACCGCCTGTTCCCGCAGAATAGGCAATAAAGTGCCATAATTCGTTATCAATAGGTTCATGAAACATTCCTAAACTAGCAGCTACTAAAGGCACATTGTCTATAACTGCAGAACCTACACCTAATAATAAGACCACTAGATCCGAAACTCCTGTATGACCTTCTTGATGCAACTCTGTTCCTAGCATAGGCATAGAATCTTGAAGTGACCCTGCAAAATTAAATAGAATACCTAAAGACTCTAAGGCAGCAACTGCCATTAAAATACCTAAAAAGAATAATATACTTGGTAGTTCTATTTTAGATAACGAATAATGCACAGGACTATGACTTGCATGTGCATCACTCTCTTCTGCATGAAATTCGGTTAGACTAAACTTAGAACTACTATAAATTTCGGCAAAAGTAGCCACAACTCCTAAAGAAAGCATCATACCAACATAAGGCGGTAAATGGGTTACCACTTTAAATATAGGAACAAATATAATAGCTCCTAAACCTAAGTATAACATGGTACCACTAAATCTTGATTTCTTTTTGTCTTCAACGGCTTCAATATCTAAATCTCCTTGAAATGCAGGTAAAAATGACGCAATAAGTGTTGGCACTGCCATACATAAAAAAGAGGGTAACAATAAATACCCAATTAAATGTCCTGTAGTTACTTTTTTACCAATCCAAAGCATGGTTGTAGTCACATCTCCAATTGGAGACCACGCACCACCGGCGTTAGCAGCGATTATTATTAAACCAGCATACCAAATACGAACGTTTCTATCTTTTACTATTTTCTGTAGAATAGAAATTAAAACTATAGTCGCAGTTAGGTTATCAATTATCGCTGATAAAATGAAAGCTAATATGGCAAAAATCCATAGTATTTTACTTTTCTTCTTAGTTTTAATAAAGTCTTTTATAGTTGAAAAACCATCAAAATAATCAATGATTTCAACAATAGTCATAGCACCTAAAAGAAAGACTAAAATCTCAGAAGTTTTACCTAAGTGATGTAATAAGGTTTCTTCCATGAGGTGCATTCGTCCATGTTCTATAACTTCTCCTGCCGCATTTAGTTTATCCTCTAAACCTAAAGTTGCATACCCTTCTACCAAACCATGTTTTGCGGAATCAAACCACTCCGGGAAGCTATCAAGTCCTAAAGCAATTAATGCCCAACATATGGCCATCATGACTAATGCCGGAATCAATTTATCTATTTTAATACTATGTTCTAAGGTTATGGCCAAATAGCCCATAATAAATACCAAGATAATTGTTGCTTCCATATATTTCTTTAGTTAAATAAGTTGTTTCAGTGCAATTTCGAATGCGGTAGCACTAATTCCCGTTTTTGATTTATTATTGTTATAAACTTTTTCTATGGCTTCTCTAATTCTATTGGATGTATCGTTAAAAATGGCTTCATCAGTCATTTGTACTTTGCGTTCCATAAAATATGCAAAAACACGAGCCATCCCACAGTTTGAAATGAAATCTGGTATTAGGCTCACTCTATAATCAGTATGTTCCATAATGGGTCCAAAGAAAATTTCTTTATCTGCAAATGGCACATTAGCGCCACAAGATATAACTTCTAATCCACTATCTATCATTTCATCTATTTGATGAATGGTAATCAATCTTGATGCAGCACAAGGCGCGAAAATCTCAGTCTTTAGTGCCCATATTTTTTTATTTATTTCTTCAAATGGTATGAGATTACCTGCTACTAAAGTATTTCCGGTTTTTGCAAGAAACAATTCTGTTATCTCTTCTAAAGTAAAACCATCTTCATTTATCAAACCACCTACAATATCAATAATACCAACTATTTTTACTCCCATTTGAGACAAATAAAATGCCGCCGCAGCACCAACATTTCCAAAACCCTGAACAACAGCTCGCTTTCCTTTTACAGAACCACCATAAATATGATAGTATTGTTTTACAGCTTCGGCAACTCCAAAACCTGTAATCATATCTGCAACTGTATATTTTCTTGCTACACTTGGCGAATAATCTGGATTTTCAATCACTTTAATAACACCCTGGCGTAATTGCCCTATTCTATTAATTTTATCGGCTTCCGTGGGTTTAAAATGTCCGTTAAAAACACCTTCTTGCGGATGCCAAACCCCACTTTGTTCGGTAATAGGAATCACTTCATGAGTTTCATCTACATTCATATCACCACCAGTACCATAATAACTTTTAAGCAATGGCGAAACAGCCGCATACCAGCGTTCTAAAACGCCTCTTTTCCTTGGGTCTTTGGGATCGAAATTAATTCCAGATTTAGCGCCACCAATAGCAGGACCAGAAACCGTAAATTTGATTTCCATCGTTTTTGCTAAAGATAAAACTTCATTCATATCAAGTCCTTTGCGCATTCTTGTTCCTCCGCCAGCAGCTCCGCCACGAAGTGAATTAATAACCACCCAACCTTCTGCTTCTGTTTCTGAGTCTTTCCAGTTAAAAACTATTTCTGGTGATTTGTTTTCAAATTTATTTAATAATTTTTTCATTTCTATTTCTTCAATTGATTCATATATAGCTAACTCATAGTTTGTTTTGAACTAAAATTAACAATAGCTATAACTGAGTCATAAGAAATAATAATTTGAATTATTTATGTAACAAATATAAAAAACTAAAAACCCAATAAGATTAATTTTTTGTGATTTTTAAGGAAGAAATATTTTACCAGAACTATGATCTTTTGAAGCGCCAGTAACACTTTTTAAACAATTTACTTCATGGCGTAATTTTAGCACCCCTAAAAACCCAAAAATAAGTGCTTCTTTAAACTCAACAACTTCATGGTTAGGAACTATTATTTTTTGATTTGAATATGCTTGAATCCTATTTATTAAGTAGGTATGATAAACCCCTCCTCCAGTGATAAAAACAGTCGCACTCTTTTTTTTATTTATTTCTGAAACTATTTGAATAGCTATATGTTCAACAAATGTTTTAAGAATATCTTGTACTTCTAAATTAAAAGTATCAATAATTGGGAAAACAGTATTATTTACCCACTCTAACCCCAAAGATTTAGGATGCTTCTGTGTATAGAAATCTAAGGCGTTTAATTGATTTAATAATTCTGTATTTATAATTCCTTTTGATGCTATTTTACCTTTATGATCATAATTAAAACCTAATGTATTGACATAGCGATTTAGCACAATATTCACAGGGCAAACATCATAAGCAATTCTATCCCCTTTTACATCCATAGAAATGTTTGCAAATCCGCCTAAATTCAAACAAAAATCGAATTCAGAAAACAACAAACTATCTCCAATTGGCACTAATGGAGCACCTTGACCGCCAAGATCAACATCTTGCACTCTAAAATCACAAACTACTGTTTCCTTTAGGAGTTTGGCTAAAAAAGGCTTATTACCAATTTGGTAGGTTAATTTATTTTCTGGTTGATGTAATGCCGTATGTCCATGAGAACAAATAGCATCAATTTTTTTAATATCGTATTTGTTTATAAAAGCCTTAATTACTTTGGAAAGATATTCAGTGTAATTGGTATCAATTACTTTTAAATCTTTAATAGATGTACTCACTAAATTTTCAAGTGTATTATGCCACTTATCACTGTATCCAATAGTTTCAGCATTTATAATTTCAAAACTCCAATGTGTATTTAAATTAAAGTTTGCATACACCAAGTCTATTCCGTCTAAAGAAGTACCAGACATGATGCCAATAACGTTAAATTCGTTTTTAATCATAGAAAGTAAAAGTAATCATCTTGATTAAATATAGAAAAGAATCCACAAGTGAAATCGACGTATTTTTTTTAGGAATTCACAATTAAAAGCTATATTTGTAAACATTTTTTACCAAAACAAGATTTTAATTACGAATTATGAATTTTAGCCTTTCAGAAGAACATATCATGATACGCGATGCAGCTCGTGATTTTGCCAGAACAGAATTACTTCCTGGTGTTATTGAACGCGATAACAAACAGGAATTCCCTCAAGAGCTTGTTAAAAAAATGGGCGAATTAGGTTTTATGGGTATTATGGTTGACCCAAAGTATGGTGGGAGCGGAATGGATGCGATTTCCTATGTGCTCATTATGGAAGAATTATCAAAAATTGATGCTTCAGCTTCAGTTATTGTTTCCGTAAACAACTCTCTAGTATGCTATGGTTTACAAACTTATGGCACCGAAGAGCAAAAGGAAAAATATTTAACAAAATTAGCAACAGGCGAATTTGTAGGCGCGTTTTGTTTAAGTGAACCTGAAGCCGGAAGTGACGCCACGTCGCAAAGAACCACAGCGATTGACAAAGGCGACCATTACCTTATAAATGGGACCAAAAACTGGATTACAAATGGTGGACGATCAGATGTTTATATTGTGATTGCCCAAACTGATAGAGATAAAGGTTCGCACGGTATCAATGCATTTATAGTCGAAAAAGGTATGAAAGGTTTTGATATAGGTCCAAAAGAAGATAAGCTTGGAATCCGTGGAAGCGATACCCATACACTACAATTTAACGATGTAAAAGTCCCTAAAGAAAACAGAATTGGGGTTAATGGTTCTGGATTTCGATTTGCTATGAAAACACTTTCAGGTGGTCGCATTGGTATTGCGGCTCAAGCCTTAGGTATTGCCTCTGGTGCTTTTGAATTAGCCTTAAAATATTCCAAAGAACGTAAAGCTTTTGGAACCGAAATTTGCAACCACCAAGCCATTGCTTTCAAATTGGCAGATATGGCAACGGATATTGAAGCAGCAAGACATTTGGTTATGAAAGCAGCCTGGGAAAAAGACAATGGGAAAAATTACGATTACTCCAGCGCCATGGCAAAACTTTACGCCTCAAAAGTTGCTATGGAACACACCGTAGAAGCCGTACAAATACATGGTGGCAATGGGTTTGTAAAAGAATACCATGTAGAGCGCCTCATGCGAGATGCAAAAATTACACAGATTTACGAAGGCACATCCGAAATTCAAAAAATAGTCATTTCAAGAAGTCTTATAAAGCAGTAAAAATGGTTTTTCTCCATAAACTGTTAATCTACTTTCAAAAAATCGCCACTTAATATTTTAAAGATATTATTTGGCGATTTTTGTTAAGTTGCGTAAAATCTTCCGACTTAATAAATTAGATTTCTATCTTTAGACAAAAATATTTTTATGCAAAAAACATATTACGACCCAGCAGATTTAAGAAAATTTGGAAAAATCACCGAGTGGAGCGAAGAATTAGGTAACAAATTTTTTGAATATTATGGAAAAGTTTTTGAAGAAGGTGCCCTTACCGCACGAGAAAAATCCTTAATTGCATTAGCCGTTGCTCACACCGAGCAATGTCCGTATTGCATTGATGCTTATACAAAAGACGGTCTGCAACGTGGCGTTACTAAAGAAGAAATGATGGAAGCTATACACGTTGGTGCGGCCATAAAAAGCGGCGCAACATTGGTGCATGGTGTGCAAATGATGAACAAAGTAAATAAGTTAGACGGGTAGTATTTGGGCGTTACCACAAGGGTCGGGCTTTACGTTACAAGTCCTCGCTCATACTTCGCTGTGGGCTTTCCACTGCAATCCCTAACCTTTAGTTTGTAATTGAAATAAATTTTTAAATTTATTCAAAAGAAAACAGAGGTGAACTATATCCCTAACTAGGTTAGCCCTATCGTGCGTATCAGTCCTCTGCTTTCTGTTTGAATAACCGT
>NZ_JAQWOO010000099.1 GCF_029245835.1 Algibacter sp. | reverse complement strand
ATATCCTGTGCTAGGGTTCCAAGTTCGGTCACCATTAAGATTTATCCACAACCCAGACATGAGCTTAAGTGCTGATATAGCTTAGCTCTGAGGGGTTAATTATTTGTTTTTTTTGCTATGAGAGAAGAGAAGGGTGTAGTCAGCACAGAACAACCCAATCTTGGTCTTGATAATTAAATATAAACCACAGCTTTTTATGTTAGAATACCTGCACATTTTGTAGCACATGCTCTGGAAACTCCTCTACCAAAGGAATCAGTTGGTTAGAGCACCTGACTCATAATCAGGTGGTCCATGGTTCGAGTCCATGTGGGACCACTTTTAGAAATTGTAAAGCCTTTCAGAAATGAAAGGCTTTTTTTATTATAGTTTATTAGGAAACAAAGTGTTGTATTATAGCATTAAAACAAAGCAATTAATTTCTCTTTTAACAAGAATTATATATATTTGTTCTATTAATATAAAATTGAGGGATTAATTTTACACGACATAGCTTTATAAAAACAATTATTAACAAATGTTTATTGAAAACAATAAAAATATGCATTTTGTCGATGATTCTTGCTTTTTATGGATCATTTTTAATTCAAAAAACTATAATTATTTTGTGAATTCGCTTTTTTTTATACTTTTGTGACCCCATGACAATGCAAAATAAAAGAATAATTGCCTCAATCTTATTTGTATTAATAAGTTTTGTATGTGAAGCCCAAGGTGTTCCTGGTTCTATGCCACCACCACCGGGTCCGCCACCACCACCCGGATTTCCTATTGATGGAGGTTTAATTTACGGTATGGCTTTCGCTTTATTTTACGGGGTTAAAAAGTTATTACTAAAGCGTAATAATTAAAGTTACCTATTCAGCTCAACAAGCTTAGCTACATATTTTCCTAAAACATCAAATTCTAAATTAACTGTAGTTCCTTTTTTAAAGGTATTAAAGTTAGTATGCTCATAAGTGTAAGGTATAATAGCGACACTAAACATATCTTTTTTAGAGTTTACAACGGTTAAACTTGTACCGTTTACAGTTACTGAACCCTTTTCTATAGTAATATTGTTTAAAGCACTATCATATTTAAAAGTAAAAACCCAACTACCATTTTCTTCTTTAATATTAACACATTCTGCAGTTTGGTCAACATGCCCTTGAACAATATGTCCATCAAGTCTATCTCCTAATTTCATGGCGCGCTCTAAATTAACTTTATCATCAATTTGTAATTTGCCAAGGCTTGTTTTATCTAATGTTTCTTTTATCGCAGTTACGGTATATTCATCACCAATTATATTAATAACAGTAAGACAAACCCCATTATGTGCTACACTTTGATCAATTTTTAATTCAGAAGTGATTTTACTTTTTATTGATATGTGAAGATTATCAAATTCAGTTTTTAAATTTGAAACAACACCAATATCTTCAATAATTCCAGTAAACATATTATTATCTGTTTATTTAGTTAAATTTGTACTATCAAAAAGAATTTCAAAATTACGAACAAAAGTTGTCATTTTTAATGAAGGAAGAAGAAAATATAATAGTAGGGATATCCATAGGCGATTTAAACGGCATTGGTGGTGAAATCATTTTAAAAACGTTTGAAGACTCTAGAATTTTAGACTTTTGTACACCTGTAATTTTTGCTTCAGTAAAAGTTATGTCTTTTTTTAAATCGCATTTTAAATCTGAGATCAATTTTCATAGCATTAACAACATGAGCCAATTCGCTCATGGGAAAGTTAATGTCGTAAACTGTTGGAATGAGCCTGTAAATATTGATTTTGGAAAAGAAGATACTACAATAGGAACGTATGCTATAAAATCTTTAGAGTTTGCCACAAAAGCTTTAAAAAAAGGCGAAGTTGATGTTTTGGTAACAGCTCCTATTAATAAACATAATATTCAGTCTGAAGAGTTTAAATTCCCTGGTCATACTAATTATTTAGCTCAAGAATTAGAAGGTGAAAGTTTAATGTTTATGATAACAGATACATTAAGGGTTGGATTACTAACAGACCATGTACCTGTTAAAGATGTTTCAACGCACATCACATCAGAATTAATTGAACAGAAAATTAGTACAGTTTATAATTCACTTAAAACAGATTTTAAAATTGAACGACCAAAAATTGCTGTTTTAGGGATAAATCCTCATACCGGTGATAATGGTGTTATTGGTACAGAAGATGATGATGTACTTAGACCAACACTCCATAAAATAAAGGAAAGCGGAAAATTGGTTTTTGGTCCTTATGCTGCTGATAGTTTCTTTGGCTCCAATAATTACAAAAATTTTGATGCTATTATAGCCTCTTATCACGACCAAGGTTTAATACCCTTTAAAACACTTTCTTTTGGTGAAGGTGTAAATTATACTGCAGGTTTAAACAAAGTAAGAACCTCGCCAGATCACGGTACAGCCTATGAGATAGCAGGGAAAGGAGTTGCCGATGAAAACTCTTTTAAAGAAGCGGTTTATAGTGCTATTAAAATTTTTAAAAACAGAATGAGTTATCAACAACTTACTGCAAATCCTTTAAAAAAATCACCTCGGAAAGAGCGCCGTTAATTAGTTGATTATTAGTTGAAAACTTAAAAAAAAGGAAGCTTAAAAAACAGAATTAAAAAAATGTTTATAACTCGTGTTAGGTTAATAAAAATTTATATATTTGCAGGCTCAAAATAGATGTGATAATGAAGCTATTGAAAGAGTTTACAATCCCATTTGTAGGATTAAAAATAGGAAAGCATCATTTTGAGTACAAAATAGAACAAGCGTTCTTTGAACATTTTGAGTATGAAGATTTTAATGATGTAAACATTAATGTTAATCTTGAATTAGAAAAAAAGACAACATTATTAGAGTTACATTTTAAAATTTCTGGTTGGGTAAATGTGAATTGTGATTTAACAAACGAACCTTACAACCAAGCTATAGAAAATGCGTTTGATTTGGTAGTTAATTTTGGTGATGAGTATAACGACGAGAATATTGATATTCTTATCATTCCTCATGGCACATACGAAATTAATATTCAGCAGTATATTTACGAATTAATTATACTAGCTGTTCCAATAAAAAGGATACACCCAGGAGTTGAAGACGGTACATTAAATTCAGAAATACTTGATAAATTAGAAGAATTAAGCCCAAAGCTTAAAGATAAAAAAAACAAAGAAGAGGACATTGACCCTCGTTGGAATACATTAAAGAAATTATTAACGGATAAATAAACATATAAAATGGCACATCCTAAAAGAAAAATCTCGAAAACAAGAAGAGATAAAAGAAGAACACATTACAAAGCAACTGCGCCACAAATTGCTACTTGCCCAACAACAGGTGAGGCTCATTTATATCATAGAGCGCACTGGCATGAAGGAAAATTATACTACAGAGGTCAAGTATTAATTGATAACTCAGAAGAAATAGAAAACGTTGCATAAATACCTTATGCATTGAAAAAAAAAGCGCTCATTTATGAGCGTTTTTTTTATGAAATACTTTTTCTTAAATCACAAAAACACGAAATTTGTGCGCTATTAGACCAAAATTTAGTAGATTTCATGAAATTTTCAACGTTTTTGTCCATTTTTTAATCAATTTTTGGTCAAATAAACTTTAAAAGGTATGAGTAAAATCTCAGCGGCGATTACAGCTGTAGGCGCATATGTGCCGGAATATGTATTAACCAATCAGATTCTTGAAACGATGGTTGATACTAATGACGAATGGATAACCAGTAGAACCGGAATCAAAGAACGTCGAATTCTAAAAGATGATGGAAAAGGAACTTCTTATCTTGCCATTAAAGCAGCACAAAATCTTATTGACAAAAACGAAATAGACCCTAAAAGTATTGAGCTAGTTATTGTTGCCACGGCAACTCCAGACATGAAAGCAGCTTCAACAGCATCTTTTACAGCTTCTGAAATTGGAGCCACCAATGCATTTTCATTTGATATGGATGCAGCATGTTCTAGTTTTTTATACGGTATGTCCGTAGCTGCGAGTTATATTGAATCAGGGCGCTATAAAAATGTATTATTAATAGGAGCAGATAAAATGTCTTCTATTATCAATTATAAAGATAGAGCAACGTGTATTATTTTTGGAGATGGTGCAGGAGCTGTTTTATTTGAACCTAACGAAGAGAATCTGGGACTTCAAGATGAGTACCTAAGAAGTGATGGTACGGGTAGAGAGTTCTTACAAGCTACTTACGGTGGCTCATCTCATGCATTAACTGCTGAAGTTTTAGAAACCGGTGGGCACTACGCCTTTCAAGAAGGACGAACCGTATTCAAAAATGCCGTTTTCAATATGGCCGATGCTGCCGTTAAAATATTAGAACGTAACAACCTTACAAAAGACTCTGTAGATTGGTTGGCTGCACATCAAGCCAATAAGCGTATTATTGATGCCACAGCAAAACGTATAGATTTACATGATGATAAGGTGATGATAAATATTCATAAATACGGGAATACAACTTCAGCAACGTTACCTTTACTTTTAAATGATTACGAATCACAACTTAAAAAAGGAGATAATATTATATTTGCCGCTTTTGGTGGCGGATTTAATTGGGGAGCCATTTATTTAAAATGGGCTTATAATTCAAAAAAATAACCACTAACTAATTAGTAAAATTATGGATATAAAAGAGATTCAAAACTTAATTAAGTTTGTTGCCAAATCTGGTGCAAGCGAGGTTAAACTAGAAATGGATGACATAAAAATCACCATCCGAACAGGATCGGATTCAGACACTACAATAGTGCATCAAGTTCCTGCTACTCAAATACCACAACAAGCAATGGCAGCGCCTACGTTAGCAACGCCTGAACCAGCAGCTACCGTTCCTGCAGTAGCGGCTCCAGCTTCAGAAGATTCAAAATACATTACAATTAAATCACCAATCATTGGTACATTCTATAGAAAACCATCTCCAGACAAACCTTTATTTGTTGAGGTTGGACAAACCATTGCAGAAGGGGATGTACTTTGTGTTATTGAAGCTATGAAACTTTTCAATGAAATTGAATCTGAAGTTTCAGGAAAGATCGTTAAGATTTTAGTTGATGATTCATCTCCAGTAGAGTTTGATCAACCATTATTTTTAGTAGACCCATCTTAATTTTAGATTATTAGATCCCTCGATTGTTAGATGTTTACTAGTCTAATAATCCGATAATCGAATAATCCAATTGTCTAATTATCTAATTCTAAAAAGATGTTTAAAAAAATATTGATAGCCAATAGAGGAGAAATAGCACTGCGTGTTATTAGAACCTGTAAAGAAATGGGCATTAAAACGGTTGCCGTTTACTCCACTGCTGATGAATCTAGTTTGCATGTTAAGTTTGCTGATGAAGCGGTTTGTATAGGACCACCATCAAGTAGTGAGTCTTATTTAAAAATGTCCAATATCATATCTGCTGCAGAAATTACTAATGCAGATGCCATTCATCCAGGATACGGATTTCTATCAGAAAATGCTAAGTTTTCAAAAATTTGTGAAGAACACGGTATAAAATTTATTGGTGCTTCACCAGAGATGATTGATAGAATGGGCGACAAAGCCAATGCTAAAGAAACTATGAAAGCTGCTGGCGTACCTTGTGTGCCGGGTAGCGATGGTATTATTGAGGATTTTGCTGAATGTGAAAAGTTAGCCAAAGAAACCGGTTATCCAGTAATGCTTAAGGCTTCTGCTGGTGGCGGAGGTAAAGGTATGCGTGGCGTTTTTAAACCAGAAAACCTTAAAGAAGCATGGGATTCTGCAAGACAAGAATCTAAAGCCGCATTTGGAAATGATGACATGTACATGGAAAAACTCATTGAAGAGCCTAGGCATATTGAAATTCAAATTGTTGGTGATTCTCGTGGAAAAGCATGTCATTTATCAGAAAGAGATTGCTCAATCCAACGTCGTCACCAAAAACTAACTGAAGAAGTACCATCGCCATTCATGACGGACGCTCTTCGTAAAAAAATGGGTAACGCCGCAGTAAAAGCATCAGAATATATAAAGTATGAAGGCGCAGGAACGGTAGAATTTTTAGTCGATAAGCATCGTAATTTTTACTTCATGGAAATGAATACGCGTATCCAAGTTGAGCATCCAATTACAGAGCAAGTTATAGATTTCGATTTAATTCGCGAGCAAATTTTAGTCGCCGCTGGTGTGCCAATTTCAGGTAAAAATTATACGCCAAAATTGCACTCTATCGAATGTAGAATTAATGCGGAAGACCCATATAACGACTTCAGACCCTCACCAGGAATGATAACAACATTACATGCTCCTGGAGGTCACGGTGTACGTTTAGACACACACGTTTATGCAGGTTATGCCATTCCGCCAAATTACGATTCTATGATTGCTAAGTTAATTACAACAGCGCAAACCAGAGAAGAGGCGATTAATAAAATGAAGCGTGCTCTAGACGAGTTTGTGATAGAAGGTATAAAAACCACCATCCCATTCCACAGGCAACTTATGGATCACCCAGATTATTTAGCAGGAAATTATACCACTAAATTTATGGAAGATTTCGTAATGGAAAAACAAGTAGAAGATTAAATATTTTAAAACTCCGGAAGCAATTTCGGAGTTTTTTTATGGCGTTACCACAAGGGTCGGGCTTTCCGTTACAAGTCCTCGCTACGTGCCTCCGCTGTGGGCTATCCACTGCAATCCCTAACCTTTAGTTTGTAATTGAAATAAATTTTTAAATTTATTCAAAAGAAAACAGAGGTGAACTATATCCCTAACTAGGTTAGCCCTATCGTGCGTATCAGTCCTCTGCTTTCTGTTTGAATAACCGT
>NZ_JAQWOO010000093.1 GCF_029245835.1 Algibacter sp. | reverse complement strand
GAAATCATACAAATTTTATCAGCATCATTACTTGATAAAACACCTGTAAATGAATTACTTATGAAATCAGATTACAATAATGTCAAAGAACTAAATACTAATCAACTGGTTTTCAACTTGTTTTAAGTGGACACTAGTGATTAAAACTTATATTGCAAAAATGCTGAAAAGTTTCTACCCGGTTCTGTAATGGGTGTTCTTCCAAAATCTGCCTGATTAGTGAAAGAAAAATTCAAATGGTTATTGTAAGCTTCGTCTAAAACATTAATAGCTGCAATGCCTAAGGTAATATCCTTAATAGGCTTTACTCCAAAACGTACATCTAAAGTTTGGTAGCCATCGGTTTCTGTCTCTCCAAAACTTCTAGAAATATTATCTTGTTTAGAAACTATATTGTATTGTACATTACCCCAAAATTTCTCTTTTTCAAAGCCTAGACTTAGTCTGGTGTTAAAAGGTGGTGTTAAAGGTAACGACTCTGCTAAATCCTTGTTTTTTGCATACACTAAAGCAAATTCAGTTTTAAAATAGTAATGATTTAAAAAATCTACTTGGGCCATAGTTTCAAAACCAGTTTTATAAGCTTGGTCTAAATTTTGAAATACCTTTACATTTCTAGGTTGAGCCATAGGATTAAACTTCCGCGTCATGGTTGGATCTATAACTCCAACAATATAATTTTCAAAAAATGAATAATAAAAAGAGGCCTCATATTTAAAGCTATTGAAACCATTTTTCAAGGGTTCGTTACCTTTAAAACCAATTTCAAACTGATTATTAACTTCGGCTTTTAAATTAGGATTCCCTAAATACTCAAAAGGATCTTGCCCTACTGTAAAGTGATTAATAAAACGTTCAATCATATTAGCAGATCTAATACCACGACCGTAAGCAGCTTCTAAAGTAAAATTTTCCGATACCCTTTTTTTGATTGAAACGGTACCGCTCACATTATGTTCTGTGCGCTTTTCTAAATCATACATGGCTTCAAAATCAGCTTCAGGATCTTGTGTTTGAGACGTTACATTATCATATCTAATACCTGCTGTAAATATAGTTTTAGGGTTTATATTATATTTTGCTTCTGTAAATACACCTATATCTGTAATGTAAGAATCTTGCCAAACCTTATCGTTAAACTCCATAGGCATTGGTAACAAATTACCATTCATAATTTTAACCAATCTATTTCTATCACCATCTCTAGCGATATGCATAACATCTAAACCAGAAAATACATTTAACTTTTCTACTGGTTTCCAATTCAGTTCTAACTTTCCTCCTAGAGTTGTTGCATTAACGGCAGATGAAGCTTCCATCATTCTAAAAGAAGGTCTATTATCATTAGTCATTAAATGATCTACGTAACTATAATAGGTTTTTGCGGTAAGTGTTTTAACTATGCTTCCAATATTATCCAATTTATAATCTAAAGAAATAATACTACTGTTATCAAATTCGGTATCCATTGGCAAGGCTGCATGCAAAACATCTCGACCAAAAGACTGGCGCCAATGTGCTTGTAAGCGTTGGTTTTTAGAAAAATTATATCCTAATTTAATACCATAATCTGTACTTCTAAAAGATGATGGGATTTCTATCCCATCTCCATCTTCGTAATTTCCAAAATCTCTGTATCCAGCATTAGCAACAATATCATACTTTTCTTGAATGTATTGAATTTGTGCTAAGTTTACCAAGGAGTTTCCGTTACTTTCATAACCGCCGGACACTTTTCCGTGTAAACCATAATCTTCATAATCTGGTTTTTGAGTTACTAAATTAACAATACCTCCAAAAGTAGCTCCATATCTTACTGTGTATGGCCCTTTTATGATTTCAATTTTTGAAATTTCTTCAGGAATAATATGCGTTGTAATGGGATCCATTCTGTTGGGGCAAGCATGCATCGCTTTTGTGCCACCATCATACTGAATATTTAGTTGTTCGTATTGAGATGCTCTAAACGAAGGATCTATAGCATAATTCCCTCTTTTAATAACTGAAAAACCATTGATATTGTTGAATAAATCAGCAACGTTTTTGGGTTGTACAATCTTTTCTTCATATTTATTTGAAACAATACTGAGTATGGGATCGGTTTCTATATTTCCAGTTACAATAACTTCAGTAAGTTTTATAGTTTTTTGAGTTGTAGTATCTTTTTGGGTTTTGATTTTTTCTTGACCATAAGACACGGCTGTAATTAGTGTGCATAAAAGCACACTATATAATATTTTCATTTTATAGTATAATTATATTTAACTTAAATAAATACGGTAGTATTTCTACCAATTAAAAAAGAAAATTATACTCTAGGTGGATGAAAACAGTCACTTGTGTTATGAAACGAATATAAATTTTGGTAAGTAAATGTCCGTTCCTTTTTTGTATAAACTTTATTTACAATTACAAAATCAATTAAAGGACTCGGGTATAGAATAAGCTCTTTAAAATCGATAATGCTTTCTGGTGTATTTTGATTTTCGCCTTGCGATTCAGCCACTTTTTTTAAATGACATTTTCCGTTACACTCTAGTTCTGGCTTATCTTGGTTTTCACATAAAGCTTCAATAAAACCAACAGGATCCATGTTGTAATAGGCATAATTTAATGATGCTCTAGTGCTGTTAATTAATATTAACGCGGTTAGAATAAGAGAAAAAAAGTAGACGCCTATTTTCATTTCAGCAAATATAGTATTGTGTTTTAAAACTAATATTGACTTTTGTCATAACTTTTAGAAAAAATCTCGACATGATACAAAGGTCATATTTTTTTTTAATTCTAAATGTTTTTTTAAGTTAAAAAAGCATGACGCTTTAGCAACAAACGTTACATAGAAAAATGCTATAGTATATTACATTTGTTATAATAAAATCAAATACTATAAAATCATGAATACATTAGAAACAACACAGCAAGAAGTCTTTACAATGCCAAGAATAGGTGATAAAGCACCAGAATTTACAGCAGTAACTACGCAGGGAGAAATTAATTACCCTTCAGATTATCAAGGCAAATGGTCTATTCTATTTAGTCACCCAGCAGATTTTACACCTGTTTGTACCTCAGAGTTTATGACGTTTGCACATTTAGAAGAAAAATTTAAAAAAGCAAATTGTAGTTTAATAGGATTGTCTATAGACGGTTTATACAGTCATATTGCTTGGTTAAGAACTATAAAGGAAAAAATAAAATTTAACGGTATGGAAAATATTGAAGTTAAGTTTCCTTTAATTGAAGATATTTCTATGGATGTAGCCAAGAAATATGGAATGATTCAACCAGGAGAAAGCAAAACACAAGCCGTAAGAGCTGTCTTTTTTGTAGATCCAGAGGGTATCGTTCGTGCTTTAATTTATTACCCCTTAAGTTTAGGTCGTAATTTCGATGAATTATATAGAGCATTAATAGCCATGCAAACTTCAGATAAATTTAATGTGGCAACACCTGCAGATTGGAATCCTGGAGACAACGTTATTGTTTCGCCAGCTGGATCTTGCGGTGTTGCTGAAGAGCGCATGACATCTGCAGAAGATCTAGATTGCAAAGATTGGTTTTTCTGTACAAAAAAATTAGATAAGGATCTGGTTTTGAATGAACTATTAAAATCATAATTTAAATGCAAAAAGAACCTCAATACTGAAGCTCTCTTTTATGTAATAAGTGTTACAAGTAGATTAAAAAAACTCATTTATTTTTGATAAAAAAATTTATGGATACAGAAATATTAGCAAGAATACAATTTGCTTTTACTATTGCCTTTCACTACATCTACCCACCATTAAGTATCGGAATTGGGCTAATAATGGTTATTACAGAAGGATTATATTTAAAAACAGGAAATAAGCATTACGAAGTATTAACAAGGTTTTGGTTAAAAATATTCGCCATTACATTTGGTATTGGAGTGGCTACAGGAATAATTATGGAGTTCGAATTTGGCACCAATTGGGCAGTCTATTCGAGATATGTTGGTGATATTTTTGGAAGTGCCCTTGCTGCTGAAGGATTGTTCGCATTTAGTTTAGAAAGTACATTTTTAGGAATTTTGCTTTTTGGATGGAATCGCGTATCGCCTAAGGTTCATTTTATCTCTGCTATAGGGGTGTTTTTAGGATCTATGTTTTCAGCAGTTTGGATTGTTGTAGCGAATAGCTGGCAACAAACACCAGCGGGCTACCATATTGTAGGTGAAGGTTTAAATGCAAGAGCAGAAGTTACCGATTTTTGGGCTATGGTTTTTAATCCTTCAAGCGTAGATCGGATTATACATGTTTGGCAAGGTGCATTTTTAGCAGGAGCTTTCTTGGTATTAAGTGTTCATGCTTATTATCTTTTAAAAGGCAGGTATGTTGAAATCTCCAAAAAAGCATTCAAAATTGCATTAGGTGTCGCCACCATAATTTCTTTAACACAATTGGTGTCGGGACACAGTTCTGCAGACGGTGTTGCAGAAAATCAACCTGCAAAATTGGCAGCTATGGAAGGGCACTACGACAAGTCAGCACCTGCAAATTTATATTTGTTTGGCTGGGTTGATAATAAGAATCAAGACGTTACTGGTATAGCCTTACCTGGTGGATTGTCGTTTTTGGTACACCAAGATTTTGAAGCGCCAATTACAGGTTTAAATGCTTTCCCAGTAGAAGATCGACCAGGGCAAGTAAATGCCGTTTTTCAATTTTATCATATCATGATTTCAATAGGTATGTTTTTTATAGCATTGACCCTATATGCTAGTTATTTATGGTGGCGAGGGCAACTCTTCGATAAAATATGGTTATTACAGATTTTTACCTTTTCGGTTATTTTACCCCAAATAGCAAATCAATTAGGATGGTTTGCGGCTGAAATGGGAAGACAACCATGGATTGTATACGGCCATTTAAGAACTAGTCAAGGATTCTCTCAAGAAGTATCGTCAAATCAAATTCTCTTTTCTTTGATACTTTTTTTAGTAATCTATTCTATTTTGTTCCTTTTATTTCTTTATTCAATGAATAAGAAGATAAAAAACGGTCCATATGACGAAGCTAAAAATCCATTAGAAATTATTTAAATATGGGACACATGGAAACATTTTTAGGTATAGATTATCCTACCCTTTGGTACTTAGTAGTCGGTTTATTATTTTCAGGTTATGCTATTTTAGAAGGTTTTGATTATGGTGCTGGCGCTTGGCATTTGTTTTTAAGAAAAGATTTAAGCAGACGTATTGCCATCAACGCCATTGGCCCTTTATGGGATGCCAATCAAGTATGGTTAGTTATTGGAGGTGGTGCATTATTTGCAGGTTTTCCAGTAATGTATGCAACCATGTTATCCTCAATGTACATTCCTTTTATGCTGTTCTTAATGCTTTTGGTATTGCGCTCATCGGCTATAAAATTCAGAAGTGCAGAAGAAATGAAATGGTGGCGAAAAACTTGGGATATTATCTATTTTACATCTAATGTTTTAATTGCTTTTTTACTGGGTGTTGTTTTAGGAAACGTATTACAAGGTTTTGAAATCGGTGAAAACTTCAGTTATAAAGGAGGTATTTTCTTTGCATTTTTAAGTCCATATGCATTAATGACTGGTTTTACAACGCTTTCACTATTTATGACGCAAGGTGCTATTTTCTTATTACTAAAAACTGAAGGGCGCTTGCATGCTAGATTGACCCTTTTACTCAAAAAAGGTATGATCTTTTTCATAACGAGTTTTGCCATAACATCATTATACACCTTGGTATTTTTACCAGGTGTTACAGATAAGTTTAAAGAACAACCCGTGTTTTTCATTTTACCAATCCTAGCGTTTTTAGCAGTTGCTAATGTGCCTAGATTAGTGTCTAAGAAAAAGTATTTTAATGCCCTAGTATTTTCGTCATTAACGATGTCGTTTTTATTAATGTTAGTTGCGTTTCAGTTATATCCTGTATTATTACCATCAACCATTGATCCAAAATATAGCGTAACTATTCATAATGCCGCATCATCACAAAAATCGTTAGGTATTATGTTAACCATAGTGGTTATTGGAGCACCACTTTTAGCCGGCTATTTCCTGTTTTTATATAAAACGTTTCATGGCAAAGTTAAATTAGATGATACGAGTTATTGAGTTTTAATACCGATAATTTTATTTTGAAAAGCACTCTAGTGGCGCTTTTATGTAACATAAGTTACTATCTAACTAATTTTAAAAAGCAACCTTTACGATGAAATTATTCATCACTTTTATTCAGAGTATCAAAGTGATGAATATCATTTCAAGAACCTAAATAATAGACTAAATTCACATTACTAAATCATAACAAATGGCTAAGATTGTAGTTTTAGGGGCCGGAATTTCTGGTCATGTAGCTGCTTCACATTTAAGAAGAAAGCTGTCTAAAGAGCATGAAATTGTTGTGGTATCACCTAATAGCAATTACCAATGGATTCCTTCAAATATTTGGGTTGGAATTGGAAGAATGAAATCTAAAAAAATCCTTTTCCCATTAGCTCCATTATACAAAAAGAAAGGTATTGGTTTTAAACAAGCTAAAGCTATATCATTTTTTCCTGAAGGCGATAAGGATGAACAAAAACCTTATATTTTAGCAGAATACGTTACAGGAGATAACAAAGGAAAACAAGAAAAAGTAACCTACGATTACTTAATTAATGCAACTGGCCCAAAACTTAATTTTGAAGCTACTGAAGGCTTAATACCTGGACAAAACAAAACATACTCTGTATGTACTTATACACATGCAGACCATGCATGGGAAGGCTTAAATGAAGTCATTCAGCAAATGAAACAAGGCAAAAAAGCTAAAATCCTTATTGGCACAGGGCATGCAAAATCCACCTGCCAAGGTGCGGCTTTCGAATATATTTTAAATGTAGAACAAGAATTACGCAAACATAATGTTCGTGATATGGCAGAAGTTACTTGGATTGCCAACGAGCACGAACTTGGAGATTTTGGGATGGATGGCTTACTTTTGAGTTATGGTAGTATGACCATAAAATCCAAAGAAATGGTAGAAATGATTTTTGAAGACAGAGATATTAAATGGATTATTGGAGCAGGTGTAAATAAAATTGAAGATGGAGTTGCACACTATGAGACCTTAGGTGGCGACTATAAATCTGAAACTTACGATTTTGCAATGCTTATTCCTGCATTTTCAGGACATGGATTTAAAGCTTTTAATAAAAATAATGAAGACATAACAGAAAAGCTATTTAAAGGGTTTATGATAGTTGATGCAGACTACTCGCCAAAACCATACGAAGCGTGGTCTGTGCAAGATTGGCCAGAAACCTATCAAAACCCATCGTATTCAAACATTTTTGCACCAGGTATTGCATTTGCACCGCCTCACGCTATTTCTAAACCAAGAGTAAGTAAAAACGGAACACCCATTTCTCCTTCTCCACCAAGAACAGGCATGCCGTCTGGTATTACCGCAAAATTGGTAGCAGATAATATTATTGATTCTATTAAAAACAGTAAAGAATCCTTGCATCATAAAGGAAGTTTAGGAAACATGGGAGCTGCCTGTATTGCCTCAGCTGGTTACGGACTTACCTCTGGTAGTGGAGTAAGCATCACAACGTATCCAATTGTTCCAGATTACAAAAAATATCCAAAAACACAAGGCCGGAAATTAGGAAAAACTTTTGGAGATATAGGTTTAGCAGGTCATTGGTTAAAGTTAGCGTTACATTATGCTTTCATCTATAAAGCTAAAATGCGACCATTTTGGTGGTTAATTCCTGAATAATAATAAAATTATAATGACACAAAGAATTTCAAAATATCAAAGATTTAAAATGATGAATCCTATCATTCAGTTTTTCAAATTTATTTATTTAAGTATAAAAATAATGATTGTTGTTGCTGGAGGACATGGAGGCACCAGAAAAGTAAACTGATGTGGTTATCAGTTTTGGTTGGTTGGTTAGGGAAGATATTAATTGGTTTTAATATCTTCTAAAGAGGCTGTCTTTTCAGACAGCCTCCTTTTTTTTATTAAACACTAATCTTTATTTATGACCTGATCAATATCATTGTAACGCTCCTGTTCTACATATACTTTTAACTGTAATTTAAAAAGCATTAGGTACAATGAAAAAGTCGGTCAAAGCTATGCGAAAGACCATACTAATTTTTACAATAAATACCACAATGACGTCATGCATGTCTTTGATTTTAGGTACTAGTTTTCTAATAAAATACACACTCATTTCAGGGCAAGAACGTTGGGGAATCTATAGGCAAAATATAGAACTCTATTTGTTTGAAATGAATAGACATCAATGAGGAATGTTACACCTCGTTTTAGGTTTTGTATTGTTCGGATTATTAGTTGCACATATTTTTTTGCATTGGAAAGTAGTCACAACTGTGTATCAAAAAATCATCAAAGTACCATTAACTAAAAAGATCGTTGCGGCTTGTTTTTTAATCATTTGTAAACTATTGATACTGATTCCGTTTTTCATAAAGCCTGAAATTGAAACCTTTAAAAAAGGAAAGGGACGACAAGTAACATTAGTTACAGATATAAATAACTAAGGGGACTAAGTTTGCACAAAGAAATATCTATCGTTAATGTCAAATATTGATAATGTTAATAGTATTAGAGAAATAAATAATACATATGAAAACATATAAATACATCATAGTTTTTAGTTTTTTATTAAGTTTTGTATCTATACTTCAGTCGCAACAACTTACACCTATATCAAAGCAAGACGTATTGATTAGAGTTAATGATAATAACCAAAGCTTAAAAATTTCCCAACAAGAATTCAATCTTGCCAGAGCAGATTACAGACAAACAAATGCGGTGTTTTTACCAAATATTACAGCAAGTCATACAGCAATAGCAACTACTAACCCGTTAATGGCTTTTGGATCTAAACTGAATCAAGAAATTTTAACACAAAATGATTTTAATCCAGCGTTGTTAAATAATCCTTCTCAGATTGAAAACTACGCAACAAAATTCGAAATTCAGCAACCACTAATAAATTTAGATGGCATGTTTCAACGTAAAGCTGCCAAGTCTAAAATGGATGCCATGTCCTTAAAAACAGAACGCACTCAAGATTATTTAGCCTTTGAAGTCGATAAAGCATACATGCAATTACAATTGGCATATAAAGCAGTAAATGTTTTAGAAAAAGCCTTAGAAGCAGCCAATGCCAATAAAAAATTAGCAGACAATAGTTTTAAACAAGGCTACTTGCAACGTGCTGATGTATTGAATGTTGAAGTACGTGTTACCGAAGTTCAAAACCAATTGCAAATGGCAAAAAGTAATGTGCAAAATGCCTCAAATTATTTGTCGTTTTTAATGAATGATGAAGACTATGTGGTTTACACACCAACGGACGAATTAACGGTTTCAACTTTTACTATGGAAGATAAAACGGTTTCTAAAAATCGTTCAGACATCAAAGCGATGCAACTAGCTTCTAACGCTTACGAAGCGATGAATAAAGCAGATAAAATGGCGTTTTTACCACGTTTAAATGCATTTGCAAATTATCAATTATTTGATGACCAAATTTTTCAAGGTGATGCCAATGGGTATCTGATTGGTGCAGAATTAAGCTGGGATGTTTTTCAAGGCTCTAAACGTTTTGGTAAAGCACAAAAAAGTAAAGCTGAATTTGAAAAATCAAAACTAGAATACACACAATACGTTTCGCAAAGTAATTTAGAATTAAACAAAGCAAAACGTGTATTTACTGATGCTGAAAATAAATTAGAATTAACCGCTTTAGCTTTAGAACAATCTGAAGAATCTTTAAGAATTAGAACCAATCGATTTAAAGAGGGTTTAGAAAAAACATCAGATTTATTAATGGCAGAAACACAATACGCACAAAAACAATTAGAATATTATCAAACCATTTTTGAATACAATTATGCGCAGGCGTATTTACAATTTTTAACAGCCCATTAATCCCAAAAGGGAAACTAGCAAGTTTGCGGATAAACTAATTTGCTTATCCTGCAAGGTTTCAAAAACCTGTAGGTATTAAAAAAGAAAAAATAAAAACAAATAAAATGAATAAATACATATACCTAATAACCCTAACTACAGCTTCTTTTTTTATTACCAGCTGTGGCAGCGAAGACAAAAAAGTGGTAGCAGAAAATGCACCAGCAATTGCTGTAAAAACAAGTCAAGTTGAAACCAATAACAACAGTCCATTTTTATCAGTAAGTGGAAAAATACAAGCATCTAATAGTGCCGATTTAAGTACCAGAATAATGGGTTATGTAAATAAAGTCCATGTTAATATTGGTGATAAAGTTCGGAAAGGACAATTGTTGGTATCTATAAACAATGCGGATTTACAAGCGAAAAAAGCACAAGTAAATGCGGGAATAACAGAAGCAACTGCCGCTTTTAACAATGCTCAAAAAGACTACAACCGTTTTAAAAACTTGTTTGCAGATAACAGCGCATCACAAAAAGAAATGGATGATATGAGTGCTCATTTCGAAATGGCAAAAGCACGATTAGAGTCTGCAAACCAAATGAAAAACGAAATTAACGCGCAGTTTGCTTACAGTAACATTACAGCACCTTTTAGTGGAATAATTACTAGTAAAAATGTAGAAGCTGGAAATATGGCAAACCCAGGGATGCCTTTAATAAGCATAGAAACTCCTGGTAATTTTGAAGTGATGGCCATGGTACCAGAAACTGAGATTTCTGAAATTAAAAAAGGATCTTCGGTTGATGTATTAATAAAATCAATCAATAAAATCTTAAAGGGAAAAGTTTCTGAAGTAAGTTCGTCTGCAAAAAATACTGGCGGACAATATTTAGTGAAAATTGACCTAAACAAAACAGAGGCGAATATCTTATCTGGAATGTTTACAACGGTTCAATTTCCTGTGGAAAGAAAAGCAGAAACAGCAATGGTTTTAATACCTAAAGAGGCTATTGTTACAAACGGACAATTATCTGGTGTCTACACCGTAAGCCAGAGTAATACAGCCCTTTTACGCTGGTTACGTTTAGGCAGAACCTTTGGAGATCAAGTAGAAGTTTTATCTGGTTTAAATACAGACGAATTATACATTATTTACGCTGAAGGAAAGCTATTTAATGGAGCAAAAATAAATGTTCAGTAGGCAGTATTCAATCAGCAGTCACAGTTTTCAGTACCCTGCAAGGTTTCAAATAACGGTGTAGGTGTTAAAAAATAAGTATTAACTAAAAAATTACCCGTAATTGTTTTTCCCCTTTGGGGAAATTAAAAGGGGCTTTTATATTATGAAAGAAGGAATCGCAGGGAAAATTGCCAAAGTCTTTATGCAATCAAAATTAACCGTGTTGTTAATGATTGTGTTTATGGTAGTTGGTGTGTACAGTTCGTTTTTAATTCCGCGTGAAGAAGAACCTCAAATTGATGTTCCCATTGCAGACATTTTTGTGGGTTATCCTGGAGCAAGTCCAACCGAGGTAGAGTCGCGAGTAATTAAGCCTCTAGAGCAATTAATCTCGAACATAAAAGGTGTGGAGTACGTGTATTCTACGTCAATGAAAGAGCAAGGTATGGTCATCGTTCAGTTTTATGTTGGTGAAGATATTGAGCGCTCTCTTGTTAAACTATATAATGAGATTAACAAGCATATGGACGAAATGCCGCAAGGTGTAACGCAACCTTTAGTAAAAACACGTGCTATTGATGATGTGCCCATGTTAGGTTTAACGTTGTGGAGCGAGAATTATGACGACTACCAGTTGGGGCAGATGGCCCAAGAGTTAGAGGCAGAAGTTAAAAAGGTAAATGATGTAGCCATTACCCATAAAATTGGTGGTAGAAATCGTCAATTACGTGTGGTTTTAGATAAAGATAAATTAGCAGCAAGTGAATTAGATTTCTTGTCGGTTTCAGAAATGGTTAAGGCTAATAACAGCCAATTGAGTTCTGGAAGTTTTGATAAAAACGACACCGAATTCCTTGTCAATACTGGAAAATTTCTAGAATCAGTTACAGATGTTGAAAATTTAGTGGTTGGTGTGCAACAAAATAAGCCCATTTATTTAAAGCAAGTCGCTAAAATTATTGACGGACCAGAAGTGCCACAAAATTACGTGAGTTTAGGGTTTGGAAAAGGTAGTGTGAAATCATCAGACTATAAATCGGAATATCCTGCTGTAACCATTTCTGTAGCGAAAAGAAAAGGTGCAGACGCCATGAAAATTGCAGAAGTCATTATTGATAAAGTAGACCATTTACGTACGACTTTAATTCCTGATGATGTGCATGTTGAAGTGACTAGAAATTATGGAGAAACCGCCTCACATAAAGTATCCGAATTATTACTACACCTTATTGGATCAATTTTCGCAGTAACTCTTGTCGTGATGTTAGCTATGGGTTGGCGAGGTGGATTGGTAGTATTTTTATCGGTTCCAATTACGTTTGCTTTGACTTTATTGAGTTACTACATGCTAGATTATACGCTAAACCGAATTACGCTATTTGCATTGGTTTTCGTAACAGGAATTGTTGTCGATGACTCGATTATTATTGCAGAAAATATGCACAGGCATTTTAAGATGAAACGCTTACCATTTAAACAAGCCGCTTTATATGCTATTAACGAAGTTGGTAATCCAACCATATTAGCAACATTTACAGTAATTGCGTCTGTATTGCCTATGGCGTTTGTGTCTGGATTAATGGGTCCATATATGGCGCCCATGCCAATTGGAGCATCCATTGCGATGATATTATCTTTATTTGTAGCCTTAACCATTACACCTTATTTAGGTTATATTTTCTTAAGAGAAAAAGACAAAAAAGAACAACCTGAAAAAATAGAGAAACCTTTAGAAGACACGTTTATATACAGAGTTTATAACAAGCTTGAACGTCCCTTATTAGAAAGCAGTCGCAAGCGTTGGCTGTTTTTATTAGGAACTTTTGCAGTGTTAATGGGAACGATGGTGTTGTTTTTTACCAATTCGGTTGCTGTAAAAATGTTGCCCTTTGATAATAAGAATGAATTTCAAGTAGTTATTGACATGCCAGAAGGGACAACCTTAGAACGAACTGGAGTAGTTACGCAAGAGATTTCTCAATATTTATCTACACGTCCAGAAGTTGTAAATTACCAAAACTATATTGGAACCTCTGCTCCTATTACGTTTAATGGTTTAGTACGCCATTACGATTTACGTGGTGGCAGTAATATGGCAGACATTCAAGTCAATTTAATTGATAAAGGAGAACGAGATATTCAAAGTCATGGCATTGCAAAATTATTACGCCCAGAGATTCAAAAGATTGCTACTAAATATAATGCTAATGTGAAATTAGTAGAAGTGCCACCAGGACCACCAGTATTGTCAACTATAGTCGCAGAAGTTTATGGACCTGATTATAAAGAGCAAATAAAAATTGCAAACAGTGTTCAAAACATTCTAAAAAATACAGATGATGTGGTGGATATTGATTGGATGGTTGAAGCTGACCAAATTGAATATCAATTCGAAATCAATAAAGAAAAAGCCATGTTGTATGGTGTTGCACCACAGCAAATTGCTTATACCATGAATATGGCATTATCTAATAGAGCGATTACGAATTTATATGATGAAGATGCATCGAATCAAGTTGGTTTAGTATTGGCTTTAGATGAAAAAGAGAAATCTACCATTAGAGATATCTCGCAATTAAAGGTGAAATCTAATCAAGGTAATATGGTGCCAATTGCAGATTTAGTGGAAATTAAACAATCAACTGCTGCAAAAAGTATTTATCGTAAAAACCAAAAGCGCGTTGTGTATGTAGTGGCAGATATGGCAGGAGAATTAGAAAGTCCTGCGTATGCTATTCTTGGTATGGAAGAAAAGTTAAAAGAAATCCAGTTACCAAAAGGTTATGAGTTAAACGAAATGTATTTAGGTCAGCCAGATTTTGAAGATAATTATACGGTTAAATGGGATGGCGAATGGCAAATAACTCTCGAAGTATTTAGAGATTTAGGCATTGCCTTTTTAGGCGCTATCATCTTGATTTATATCTTGATTGTAGGCTGGTTTGAAAATTTTAAAGCACCAATTGTGATGATGGTTGCTATACCATTATCCTTAATCGGAATTATTCTAGGTCACTGGATTATGGGAGCATTTTTTACAGCCACCTCTTTTATTGGCATGATTGCATTAGCAGGAATTATGGTACGTAATTCGGTATTGCTTATCGATTTCATCAACTTAAGAACAGCAGAAGGTGTGCCACTAAAACAAGCCGCCATTGAAGCTGGAGCAGTTAGGACAACACCAATATTATTAACCGCAGGAACGGTTGTTATTGGAGCATTTGTTATCCTGTTTGACCCAATTTTTCAAGGCTTAGCGATTTCATTAATGGGAGGAACCATTGTCTCAACAGTATTAACATTATTGGTTGTTCCATTGGTTTACTATATGATAGAAAAGAAGAATTATAAATAGTTTCCTGCTGGGTTTCCAAAACACAGACAGGTATAATAATAAAGCACACCCCTGAAGTCCCCTCAAGGGGCAACTCGCTAAGTTGAATTGGACGGATGTCCCCTTGAGGGGACTTCAGGGGTGTAAAAACAAAAAAATTGAACCTATAGTCAATAAAACCTATATGGTTAAAAAAAAAAAATGAAATTAGTCATAGTTACAGCAGTCGAAGAATTTCAAAAAGACGTTTTGAAACTCTTCAAAAAAGCAAACATTGAAAACTTTAGCAGCTCAGATATTGATGGGTTTAAAAACGGATCGTCTATATCAATAGCTTCAAGTTGGTTTTCAGGAAAAAAAGGAGGTAACGAATCAATTCTATTTTTCTCTTTTACAGATGATGAACATATTGATATTCTATTCAATATGATAACAAAATTCAACACAAATCTAGAAACTAACAATCCTTTAAAAGCGGTTGTAGTTCCTATCGAAAAATTCATATAAACTTAAAAGACAATTAAAATGTTAAATACATATTTTAGAGTTATCGTTGGTGTCATGGTTTTATTAAGCGTTGTTCTTACGGTATATGTAAACCCAAACTGGATGTGGTTTACCGTATTATAGGTGTAAACTTAATCCAATCAGCATTTACAAAATGGTGTTTATTAGAAACTATTTTACAAAAATTAGGTGTGAAAAAAGAAGGCGGAAGTTGTTAATCTACTAAATAAACTATCAAAACCTAAAATCTAATTAAAGAAGTAGTATTAATGCCCAAACAATAAAAAAATTCAATTTTAAATTATTATTTTTGGGTATGAATACTAATTTATTAAACCAAAAATTTGCGCATACGCTCGATGAAGATTTAATTTCAGAGATTTCTGAAAAAGGAATATTCAAAGCATTCAAAAAAGATGACATAATAATTGACATCAATCAAACCTTAAATTTTATCCCGCTTTTACTAACTGGCGATATCAAAATTATAAGAGAAGACACTGATGGCAACGAGTTGCTCATTTATTTTCTCGAAGCTGGAGACACCTGTACCATGTCGCTTACCTGCTGTTTAGGCACCACAAAAAGTAAAATCAGAGCAGTTGCCGAAAAAGATTCTAGTCTCATCATGATTCCCGTTCAAAACATGCAAACATGGTTTCACAATAACGAAAGTTGGCGAAATTTCATCCTACAAAGCTATCAAATTCGTTTCGACGAAATGCTAGAAGCCATTGATAGCCTCGCATTCATGAAAATGGACGAGCGTCTATACAAATATTTAAAAAACATGGCCATGGTAGACGAAACTAAAACCATATCCATAAAACATCAAGATATCGCCGAAGATTTAAACACATCTCGCGTTGTCGTATCCAGACTTTTAAAAAAGCTAGAAAATGAAAACAAAATAAAATTAGGTAGAAATAAAATTGAAGTGGCTTAAATTATTTGGGCGCTACCTAAAGGTCGGGCTTTCCACTATATCTTTTTTGTGAAGCTATTCTTAACTAGTTTCAAGGTCACAGCATTTAAAATTAATTGAATTATAAAATTAAAATTCATTATTAAAAAGCTTCACAAAAAAGGATGCCGCTTCAATCCCTAGCGCGACTCCATATTAAGTTTTCTCATTTTCATTATCTTTCCGCTTCAATTAAGTAACATATATCACAATTACTTAAAATGTTCAATTTAAATTCGCATAAAAATTCATCTCTATGGAATCTATTTTAAATCCTTGGCCTTGGTATGTTTCAGGCCCATTAATAACACTAGTTATGGCACTATTGCTCTACTTTGGCAAAACATTTGGCATGTCGTCAAACTTACGTACCATGTGCTCTATTGCTGGAGCAGGTAAGTTTGCAGATTTTTTTAATTATAAATGGAAAGACCAACTATGGAATTTAACCGTGGTTATTGGCGCCATCATTGGTGGCTTTATAGCGGTTCAATTTTTATCAAACAACAGTGGTACAGATTTAAATCCAACCACCGTTGTCGAACTTCAAAATATGGGTTTCAAAAATCCAGGTGCTACACTAGTACCTAACGAGATGTTTAGTTTAGAGGTTTTAGCATCACCAAAAGCACTCATACTTTTAGTTGTTGGAGGCCTACTGGTTGGTTTTGGTACACGTTACGCAGCGGGTTGCACATCGGGTCATGCCATTGCAGGTTTAAGCAGTTTACAAAAACCGTCTTTAATAGCTGTAATTGGCTTTTTTATTGGTGGTTTAATTATGGCTAATTTAATTTTACCCTTAATATTTTAAGAATATGTAACGAGTTAAACTAGATTTTAAGTTTAGTAATAACAAGTTACATTTAACAACTTTATTAAATAAAAAATAACAAATGAAAGTTTTAAAATTTCTATTAGTAGGTATATTTTTCGGAATTGTTTTAGTAAAATCCGAAGCCATTTCGTGGTATCGCATTTACGAAATGTTTAGATTCCAATCCTTCCATATGTATGGCATTATAGGAACCGCTATAGTTTCAGGCATAATATTCTTGCAGATTTCAAAAAGCAGACATCTTAAAAGTATAAAAGGCTCAGATATTTTTGTGCCAAAGAAAGAAGACGGATTAATAAGATATATTGTTGGCGGTATTATTTTTGGCCTTGGTTGGGCATTAATAGGCGCTTGCCCAGGCCCCATGTACATTCTTTTAGGTACAGGAGTTTGGAGCATGCTTATTGTAATAGCTGCTGCTATTGTAGGCACATTCATTTACGGACTTTTAAAGAATAGATTACCGCACTAAATGGACAGCACCCAAATTTTAGGATATATAGGAGCCCTAATAGTTGGTTTGGTATTAGGTCTTATTGGCGGTGGTGGTTCCATTCTTACCGTACCGCTTTTGGTCTATCTTTTAGGATATAATCCAGTAATTGCAACTGCTTATTCTCTTTTTGTTGTAGGCACCTCATCTATGGTAGGCACTTACCAAAAACATAAAAAAGGATTAGTAGATTTTAAAACAGGTTTAGCCTTTTCATTCCCTTCGTTTGTCGCGGTATATTTATCAAGACGCTATTTAGTTCAAGGAATTCCAGAAACCTTATTTTCATTGGGCAACTTCGAGGTTTCTAAAGGTATGGGCATCATGATATTCTTTGCTATTATCATGCTATTAGCATCTTTTTCCATGATTAGAAAAGGAAAAGATCAAGAGGTAGTTTCAAAACCTCAAGCGTATTATAAAACCTTTGTTCAAGGTTTAATAATAGGCACAATTACAGGAATTATTGGTGCTGGTGGCGGGTTTTTATATGTTCCTGCTTTAGTGGTTTGGGCTAATATTCCCATGAAAAAAGCAGTAGGCACGTCATTGATTATTGTAACTATAAACTCATTAATTGGTTTTATGGGCGACGTACAAACTTTAGATATTGAATGGGCCTTCCTCTTAACATTCACTCTAATTTCGATTTTAGGAATCATATTAGGCGTTTTTATATCAAAGTTTATTAGTGGTCCTAAATTAAAAAAGAGCTTTGGTTTCTTTGTCTTAATAATGGCTATTTACATCATTTACAAAGAGTTAAAATAGTATTAAATATGATATTAGTCAGGAGCTGAATAGATAAGTTTCGTAATTTTACATAATAAATAAAAAAGATTCCCTCCTTCGAGGAAAAAACAAATATATTATAATGCGAATAGAACAAATATATACCGGTTGCTTAGCTCAAGGTGCTTATTATATTGAATCCAACGGCGAAGTTGCTATAATTGATCCATTGCGAGAAACTCAGCAATATGTCGATAAAGCTAATAGTGAAAATGCAAAAATTAAATATATTTTTGAAACGCATTTTCATGCAGATTTTGTTTCTGGTCATGTTGATTTAGCCAAAAAAACTGGTGCTAAAATTATTTTTGGCCCAGGAGCTGAAACGAGTTATGATATTCATGCTGCAAAAGATAACGAAACATTCAAACTAGGAAACGTTATAATAAAAGTATTGCATACACCTGGTCACACTCTAGAATCGTCAACATTTCTTTTAATTGATGAGCATGGAAAAGAACATGCAATCTTCTCAGGCGACACGTTGTTTCTTGGCGATGTTGGTAGGCCGGATTTAGCCATTAAATCTAATTTAACAAAAGAAGATTTAGCGGCTATGTTATATGATTCGTTACGCGAAAAAATCATGACACTTCCAGATGATGTTATTGTTTATCCAGCTCATGGTGCAGGTTCAGCATGTGGAAAGAATTTAAGTAAAGAAACAGTAGGTGTTTTAGGTGATCAGAAAAAAACAAATTATGCCTTAAGAGCAGATATGACAAAAGCTGAATTTGTAGAAGAAGTTCTTGATGGTATTGCGCCACCACCGCAGTATTTTTCAAAAAATGCGATGATGAACAAATCTGGTTATGACGCTTTTGAAACGGTTTTAAAAAAAGGAGACAACCCTCTATCACCTGAAGACTTTGAAGCTTTAGCCAACCATGAAGACGCCTTAGTACTGGATGTTCGTAATGAAAAAGATTTTATTAAATCACATATTCCTAATTCTATTTTTATTGGTTTACACGGTGGATTTGCTCCTTGGGTTGGTGCCTTAATTACCGATTTAAAACAACCCATTTTGTTGATTACGCCAGAGGGCAAAGAAAAAGAAGCAGTAACTCGTTTATCACGAGTAGGTTACGATAATACTTTGGGGTATTTAGAAGGTGGTATTGAAGCTTGGAAAAAAGTCGGGAAAGATATTGAGACTATTGATTCTATTTCCGCTCAAGAATTTTATAAGCACTCCAAAAATGAAAATATTAATGTTTTAGATGTTAGAAAAGAAGGTGAATATAAATCGGAAAATATTGAAGGTGACTACGTTCAACATTTTGCTTTAGATTTTATTAATGAAAACATGCACCATATTGATAAGAACAAAAAGTATTTTATTCATTGTGCTGGTGGGTATCGTTCAGTAATTGCTATATCCATTCTAAAAGCTCGTGGCTTTGATAATCTAATTGATATTGCCGGTGGTTTTGCAGCCATAAAAAAATCGGGATTACCAGTTACCAATTATGTTTGCCCTACAACATTATAAATAAAAACACAAACTAGAAATCATGAATAAAAATATGGGAACTTCAGATAAAGGCATTAGAATAGTAATTGCAATTGCCATAGCACTATTGTATTATTTTGATATGATTTCTGGTACACTAGCTTATATTCTAATGGCAGTAGCTATTATTTTTCTAGTAACTAGTTTTATTAATTTTTGTCCTTTATATACGCTTTTAGGAATAAATACTTGTAAATTAAAAAAATGAAAATTCCATAACCAGACTTCGATACTCAAGAAAATAATTATATGGTAGCTACATGCGACCATTAAAAAACAAATAATATAGACACATGAAAACGACTATAGAAATACAAAACTTAAAATGTGGAGGTTGTGCCAATACTATAACAAAAAAGTTAACGGGAATTAAAGGTCTTTCTGAATTAGAAGTAAATAATGACAACCATACAGTATCATTTAATTATGAAAGTAAAAATACGTTTGTAAAGGCAAAGGAATTACTTAATGACATTGGATATCCCGTAACAGGAGACAAAAATGCATTAACAACAAAAGCTAAATCTTTTGTGAGTTGTGCAATTGGAAGAATAAATAATTAGATAAAATTTTAAAGCCCCACAAATTAAAGACTTGTAAATAGAAGCAATGTTTGATTTATTAGAATAAATATTAATTTCTGTTTTTACAAACTCCTCTTTCCTCCAATTTTATTGAGAAAAGTAGAATTCATATGCTCTTTGTAAAAAGAGGAGAGCCAAAAGCCAAATTAGTTTCTTGAATTTTAATTATAATGAGATTTTGGTTCAACATAGGCTCCTCCCTTTTTTTAAAGAGAGGATATTTTCGATACTATCGAAATTATGAGGGTTTTCATATGCCATTTAGAATGTGCCTTTACAACTCAACTTGAAACCTTTAAAACAATATGACCTCACAGGTTTTTAAAACCAGTGAGGTCTATAATATCATATTTCGCCGTAAATAATTTTAAATAATTTCTGCACTTAAACCCGCCTCTAAAAGCTTGGAACAGCGTGGTTTTAATTCACTATACTCCCCTGTTTTTACTGTGCATTTACCTTTGTAATGTACAAGAATTGCGCACTGTTCTGCTTGTTCTGAAGTATGTTCGCAAGCGTAAATAAGGGTTTCTATAACATGATCGAAAGTATTAACATCATCATTAAACAATACAATCTCATTTTGAGTTAGCACGCCTTCTTTAAGTAATAATTCTTCTGATGTTTTTTCTTTTGTACTCATTTTTTAATACACTTTGGGGATTAATTATACTACTAATTTAAAAATTTTAATGAAACCCAATTGTTTCTTTCCAGTTTTTCTTCAAATTTTAACAAATGTTTTTCACATGCCTTTTGAATCAAAGGAATATCATCATTATAAAATCCGCTTAAAAAAAGCATCCCGTTTTTATTTAAGCAAGACACATAGGTTGCCATATCTTGCATTAAAATATTACGATTTATATTAGCTATAATTATGTCGTATTTATTTTTTAACACTGACGCATCGCCTTCTATAACGGTAATGTGTTTGCAGTTATTACGCTCAACATTTTCCAAACTGTTTAAATAACACCAGTTATCGTAATCTACGGCATCTATTGGTTTTGCGCCTTTTATTTCTGTAAGAATAGCCAAAACACCGGTTCCGCAACCCATATCTAAAACGGACTTCCCTTCAAAATCGTTTTTTAAAATATGCTGAATCATCATGTGTGTGGTTTCATGATGTCCGGTACCAAAACTCATTTTAGGCTCGATGACAATATCGAATTGTGTATCGAACTTTTCATGAAAAGGGGCTCGTACTGCACAAACATTATCTACTATAATTGGGTTAAAGTTTTTTTCCCATTCTTTATTCCAATTGGTTTGCTCTATCTCTTCAAACGTATAAGTGATTTCAAATTCGTTTGAGTTTAAAATTTGAATATCATCAAGAATGCTTTTATGCCATTCTTCTTTTTGGATATAGGCAGTTACACCATCTTCGTTTTCAACAAAGCTTTCAAAACCGGCATAACCAAGCTCTGCAATTAGAATTTCGACTGCTGGTTGAAGTGGCTGAACTTTAAAGTAATAACCAATATAGATGCTATTAGACATAGTTTTTAGAAATGCGTTAGCTAATAAGCCCGCGTTAGGGATTGAAATGAAAAGCCCACAGCTATACCGGTTTTTACCGGTATAGCGAGGACTTGTAATGTAAAGCGCGACCCCGATTTTTCATCGGGGTAACGCCCAAATAATTTTATTTATTAAAATGCGTTTACTATAGCAAAGAAATCATCAGCATTAAGTGCTGCACCACCTATTAAACCACCATCTACATCTGGTTTAGAGAAAATCTCTTCGGCATTTGCTGGTTTTACACTACCACCGTAAAGAATTGAAACCTCTTCGGCGATGTCATTTCCGTACTTATCTGCTAACGTTTTTCTGATGAATGCATGCATATCTTGAGCTTGTTCTGGACTTGCCGTTTCGCCAGTACCAATGGCCCAAACAGGCTCGTAAGCCAACACAATGTTTTGGAATGCTGCGGCACCTAAATGAAACAACGCGTTTTTGATTTGGTTACCAACAACGGTTTCTTCATTGCCAGATTTTCTATCTGCCAATTCTTCACCAAAGCAAAAAATAATACGCATCCCTTTTGCAAGTGCTGCATCTACTTTTTTAGCAAGTAATTCATCGGTTTCATTGAAATATTCACGACGCTCACTATGTCCTAAAATAACCGTATTAACACCAATACTTTTTAACATACTAGCACTTATTTCTCCAGTATAAGCACCATTTTC
This sequence comes from Algibacter sp., assembly GCF_029245835.1. Classification (GTDB taxonomy): domain Bacteria; phylum Bacteroidota; class Bacteroidia; order Flavobacteriales; family Flavobacteriaceae; genus Algibacter_B. The sequence continues at coordinate 6,548 of NZ_JAQWOO010000093.1, read as the reverse complement.
TGCAAAATGCATATTTTGTGCTATAACTTCTATTTGAGAATTTTTTAAAGCTTTATTAGCTTGCAATAAGTTTGTTGCGGTTGGTGCAATCATGACTTCTGCATCTGTTGTTTTAGTTTGTTTTTGTAATGCTGATATTAGCGCTTCTGTTTGTGCTAAATCATTGTTCATTTTCCAGTTTCCTGCTACGATATTTTTTCTCATAATGTTTTGATAATCCTGACTTTAAATCAAAGGATTTTTTATTTTTAGTTAATAATTATTCGCTTCAAAGAACAAAAATAGTTATTTTTTTATTGCTTTTATCAACTTATCATCATCAGCTTCAATAACATCAAATACAACGATTTCGCCAGCCTCATTTATCACCATATATCTCGGAATCCAGCTAATATTTACAAAATCTGCAAACTTACAATCCTTGGCATTTGGTAAATAATAATGATCACCAACCACACTATACTTCTCTAAACCTCTTTTCCAAGCCTCTTCGCCTCTATCTAAAGATAAAAACACATAGGAAACTTCTGGGAATTGCGCTTGTAAAGCCTTTACTTTTGGCATGCCTTTTATACAATCAGCGCACCATGATGCCCAAATATCGATAACTATAGATTTTCCTTTATGCCCATCTAAAATAGATTTGAATGTAACTGACTCGCCTTCTAAACTTAGAAAAGTGTCATTTAAAGCGTCTTCTGAAAACACCTTTGGTTCGTTTTTACAACTTAGAAAAGCAAATAATAAAATGAATATATAAGCTAACTTGTTCATGATTTAAGGTTTTTATAATGAGATTTCTTTTTATGCAAGAATTTATTCTAGTTTTACTTTTGGATCTAACCAAACATAAATTAAGTCGACAAATATATTAATGATTACAAAAAGGGTTGCAATTATTAATACAGCACCCATAATTACTGGTAAATCTAAAGTATTTAAAGCATTTACTATTTCTTTTCCTAATCCGTTCCAGCCAAATATATATTCTACAAAAACGGCTCCAGCTAGCATGGATGCAAACCAACCTGAAATTGCGGTAACTACAGGATTTAATGCGTTTTTAATGGCGTGCTTTTTAATGATCTGGAATTCGCTTAAACCTTTTGCTCTTGCGGTTCTAATATAATCTTGATTAAAAACTTCCAGTAACGAATTTCGCATCAATTGAATAACTACAGCAAGCGGACGAATACCTAAAACTATAGCAGGTAATATTAAGTTTTTCCACTTGATATGCATGGCCTCACCAAAATCATCAAGCTCGTATAAACTCCCTGTCATTTCTAAATTCGTAAAATCATGTAACAAATAGCCAAAGAACCAAGCAAATAAAATGGCACTAAAAAATGATGGAATACTCATGCCAAAGGTGCTAAAAATCTGGATGGTTTTATCGAGCCATTGGTCTTTGTACAATGCAGAAACTACACCTAAAAAAATTCCTAAAACAATAGCTATAAAAATCGCAGATACCGCTAATACAAATGTGTTTGGTAAGGTTTCAGCTAATACCTGGCTTACGCGTTTGCCTTGTTTTGCAAAAGATTCTCTTAAATATGGTTTCTTTAAAACTGTTGTAGTATTCCCTATAGAAAACAACTTTGTTGCGCTATATTTTCCTTCGCTAAGAAAGGTGTAATCTTCTGAGTTTTCTGAGTGAAATGACACAGGAAATAAATCATTTAAATAGTATAAATATTGCGTGCCTACTGGCTTATCAAAACCATACTTTTTCTTTACAATAGCTAGCTGTTCGCTATCATCATTCTGCCCCATCATCATTTGAGCAGGATCTCCAGGTAGTACACTAAATAAAAAAAAAATAACCGTTACTACTCCAATTAATGTGAGTAAGGCGTAAAAGATTTTATTTAGTAAGTAGTTTATCAATAAAAAAGTTTATTTGTAAATACGTTGAACCGTTTAGTCGTTTTGATTTAAAAGAACAACTAATCTTTAAGCTTAACCTTTATTATTCCTGTATATGAAGTATTATTTTTTACATTCAATTCCATTACTTGAACCGAATCTTTAATAACATTGATGCTTTCTATATTATCAGCCTCTAAAGCCTCTACGATTTCTTTTGTTGAAGATTCATCATTAACAAAGTAAGCTATCGTATCGTCAACTATTTTTGGTTCTGTCTTTTTATTAACTTTTGGTAATTTCAAGTCGTCAATATCATTCCAATGTACCTTTTGTTGGACAAGACCTTTATCTAATTCTAAAATTCCTGGATTAGCACGCACCACCGTCTTAAGGGCTTTTTCATCACATAAATACCAATCAAAATCAATATTATAAGCCTCATTAATGCGCTGTTTTACATCGTCGCCTGATGCCGTTAAGCCAATTATTTGATAGTTATTTTTCCGAGCTTCATCTTGCAATGATTTTAACTTTAAAGCACCTGCTTGTTCAATACTTTCCAAACTGTAAGATACTACTATAACTAGATTTTCTTGCTCCAAAAAGTGGGTTGTTAAATCTTCATCTGCACTTTCAATTGAAAAATCGACTACAGGTGGGGTATAACCCTCTTGAATGACTTTAGTTTCAACACCTACAAATTCCCCTTCAATAGATGGATAAGAACCATTGGTTACTATAATTTTATCTTCACCATTAACATTAAATTTCCAACTGTATTCTTGAATTGGTTTTGGAGCATCTTCAGGAATAATCATACCTTCTTGAATATTTTTCCCTATAGCATATGCTCTAAAATCTATCGTTGGTAAATGCATCAACACATGATATCCAAACCATAAACTAATAATGAAACTAAGTAAAGCCAAAACTGTTAATGAAAGTTTTCCAAATACAGGATTAATATATTTTACACCAACAAAAAGTATAATAATCAGCACTAAAAGCGCAACATCTTTCCAAAACGTTTCCCATGGTTTTAATTTTATAAAATCTCCAAAACAACCACAATCTTTTACTTTTTCAAAATAGGCTGCATAAAAGGTTAAGAATGTAAAGAAGATAATCATAAGTAGTAAACTCCAAACGGTAAATTTTGGTTTGTACCCTATGATTAGAAACACGCCTAAAACAACTTCAAAAACGACTACAAAAACCGAAATTATTAATGCATAAGGCTCTAAAAATGGTATGTTCAAAACATCTGGACTGAAATATTCTTGGAGTTTATAAGAAAATCCTAATGGGTCGTTTAGCTTAATGAAACCAGAGAAAATAAATAATACGCCAACTAAAATTCTGGAAATACTTACTACTGCTTTCATGCTTTGTCTTCGTTTAAATGAATCATTGCAAAAATCGAATAATTAATCATGTCTTGATAATTGGCATCAATTCCTTCAGAAACCAATGTCTTTCCTTTATTATCTTCAATTTGTTTTACACGCAATAGTTTCTGTAAAATTAAATCTGTCAACGAAGAAATTCGCATATCACGCCAAGCTTCACCATAATCATGATTTTTATTCTCCATCAATTCTTTGGTAATTGCAATGTGTTTGTCGTACAATTCAGTTGCAGCTTCTGTAGATAAATCTGGATTTTCTACAACGCCTAATTCCAACTGAATTAAAGCCATTATCGAATAATTAATAATTCCAATAAATTCGGCTTTCTCACCTTCATCAACTTTTCTAACCGCATTTTCTTGCAATTGTCTAATGCGTTGCGCTTTGATAAAAATCTGATCCGTTAACGACGGTAAACGTAAAATTCGCCACGCACTTCCATAATCACTCATTTTTTTAATAAACAAACTTCTACATTCTTCTACTACAGCGTTGTATTGTTTCGAGGTGTTTTGCATTTTTTTTGATAAAAGTATTTGTGTAAAAATAGTAAATCTTCAAAGCTTTTCATTTATTTTTACGGAAGAAATTTTGAAATCATCTTTTATGAAAAAAGTAGTTGTTTTTTGTGGTTCTAGCGTTGGATTTAATTCTGTTTATAAAGAAGCAGCAATTGAATTGGGAAAAGAATTTGTGAAAAATGATATTGCTTTAGTCTATGGCGGTGGAAAAATTGGAATGATGGGCGTTATTGCCGACACAATTCTTACTGAAAAAGGCGAAGTTATTGGTGTAATTCCGAAGTTGTTAGAAAAAGAAGAAGTGGTTCATAAAGGAGTTTCTGAATTGATTACTACCAAAAAAATGAGCGACCGAAAAGTAATAATGAGCAAATTGGTTGATGGTTATATTACGTTGCCTGGCGGATTTGGAACTTTAGACGAATTGTTTGAAGCCTTGACTTTAGGGCAATTACAAATCGAACAAAAACCAATTGGTATTTTAAATGTAAACGGGTTTTTTGATCACACATTACAACAATTAGATGTGATGGTTAAAGAAGGATATTTAAAGACACAAAACAGAGAATTATTGATCGTTGACAAAACTGTGAAAGGTTTGATGCAGCAAATGCAAGCATATAAAGCACCAGAAAAAGCGCTTATAATTAATAAAGTTGTTCGCTAAAATGACATTGAATTGCAACGGTAAATTGATAGATATTTCTTCTCCAAAAGTAATGGGGATTTTAAATATTACGCCAGATTCTTTTTTTCATGTTGGAAAGTATAAAAATGAATCTGACATTATATTACAAGTAGAAAAAATGCTTTTTGAGGGCGCAACTTTTATCGATGTTGGTGCATATTCTTCAAGACCTGGAGCAATACATATTTCTGAAGATGAAGAATTACAACGCATTGTTCCGATAATTGAATTATTAGTAAAACATTTTCCTGAAATTATTATTTCTGTTGATACTTTTAGAAGTAATGTCGCTAAAAAAACTATTAAAGCTGGCGCAGCAATTATCAATGACATTTCTGGCGGCAAAATGGATACAAAAATGTTTACGGCAATTGCAGAATTGCAAGTTCCGTATATAATTATGCACATGCTAGGAACGCCTCAAAACATGCAACAAAATCCAGTTTATGAAGATGTAACTAAAGAAGTAATTTCTTTTTTTGCAGCGCAAATTTTCAAATTACATCAATTAAAAATAAACGATATTATTATTGATGTTGGTTTTGGCTTCGGGAAAACCATTGAACACAATTATCAATTATTAAAAGACTTATCGCTTTTCAAAAATTTAGATGCTCCTATTTTAGCAGGGATTTCTAGAAAATCGATGCTATACAAACCTTTAGACACAACTCCACAATTAGCATTAAACGCAACAACTTCTGCAAACACAATTGCTTTATTAAATGGCGCAAACATTTTACGCGTTCATGATGTAAAAGAAGCCATGGAAGCAATTAAAATTGTTGAGCAACTGTCTTAATTTTTCTGTACATTTACAACATCAGCAAATAATATATGTTAGACTTTATTGATTTTTCTTTTTTAGACATTCTAGATATCCTTCTAGTTGCTGCATTATTATATTACATCTACAAACTTTTAAAAGGCACAGTTGCTATTAATATTTTTATTGGAATTGCATTTATTTTCTTGATTTGGAAAGTAACACAAGCGTTAAAAATGGAAATGCTAAGTGGAATTTTAGGCTACTTATTAAGTGGTGGAGTTATCGCTTTAATCATTGTATTTCAACAAGAAATAAGGAAGTTTTTATTGATGATTGGAACTACAAATTTCTCATCAAAAAGAAGTTTTTTAAAACAATTGAAATTTTTACAATCAGAAATTGAATCTGAAACTGATGTAGAAATATTAGTAAACTCAAGTGTCAAATTATCAAAAACTAAAACTGGCGCATTAATTGTTATAGAACGCACAAATAATTTAGATTTTTTAATCAATTCTGGTGACAACATGAATGCCTCTTTAAACGGAGCAATTTTAGAAAGTATTTTCTATAAAAACAGTCCTTTGCATGATGGAGCAACTGTTATTAGAGATAATTTTGTTGTGGCAACTCGTGTGGTTTTACCGTTATCGAATGAGAAAATTCCTGCGCGTTTTGGATTGCGTCATAAAGCAGCAATTGGTGTTACAGAAAAAACAGATGCGTTGTGTTTATTAGTTTCTGAGGAGACAGGAGAAATATCGTATATAAAAGATGGGTCTTTTCAAATGTACACAGATTATAGCGAGTTGATTGAAAAAATAAAAGGCGACTTGAACTAAACCGCTTCTACACTACTAAATTGCTTTTCGTACAAATTTTTATAATATCCGTCAACCTTTTTCAGTAATTGTTTATGTGTTCCTTCTTCAACGATTAAACCTTTATCTATTACGATAATTTTATCGGCTTTTTTAATCGTTGCCAATCTGTGCGCAATTACAATTGACGTTCTTCCTTTAGTAATTGTGTCCGTTGCATATTGAATCATTTTTTCAGCATGAGAATCTACAGATGATGTTGCTTCGTCTAAAATTAAAATACTTGGCTTACTTACATACGCTCTTAAAAATGCAATTAATTGACGTTGACCAGAAGATAACATGGCACCTCGTTCTTTTACATTATAATGATATCCGCCAGGTAAAGTCATTATAAAATCGTGAATTCCGATTTGTTTCGCTGCTTCTTCAACTTCTTCAAAAGTGATGTTATCATCTTTTAAA